>CALBOV010000017.1 GCA_937896565.1 uncultured Salinisphaerales bacterium
GACACCTATCTGGACATTCGCTCGCGCATGCATCGGCATGTGCTGGCCGACAGGAAGCCCGAGGAGCCGGAGCAGGTCATGGCCGGCTCGGCGGCGGTGGTACGGGAGCAGTGGACGCGATGGCTCCACTGATGGAGTTTCGGTCTGCCGGATGATGATGTGGGCAATGCCCCGTCAATCCTGCTAAGTTCTCCGGCGATGGGGAGGGGTGCTGGTCGCACGCGGACACGCGCGTTCCGCGGGGTTCGATGGCGGATCGGCGCCCCAATTGGCAAAGGTGGCGGGGTGCGGCTCGCGCTGACCCGGGCTGTCCATGCGAACGGGCAAACCTATGATGATGACGCGACCGGTGGATCAACCGGCTGAAGCGCCCGCTCGGTCTTCTCTGGCATTGCTGTATCAGGGAAGCGCTGCCGAGTTCGTCGAGGTGCTCAAGTCAGAGGCGTTGGGGCACAGTGCCGTGCGGCACCCGTACCTGCGGCGATTCGCGCAGGGCGAGTTTCCGTCCATGGATTTTGCGGTGCGAGACTTCGCGTTGCAGTACTACGTGTACAGCTCCGGCTTCACGAGCTACCTGCAGGCGGTGATCAATGGTCTGGCGATCAAGCGGCATCGAGAAGTCCTGTCGGAAAATCTGAGAGAGGAACAGGGGTTGGTCGGACAGGATTGCGACCACACGCCTCACGCTGAACTATTCGATCGTTTCCGCCGCGCTACCGGCGTTACCGAAGCGATCGAGCGGGCGTTCGTGCCCTGCACTACGGTGCGTGTCTGGCGCGATCTGTTCCTGCAAAAATGTCAGTCCGGACAGGTTGGTGTCGGCATCGGCGCCATCGGCATCGCGACTGAACTGCTGGTGTCCGACATCTATCGGCAGTTGCTCGCGGGGATTCGGGACCATACCTGCCTCGCCGCTGAACACGAGCACTTTTTTGAACTGCACATCGAATGCGATGACGGCCATGCGGCGTCCCTGCTCGCGATCACCGAAGAGCTCTGCGACAACCCTGATGTGAGGGAGGCGGTGCGCTTCGGTGTGATCTCCTCGTTGAACCTGCGTACGGCGTTCTGGGACGTTCTGCTCGCCCGCGCCAGCCAGCCCGACCGAATCGCTCATGGACACTGAAAAACTCTACGACGTCAACGCCGACAAGTGGGCCCGCCGCGAGCCCTCGAGCCTCTCGGATTTCACCGGCCGGCCACCGGTGTTCGAGCTTTGCGGCGATGTTGCCGGCCAGACGGTGCTGGACCTCGGTGCCGGCGAGGGCTACTGCAGTCGGGAGCTCGCCCGGCGCGGCGCGGCCCGGGTCATCGGCGTGGAGCTGTCCGGAGAGATGGTGGCGTCGGCTCGGCGTCAGGACGAGGCTGACGGGTACGGTCTCGACTTCCGGCAGGGGGACGCGACGCAGCCGGTGTCCGTTGATGACCAGAGCATGGATCTTGTTGTCGCGGTGTTCCTCTACAACTACCTCACGGTCGATCAGATGCGGAGGTCGTTCGCCGAGGTGCATCGGGTGTTGCGTCCCGGTGGCCGCTTCGTGTTCTCGGTGCCTCATCCCGCGCTGGGTTTCATTCGTACTACCCATGCGCCGCCGTTTTATTTCGACGTGCGGGGGCGCGGCTACTTCAGCGGCGTTGATGAGCGCTTCCCCGGTGAGATCGCCCGGCGCGACGGAACGCTGCTCCCCGTTCAGATGGTTCACAAGACCTTCGCCGATTACTTCGACGGCCTGCGCGAAGCGGGTTTCCGAGCGCTGCCCGATATCAAGGAGCTGGGCGTGACCGCCGAGCATCTCGCGCTGGACCCGGAATTCTTCGGTCCGGTGGCGGATATTCCGCTGCATCTGGGTGTGAGGATCGTCCGAACCTAGGGACATGACGCTCGGGTTTGTCGCCACTGGCTGCTTTCGGCCGCGTTCCCGCGCATGAGAGCGGTGTCGCCTGAGCGACGCCGGCCGAGCTGCGGCTTTGCGTTCGTCGTACTGATCGCGGCCACCGTGCTCCATGGCTGCTCCGGCGATCAGGGCTTGCCGGTCCACCCGCGCCATACCGTGGTGCCCGACCTCGTTTACGCCAGCTACGAGGATCGGGAGCTACGCCTGGACCTGTTTCTGCCGGACACCCCCATCGCGGTGCCGACGCCCGTGGTCATCGCCATTCGTGGCGGAGGGTTTCGGCGCGGTGACAAGGCGGCGTTCGGGCCCATGGCGGCCGCGTTGGCGGAGCGAGGCATCGCCGCCGCGAGCATCGAATACCGGACGTCTTCGGAAGCGCTTTTCCCGGGCGCGATCGAAGACTGCAAGGCGGCTGTCCGCTGGGTTCGCGCCAATGCCGATGCCTACGGGCTGGACCGGGATGCGATCGGACTGTTCGGCGCCTCGGCGGGCGGGTACCTCGCCGCCTTCGTGGGGGCGACGGCCGACGTCGGGAGTCTGGAGGGAGCAGGTGGCTCGCCCGGTGCCTCAAGCGCGGTGCAGTCGGTGGTCGCACTCGCTCCGGAGTCCGGGCCGACCGATCGCAGCTGGTGGGCGGAATTTCTGAACGACGAAGGCGCTCCCGACACGGAGACGCGCGCGTTCGCATCCGTCCTGAATCAGCTTGATGAGGAGGCGGAGCCGGATCTGCTGTTGATCCATAGTCGGCAGGACACGGTTGTGCCGATCTCGCATTCGCGGGCGTTGCTGGAGGGGTATCGATCGACGGGCAACTCGGCGGCGCTGATGGAGATTTCTCTGGCGCCGCATGCCTTCTGGTACTCCCCGCTGTGGTTCCTGCTGGCGATGGATGCCGCGGCCGACCATTTTGCGCAGACGCTGATCGTGTCGCCCTGATGGCCCGATGGTTTACCGGATAGGTGATGGGCCGGGTGCTGGCTGGCAGATCGTGGCGTCCAGCAGGGCCTTCAGCTCGCCTCGGGCGCGGAGTTTGTCGAGCACGAGGTGACCGAGCTCGTCATCCGCGACTTGTAGCGGCATCCGCGTGGCACCCGAAGCGCGTGCGATCGCGGTCGCGAACTTCTGATCCCGCGTTTTCTCGGCGCCATAAATCAGCAACAAGGTCATTCCCCGACCGCTCGTTCCGGTTCGCGTGCGCCTGACCTTGCGCCAGCGGGCAAGGCGTTGGCCGTGCTCGAAGCGGCCGCCGACGCTGACGCCCAGCTCGGCGCCCAGTTGCTGAGCCGCGACAATCGCCGGGTATCCGCCGCCGCTGCAGCCCAGGGTGCGCAGTGACGCGTAGTCTCGCAGCACCGCGAGTTCACCCACGGTGTTGATCACCTCGTCCAGTGTCGTGCCGAGGTGGGGAGCACCGCCTTCGAAGCTTGTGCGATGACCATCGGCGATGATCAACAGGTCGAAACGCGACGGGTCGATGTACTGCAGGAACACGGGCAACGGCATCATCATGCGCGAGGCGCGCGTCGTGAAGCACAGGAGCAGCGACTTGTCCCGGCGCTCGCCCGGGCCGACGCAATGGCGGATGCCGGGCGCAACGCGACAGGCTTGGAACGGCGCGGGCGCTTCCCGCGGCGACTGCGCGTCCAGGGCATCAAGGCGTTCGAGCCACGCTTTGGTGTCCGGGTGGAGTTCGGCACCGGTCGGCGAGGGCTGCC
This sequence comes from uncultured Salinisphaerales bacterium, assembly GCA_937896565.1. GTDB lineage: Bacteria > Pseudomonadota > Gammaproteobacteria > Nevskiales > OUC007 > Abyssibacter. The sequence goes on from CALBOV010000017.1 coordinate 3,611, forward strand.
GCGCCCAGGTTCGGATTTCCTCGAGCTCCGGCGGCGTCAGCCGGTTCTCCAGACTGATGTGGAGCTTGTTCAGCTGGTTCGCCGTTCTGCTGAGTCGAAGTCCACGCCGGTACAGCCGCACGCTTTGTGGATGGTTCGCCGGGGAGGCCGTGTCGTCGACGGCGATCACCGTCTCGCCGAGCGTGGGCGGTTTTGCGGTCTGCGTCCTCGCGGCGACGCATCGGGCCAGTTCACCCAGTGAGGAGAATCCGGCCAGCTCGTCGGGAAGCACTGAAACTCCGTGCTCGACCTCCAGCGCGATCAGCAGTTCCATGCGCGCCAGGCTGTTCAATTCCAGCTCGGCCAGCGTGATGTCGCCGCGCTCCTCGACGAATGCGCGGATCGCGGATTTCGGGAGGTCTCCCAGCGCGTTGGCGTAGTCCAGTGCGTCCAGAATGGTCGGCCGAACGGCGCCTGGCGTGATCGGAGGCTTCATTCGGCAATCAGCGCCTGTGCCGCGTCGCGCTGAATCTTTCCCGTCCGGTTGCGCGGCACGTGATCCACGAGAACAAACTGCCGCGGGCATCGCAGCCCGAGTCGTTCGCGCGCGAAGCTGCGAAGGTCGCCCGGGTCCAGCGCCGCGCCCGTCTTCGCCTGAACGATCGCGACCGGGATGGCGCCGTGCACCGCGGAGTGTCGGGGTACCACGGCCACATCCTCGACAGCGCCGTGTTGGCGGATGCAGGTTTCCAGCTCCTGCGGGTAGATGTTCATGCTGTTGAACACGAACATGTCATCCCGACGACCCCGCAGGACCAGTCGGTTGTGTGCGTCGAGGAACCCCAGGTCGCCGGTGTGAAACCAGCCATCCACCAGGCGGCGAGCCGTCTCTCCGGGGTTCCCCAGATAGGCACGAAAAAGACCATCGGCGCGGATCAGAATCTCGCCCGGCGCTTCCGCCGTCGCGGTCGGCGTATCTGGATCCGTGGGCGCGATGCGCAGCTCGATGCCCGATAGCGGAACGCCCACGGATTCTTCGGCGTCGTGTTGCCCAGGCCCGGCGAAGGCGATCGCGCCGGTCTCCGTCGTCCCGTAGCCCGTGTAAAGCGTCGGGGTGATGTGGTCCATCAGGGCGTTTCTCAGCGCGAGTGGCACATGCGAGCCACCGATCTTGAGCGTCAGGTTGCGCAGGGCCTCCAAGTCTCTCGCACCGAGCAGATCGCGTGCCTGAAACGCTGACACGTGCAGCACGTTCACTTCCAGTGCGTCGCATTGCGCCGGCACCGTGTCGATGCCGGTTGTCTCAAGAAACACGTTGGCTGCGCCCTGGGCGACGCAGTACAGGCGGTGGCGCTTGGCAAAGTTGTGCTCGATGCCCGCGATGCACGCGAACCGCTCCTGCGGCGAACCGATATGGCGCGGAGCCTGACTGACCAGATCGTTGTCACCCAGTACGACCAGTTTGGGTGCACCGGTCGTGCCCGAGGTCGACAGATAGATCAGCCCGGCCGAGCCCTTGGCTGGTCGGTCGGTCACCGATAACGATGACGTGTCAGCGGCGCTCAGGCGCTTGATGTCCTCCTCCCCGAGCCGATGTGTCGCGTTGATCCGTTGCGCCAGTTCGTCGCGGAACGAGGGTGGTTCGTGGCTGGGCAGGGCGAGCTGGCTGCTGCCGAGCGCCGCGAGCGCCAGCGAGGCGATCAGGTGCGGGACCTCGGCTTCGCAGGCAAGCGCGACGGTTGAATCTGACGTGACGCCCATCTGCATCAGCGCTTCCGCACAGCCGTGGACGCGACGGGCCAGGGTTGCATAGTCGAGCGTGCCATCGGACGTGACGATCGCCGGTGCCGACGGGGTATGCCTGGCATGGGTCAGCAGGCGATCAAGCAGGCGGTGGTCGGCAGCGTCTGACACGGATCGAGTGGGTGGCCGAGGAAAGCGTGATTGCGGTTGACGTTCGCTGAATCGTACCCTGCCGGTCCGCCGATTTCAGGCCATTGACCGCTGGTTGCAGGCTCAGGGTCCGTGTCGGGCGTCAGGGGCCGGAGCGTCCGATGGCTACGGCGCCGATATTCCGTTCCCGTGGTCGAGCTAGCGAAACAGGATGTGCGATCCTGTAGATGTTACGCGCGCAGATACGCCTCATCGCGTTTCCAGGACGCACCCATGCACGAAGCTTCAACCCACAACCGGATTGAACGGCGATTGTTCATGTTCGGCTGTCAGCGCTCCGGAACGACGCTGCTTCAGGTCGCGCTCGCGCGGCACCCGGACATTTATTCCACTCCGGAGACCGAGTTTTTTCGCAATACGGTCGGTTCCCGTCGTGGCTGGTTGGCCAGGTTGGGCCTGACCACCGGCAAGGAGCGGCATGGTTTGCGGAAGACTTGCGAGGCAATGCGTCTGGACGGGCAGCCGCTTGAGTACAAGCCGTCGCTGTTCTACCGCACGACGGTCGACACCTTCCGGGACTATCTGGATTCACAGGCGCTGAGGGCTGGCTGCTCGATGTGGCTGGAAAAGTCACCGGAGCATCTGTTTCACGTGGATGTGATTCGCAAGTACATGCCGAACGCCCGCTTCATTCACATCTTCAGACGCGGAGAGGACGTCCTGGGGTCGATTCTCGACCGCGCGTTCAAGTATCTGCACCCGGCGTCTCGGTTGCGTGATCCCATGGACGGCGTGCAGCGTTGGAATCGGGCGATTCACGAGTCCTTGCGTTACGTGGACAGCCCAGGGCACGCGTTTGTGGAATTCGAGTCTCTTGCTCGGGTGCCGGAGGTGACGTTGCGCCGATTGTGCCGTCAACTGGACATTCCCTACGTGCCCGAACTGACCGACAGCGGCGAGCTGGATCAGGTGATCTCGCGCAGCCGGCCGCACCTCGCCAACTCCTCCGACCCGATCGAGATGCCGGAATCCAAGTTCGAGGCGCTGGTGCCGGACGAGGACAAGGAGCAGGTGCTCGACGCGCTGGATACCGAGGCCCACCAGCAGCTGGTCGATCGCTTTGGCCTGCCGGATGCGGGTGAATGATCCGATGACCTGGTCCATCGTCCTGCCAACGCGGAACCGGATGCAGCTGCTACCCGATGCGATCGGTAGCGTGTTCGCTCAGGGGGAGACCGACTGGGAGCTGGTGGTTGTTGACGACGGTTCCACCGATGGCACCGAACAGTGGCTCGCGACGCTGAGCGACGATCGGGTCCGGGTTTTTCATGTCGCGGAGGGCGAGACCGGGACCGGTGTCGCTGGAACGCGCAATTTCGGGGTGCGGCAGGCTCGCGGCGAATGGGTTCTGTTCCTGGACGACGATGATCGATTGTATGGTCAGGTTCTGCGGCAGATGCAGGTCGCCGTCCGTGACAATCCGGATGTCCGCTGGCTGTGGGGCGCGCGGTGGATGACCGATGGTGAAGGTGTGCTCAAGCGCAGGGAAAACGCGGAGTCGTTGCGTGTTGGGCCATCATCCGGTGAACAGGCTCACCTGGCGGCGGCCAAGCTGGTGACCAGCGGTCTCGCCGTCCATCGCCAGACGTTTGTCGCGCTTGATGGATTCGATGAGGCGCTTTGCGTCTCCGAAGACCGCGATCTGATCTACCGGTTGATCAGCCATGACCATCCCGGGGTGCGGCTGGCCGCCCCGACCGTATGGTTTCGCGAGCATGATGGACCGCGAGCGAGCGACGGGAGCGACTACGCGAGCAAGAACGCATCCGACGCGCGCGTCGTCGAGAAGAATCGGGCGTATCTCGCCGCGCATCCCCAGGTTTTCGTGATGCATCTGCATCGCGTGGCCACCCGCCAGCGCAAGGCCGGTGACTTCGAATCCGCCCATGCGACGATGCGGGAGATCCTGCGTATCCAGCCCTCGAACTGGAAAGCTCGGCGTCGGTGGATGACCTGGCGGCGTCACAATCCGTCGATGCCCTGAGTTAAGGAAGCACTGATTTATTCACACCACCAAGACGGAGCCGGTTTTCCCGCGGCAACTTGGCGGCGTGAATAAATCAGTGCTTCCTTAACAGGTGCCGGCTCAACTCGGCGGCGTGGCCTCGTGAAGATTGAGGCCGAATTCCGTGACCGTGCGACGCGATTGCCTCGTTTCCGCCCGGATCGCCCGATTCTTGCGGATGCCTTCCTCGTTCCGGTAGCCGCGAGAATGATCCAGGTGCAGCATGCCGGTGGAGTAGCGCATCATGATCGGCTTGATGCCCGCGTTCATCAGCCGTTCGCCGAATTCACGGTCCTGGCCGCCGTAACCCATGCGCTCGTCGAACCCGCCGACCTGGATGGCAAGTGATCGCCAGGTGGACGAGTTGTTGCCGTTCCACGAGCGATTGGCCGGCGTCAGCCGGTTGGCCCACCGGGCTTGCCGGGGCGTGGCGGTGATCTTCAGCAGCTTGTTCCACGGCGCGGTGACGTCGTGCGCGCGCAGCCACGCGCCATCGAAGACGCGCCCGGATGCGACATCGTCCTCGCCAATGCATTCGCTGGTGGACATCGGGAGCTTGAAGTAGCCCCCGGACAGGAAATGCCCCGGCCGTCGCATCGACAAATGGGTGGCGATGAAATCCGGCTTGGGGATGCAGTCACCGTCCGTGAAAATCAGGTAGTCCGACCGCGCGGCAAGAATCGCCTTGTTCAGGATGCGACATTTCTGGAAGCCATCGTCCTCGTGCCAGACGTAGTTCAGCGGCAGGTCGAAATGGTCGCAGACGGCTTCCGCGCGCTGTCGTGTCTCGGGCCGGGAACCATCGTCGGCGATGACTACCTCGAACCGGCGATCCCGCTGGTAGGCGAATCCCCACAGGCACTTTTCCAACCAGTCGGGCTGGTTGTAGGTGCTGATGATGACGGAGGATTCGTGGCGATCGGTCACGGCGTGCCGGATGTTCGGGGTAGGCCGAGTATACTGAAGCGCATGCGACGATCCGTGTTTTGGGGTGCTCCGAGCGGGCTCGACCTGGTCAGATCCGTCCGGGCTTCCGGATGACACCAGAGACTGGAAAACCTGCGGCGCTGGTGTTCCGCAAGCGTCTGCTGGCGTACTCCGAGACCTTCGTGGCCAACCAGGGCTACGCGCTGCGGCGCCATCGTCCGGTCTTCGTCGGGTTTGAGCAGGA
>CALBOV010000018.1 GCA_937896565.1 uncultured Salinisphaerales bacterium
GACGCAGATCCCACAACGCGGTGAGGAACTGCTCCAGCAGGCGCTCGGCATCGCCCAGTCCGGCTTCCGGATAGAGCACCAGCAAATCGATGTCCGAATGCGGCAGCAGCTCGGAGCGTCCGTATCCACCGACCGCGACCAGTGCCAGCGTATCGGCGGCGTCGCCCAGCGTGTGATTCCACAGATGGGCCAGTGTCTGGTCGGTCAGGCGGGAATTGGCCCGCACCAGCGCATGCGCGGAGACGCCAGCGTAGAAATTGGTCGAGACGAGATCGCGGCCCCAGCTCAGAACGCCGCGTAACGCGGTGACGTCGGTGCCGGCCTCGGCCAGGCGCTTGTCCAGCTTGCGTGCGCTGATGACGTCCGGCTCGTCCTCGACTCCGAATGAAGCGAGTTCGGTGTCCATTACATCTCGCCGTTGCGCAGGGTCAGAACCTCGAAACCGTCATCGGTGACCAGCACGGTGTGCTCCCATTGCGCGGACAGCGAATGATCCTTGGTGACCACGGTCCACTGGTCCGGCAGCAACCGCGTTTCCTTGCGACCGGCGTTGATCATCGGCTCGATCGTGAAGGTCATGCCGGCCTTCAGCTTCATGCCGGTGCCGGGGCGACCATAGTGCAGGACCTGGGGGTCCTCATGGAAGACGCGGCCAATGCCGTGTCCGCAGTATTCGCGCACGACCGAGAATCCGCTGGATTCGGCGTGCTGCTGGATGACGGCGCCGATGTCGCCCAGCGTGGCATCCGGCCGCACCTGGCGGATGCCGGCGATCATGCATTCGTGCGCGACATCGGCCAGACGCTGCGCACGGACGCTCGGCTCCCCGACGAAGAACATCTTTGATGTGTCGCCGTGGAATCCGTCCTTGATCACCGTGACATCGATGTTCAGGGCGTCGCCGCGCTTGAGCTTCTTGCTGCCCGGAATCCCGTGACAGACAACATGATTGACGGAGGTGCAGATCGACTTCGGAAACGGCGGGCGCCCACCACCACCGCCATAGCCGAGTGGGGCGGGAACCGCCTTCTGCTGGTTGACGATGTAGTCGTGGCAGATGGCGTCCAACTCGCCGGTCGTGACACCCGGCTTGACGTGTTCCTCGATCATCACCAGCACATCGGCTGCCAGCGCGCCGGCGACTCGCATGGCGTCTTGCTCTTCGGGGGTTTTGATCGAAACAGGCATTCGGGGTCCGGAGTCAAAAAAGCGCCCGGGTGGGCGCTTGGATTAGGAATGAGCGTTATGGTATAAATCGCGCGCCGCAAAGGCAATTCGAGGCCTCCGGTCGCGAGTTTTCTTCGGCGAATCCTAACTTCTCACACGCTCCAATCAACGTCATGCGGGGTGTTCCGTTCGCGGAATCGGCATGGCGGGCAGCGTGGAGGCCCAACCCCGTACAAACAGGACTTAAAAGACATGGCTGATATCACCATGCGCCAGCTCTTGGAAGCCGGCGTTCACTTCGGGCATCGCACCCGTTACTGGAACCCGCAGATGGAACCTTACATCTACGGGCATCGCAACAAGATTCACATCATCAACCTCGAGGAAACGCTTCCGCTCCTCAAGGACGCCTGCAGCTACGTCGGTCGTCTCGCCGCGAATGGCGGCAAGGTGCTGTTCGTTGGCACCAAGCGTGCCGCGCGTGAAGACGTTCAGGCCGCCGCCGAGCGCTGTGGCATGCCCTACGTCAACCAGCGCTGGCTGGGTGGCATGCTGACCAACTTCAAGACGGTCAAGCAGTCGATCCGCCGCCTGGAAGTGCTGCAGAAGATGGTCGAGGACGGTTCCATCAACCGTGTGACCAAGAAGGAAGGCCTGCAGCTGCGTCGCGAGATGGAAAAGCTGGAGCGCTCCATCGGCGGCATCCAGGAGATGAACAGCCTGCCCGACGCGCTGTTCATCATCGACGTTGGCTACGAGAAGATCGCCGTGGAAGAAGCCCGCAAGCTGGGTATTCCGGTCGTGGCCGTGGTCGACACCAACAACTCGCCCAACGGTCTGGCCTGCGTGATTCCCGGCAATGATGACGCGATTCGCGCCATCCGCGTCTACACCAGTGCCATCGCCGACGCGGTGCTCGACGGGCGCGGCGTGGTGACGACCGGCGCCGCGAAGAGCGACGAGTACGTGGAAGTGACCGAAGACGCGCCCGCCGCGTCCTGATCGAACCAGATTTCGGAGTCGAAATGGCTATTACAGCTGCACAAGTCAAGGAACTGCGCGAGCGTTCCGGCGCCGCGATGATGGATTGCAAGCGTGCCTTGCAGGCCACCGACGGCGATATCGAGGCCGCCATCGAGAAGATGCGCAAGGAAGGCCAGGCCAAGGCCGACAAGAAGGCGTCCCGCGTGGCCGCCGAGGGTCTCGTGCGTGTTCATGTCGACGGCGGCAAGGCCGCGATCGTCGAGATCAACTGCGAGACCGACTTCGTCGCCAAGAATGACGGCCTGGTCGCGCTGGCGGAAGACGCGGCGAAAGCCGTGGCCGCCGGCGGCGTCGACAGCGTCGAGGCCCTGACCGGCGCGAGCGTCGGTGGAGAAACCTTCGACGAGCGTCGTCGCGCCCTCGTGGCCAAGGTGGGCGAGAACATCAACATCCGTCGCTTCGAGACGCTGGAAGCCGATACGCTGGGCTACTACCTGCACGGTGAGCGCATTGGCGTGGTGGTCGGCCTCAGCGGCGGCGACGAGTCGCTCGCGCGCGATCTGGCCATGCACATCGCGGCCAGCAAGCCGGAATTCGTCAAGGCGGATGATGTGCCGGCGGACGTGCGTCAGCGCGAGAAGGACATTCTGGTCGCTCAGGCGGCCGACAGCGGCAAGCCGGCCGAGATCATCGAGAAGATGGTTGTTGGCCGTCTGAACAAGTATCTCGCCGAGATCACGCTGTACGGTCAGCCCTTCGTGAAGGACCCGGACCAGACCGTCGAGAAGCTGCTCAAGGCGGCGGGCGCGGCGGTCACCGGATTCATCCGTTTCGAGGTCGGCGAAGGCATCGAGAAGGAAGAAACGAACTTCGCGGAAGAGGTGATGGCGCAAGCGCGCGCATCGGCCTGAACCTTGCACGTCGAGGCCCCGGACTCCGGGGCCTTTTTTTGCCCGACAGACGACTGTCGGGGCGATTTGGGGCGCACATGCCCGAAAATCGCGTCACACTGGAGTTCTTCAACCGGAGATGTCGATGCCCGAACCTGTTCATAAGCGGATCCTGCTCAAATTTTCCGGTGAGGCCCTGCTCGGGGACGCCGACTTCGGAATCTCGCCGGAGGTTCTGGCGCAGCTCGCTCGACAGGTTTGCGAGGTCATGGATATCGGTGTCGAGGTCGCCATCGTCGTCGGTGGAGGCAACATCTTCCGAGGCGAGGGGCTGGCCGGTGGCGGTATGGACCGGGTTACCGGTGACCACATGGGCATGCTGGCCACGGTGATCAACGCGCTGGCCTTGCAGGATGCCATCGAGCGGGCCGGCAAGAAGGTCCGTGTGATGTCGGCGATCCGCATCAATCAGGTCTGCGAGGAATACATCCGCCGCCGCGCGATCCGTCATCTGGAAAAGGGGCGGGTGGTGGTGTTCGCGGCCGGGACGGGCAATCCGTTCTTCACCACCGATTCGGCGGCCAGCCTGCGGGCGATCGAGATCGATGCCGATCTCATGCTCAAGGCGACCAAGGTCGACGGTGTTTATTCGGCCGATCCGATGCGTGACCCCTCGGCAACGCGTTACGATCGCGTGACTTACGACGAGGTTCTCGACAAGCGCTTGAAGGTGATGGATCAAACCGCCATCGTGCTTTGTCGTGACCACAAGGTGCCGCTGCGCGTCTATGACATGACGGCGGACGGCGACCTGATGAAAATCGTGACCGGCGATACCAGCGTCGGCACTCTGGTAGACGGGACGAACCAATGATCCAGGATATTCTCAAAGACGCCTCGCAGCGCATGGACAAGAGCATTGACGTGCTGCAGCAGGAGTTCACCAAGATCCGCACCGGGCGCGCCCACCCCAGCCTGCTCGACCATGTTTCGGTCGAGTACTACGGCTCCGATGTGCCGCTGTCCCAGGCCGCGAGCATCAACAGTGAGGACGCCCGCACGCTGGTGATTCAGCCCTGGGAAAAACCCATGGTCAGCATCATCGAGAAGGCACTGCTGAAGTCGGATCTGGGCCTGAACCCGAACACCGCCGGCACCGTGATCCGCATCGTGCTGCCGCCGCTGACCGAGGAGCGTCGCCGCGACCTGGTGCGCGTGGTGCGCGCCGAGGCGGAGAACGCCCGTGTCGCCATACGCAATGTGCGCCGCGACGCGAACTCCGATCTCAAGGAGTTGCAGAAGGAAGGCGAGATCTCCGAGGACGACCTGCGTCGCGCCGAGCAGGACATCCAGAAGATCACCGACGAGCACGTGGCCAAGGTGGATGCCAAGCTGACGGCGAAGGAAGAGGAGATGATGGCCGTCTAGAGCCGGGTCGTTTCGGACGGTTCAGGACGTCGAGCATCGTGTCTATTCCCCAACATGTGGCCGTCATCATGGACGGCAATGGCCGCTGGGCCCGCCGCCGCGGCCAGCCGAGAACAGCCGGGCACCGGGCCGGGGTTCGCGCGTTGCGCGCCCTGGTCGAGCAGTCCATCCGATCCCGGGTGCAATACCTCACCGTCTTCGCGTTCTCCAGCGAGAACTGGGCACGCCCCATCCAGGAAGTGAAGCTCCTGATGGAACTGTTCATGAAGGCGCTGGACCGCGAGGTGGCCGAGCTGCATGAAAACGGTGTGCGCCTGCGCTTCATCGGTGATCACGCGCGCCTGGCCCCTGCACTGCGCGAGCGGATGGCGCAGGCCGAGACCCTGACGTCCAGCAACACGCGGATGCACCTGGCCATCGCGGTCGGCTATGGCGGTCGTGACGATCTGGCGCGGGCCGCGCGAAGAATGGCGCAGGACATCGCGACTGGCGTACTGAGCCCGACCGACGTCGATGAAGACTGCCTGGCTCGCTACCGCGATCTGGCGGACTGGCCCGATCCCGACCTGTTCATCCGCACCGGCGGCGATCAGCGCGTCAGCAACTTCCTCCTGTGGGATCTCGCCTACACCGAGCTTTATTTCACACCGGTGCTGTGGCCGGACTTTGACGGACGCTGCCTGCTGGATGCGCTGGACTGGTTTGGTGATCGCGAGCGCCGCTTCGGTGGGCTCGCCGAGGTCAGTTCCTGATGTTGTGGCAGCGGGTAGCCACCGCGCTGGTACTGGGCCCGATCGCGCTGGCGCTGATCTGGTTCGGACCGGCCTGGGCCGTCGGTGCGGTGCTGGCGCTGGTCGTGTTGCTGGCGGTGGAGGAATGGACCCGGCTGTCGGCCCTGGCCAATACCTCCTGGCATGTGGTGTTCACCCCGGTGGCGGCCGCGTTGCTGATTGCCGCATTCGGCCAGGACAAGGCCAGCCCGATCGTGGACGCGACCCTGGTGATCGGATTGCTCTGGTGGATTGGGGCTGCGGTGTGGCTGCGCGCCTATCCCGCGGTCTTCCGCAATGGCCGGATCGCGCCCGGGCTGGCGGTGACCACGGGCTGGCTGGTGTTCATTCCGGCCTATCTGGGCATCATGCTCCTGCACAGCCACCCCGGAAACTCGGGTCCGCTGCATGTTCTGCTGCTGCTGGCGCTGGTCTGGGCCGCGGACACCGGCGCGTACTTCGCCGGGCACCGGTTCGGGCGTCGCAAGCTCGCACCCAAGATCAGTCCCGGCAAGACCTGGGAGGGGTTTTTCGGGGGCTTTGCCGCGGCGGGGCTCATCGCGATTCTCGGTGCGATCTTCGTCTTTGAACCCGGGCGTCTGGGTATCCCGGGGTTTGTCATTGTCTGTCTGATCACCGTTGCGTTTTCCGTGGTCGGTGACCTGACCGTGAGCATGTTCAAGCGGCAGGCGCAGGTGAAGGACACCGGCCATCTGCTGCCCGGTCACGGTGGCATTCTCGACCGGCTGGACAGTCTGTTCGCGGCCGCGCCGGTGCTGGCGCTCGGGCTTCGCTGGCTGGGCGCGTGAGCGTCGGCATTTCGATTCTCGGGGCGACCGGCAGTATCGGCGCCAGCACGCTGGATGTGATCGAACGGCATCCGGACCGCTTCCGCTGTGTCGCGGCGTCGGCCCGCGGTGACGTGGATGGCATGCTGGCGATCTGCCAGCGTCATCGGCCGGACCTCGTCGCCATGGTGGATGCCGACGCCGCGGCTCGGCTGTCGACCCTGTTGCGTGAGCACTCGATCCCGACCGAGGTGGTGCCGGGCGAGGCCGGGCTGCTGGCTGTTGCCGAGCATCCGTCCGCCGAGCAGGTCATGGCAGCGATTGTCGGCGCGGCCGGTTTGTTGCCGACCCTCGCCGCGGCGCGACAGGGCAAGCGGGTACTGCTGGCGAACAAGGAGTCGCTGGTGATGTCCGGCGCGCTGCTCATGGACGCGATTGAGGCGGGCGGCGCCGAGCTGCTGCCGATCGACAGTGAGCACAACGCCATCTTTCAGTGTCTGCCGGGCGGTTTCCGTTGCGGCCTTGCGCCCACCGGGGTCGAGGAGATTCTGCTCACGGCCTCAGGCGGCCCGTTTCTCGACACGCCGCTGGATCAACTGACCGACATGTCGCCCGATGCCGCCTGTGCCCACCCCAATTGGGTGATGGGGCGCAAGATCAGCGTCGATTCGGCGACGATGATGAACAAGGGACTCGAGGTGATCGAGGCCGCCTGGCTGTTCGGGTTGCCGGCAGGTCGAATCCGGGTGATCGTGCATCCGCAAAGCGTCGTGCACTCGATGGTGCGCATGGCCGACGGCTCGGTGCTGGCGCAGCTTGGCGAGCCGGACATGCGCACGCCCATCGTTTACGGCATGGCTTGGCCGGAGCGGCTCGATGGCGGCGTCCGATCGCTGGATCTGGTCGCGGCGGGTCCGCTGGAGTTCCGTGATCCCGATCTGGAGCGTTTTCCCTGTCTGCGTCTGGCCGGTGAGGCCCTGGTCGCCGGCGGGGCGGCGCCGCTGGTGTTGAATGCGGCCAACGAAGTGGCCGTGGATGCGTTTCTGCGGGGTGCGGTGCGGTTCACGGAGATTCCCGAGGTGATCGATGCCAGCCTGTCACGGGCGGGTTCGGAGGCATCGCCCGACAGCATCGACGCCATCCTCGCGATGGACGGCGAAATTCGACGTTTCGCGGGGGAATTTATCGGCAACCGGGAGGGGCGAAGACGGCATGCTTGATCTACCATTTGCCAATGTGGTGCTCTCGGCGGCGGCCTTCATCGTCGCGCTGGGGGTGTTGGTGGCGTTTCATGAATTCGGCCACTTCTGGGTCGCGCGGCGCCTCGGGGTGAAGGTGCTGCGCTATTCCATCGGTTTCGGTCGTCCGATCTGGACGCGGGTGTCACCTCGAAGTGGCGTGGAATACGCGATCTCCAGCATCCCGCTGGGCGGTTACGTGAAGATGCTCGATGAGCGCGAGGGTGCGGTCGCCGAGTCTGAACGCGCCATGGCGTTCAACGTGCAGCCGGTCTGGAAACGGATCTGCATCGTGGCGGCCGGCCCCGGCGCCAATTTTCTGCTCGCCATCGCCGCCTACTGGCTGGTGTTCATCGTCGGTTCCGCCGCACTGCGGCCCGAACTCGGTCCGGTGCCGGATGGCACCCTGGCCAGTCAGGCGGGGCTGGAGCAGGGCATGATCGTGACCCGGCTCGATGGTCATCGCATCCAGAGCTGGGATGAATTGCGTCCCCGGCTCATCGAGGCCGCGCTAAGCGGGGACACCGTTCCCCTGGACGTGCGGGCTGCCGATGGGACCACGCAGACACATGTGCTGGACCTGACCGGTGCGACCGCTGACCCGCAGCGCCTGTTCGAGCGGCTCGGCATGACCACGCCCAGTTTCGACGTGGAGCCGGTGCTGGGTAGCGTGGTCGCCGATCAGCCAGCGGCACGCGCCGGCCTGCAAGGCGGGGATCGCGTCGTCTCCATTGACGGGCAACGCTTCGACACCTGGACGCAGATGCGTGACTGGGTGCGTGACCATCCTGGCGCGGCGGTGGAGGTCGTGGTGGATCGCGACGGTGAATCGATCTCGCGTGTCGTCAGGTTGGAGCGCCAGGACGATGATTCCGGCGCCTATGGCTATCTGGGTGCCGGGCCGCTGATTCCGGAAGGGTTCTACGCCGAGCGACGGGTCCAGGTGCGCTACGGTCCCCTGGCGGCGGTCAGTGAGGCGATGTCGCAGACTTGGAGGATGTCGTGGCTGACGCTGCGGATGATCGGCCGCATGATCACCGGTGACGTGTCGGTGAAGAACGTGTCTGGGCCGCTGCACATTGCCGAGTACGCCGGGTATTCGGCCCAGGCGGGCATCGTGACCTTTCTCAGCTTCATGGCCATCGTGTCCGTGAGTCTGGGTGTGCTGAATCTGCTGCCCGTGCCCGTGCTGGATGGGGGGCATCTGCTGTATTATCTGATCGAACTGGTGAAGGGCTCCCCGATTTCCGAATCCGTTCAGGCGGCCGGCCAACAGATCGGGCTGCTGCTTCTTTTCATGTTGATGAGCCTGGCCTTTTATAACGATATCAGTCGGCTCATTGGATAAATCCGAGTACGAAACATCATGCGAACCGTGACATCACGGATCCTGGGGGCGTTTGTTGCATGCCTTCTGTCCGCAACGGCCTCTGCCTACGACAGCTTTGTCATCGACGACATCCAGGCCGTCGGGCTGCAACGCCTGGAACTCGGCACGATTCTGACCTATCTGCCGGTCACGGCCGGTGATGAACTCAATGCGCGAACCGGTCAGCAGTCGATCCGCGCCCTGTACCAGACCGGCCTGTTTGAAAGCGTCGCGCTCGGGCGCGAGGGCGACACGCTGCTGGTCAGGGTCGAGGAGCGCCCGGCCATCGCCTCGTTCGAGATCGAGGGCAACAAGAAGATCAAGGGCGAGGAGGTCGACGAGGCGATGGAGTCGGCCGGCCTGAAGGAGGGCGAGCTGTTTCGCCGCGTGATCCTCGATCAGGTGCAGCAGGAGCTGACGCGTCAGTACTACGCCAATGGCTACTACGACGTGAAGGTCGAGACCGAGGTCAAGGAGATTTCCGACAATCGCGTCAGCATCTTCGTCGAGGTGACGGAGGGCCGCGTCGCCAAGATCGAACAGATCAACATCGTCGGCAACGAAGCGTTTTCCGACGAGGAATTGCTTGATGTCTTCAAGCTCGAGCCGAGCAAGGTCTACAAGTTCTTCCAGCGTTCCGACCGCTACTCCAAGCAGCAGTTGCTGGGCGACCTCGAGTCGCTGTCGTCGTACTACCTGGACCGTGGCTATCTGACGTTCAACGTTGATTCCGTGCAGGTCGCGCTGACGCCTGACAAGCGGGATATCTATGTGTCGATCAACGTGTCCGAGGGTGAAACCTATACGGTGTCGTCGCTGGAACTGGCTGGTGAGCTGATCCTCAACGAGGACCTGCTCCGTCGCCTGGTCTTGCTGGAAGCGGGCGATACCTTCTCCCGCAAGGAAGCCACCGAAGGTGCCGAACGCATCAGTGATGCGCTGTCGAACTTCGGCTATGCCTTCGCCGATGTCCGGCCACTGCCGGAAATTGACGAGGACGAGCGGACCGTCAAGGTGACGATGTACGTCGAGCCGGGATCGCGCGTCTATGTGCGGCGGATCAACTTCTCCGGCAATCTGAAGACCCAGGACGAAACGCTGCGTCGCGAGATGCGCCAGTTCGAAGGTGCCGTGTTCTCGCGCGCCGCGGTGGAGCGCTCCCGCGTGCGTCTGGCCCGTCTGGCCTTCGTCGAGGACGCCACGGTCGACACGCAGCCGGTGCCCGGCACCGAAGATCTCGTCGACGTGAACTTCGAGATCGTCGAGCGGCCGCCGGGCTCCGTTCAGCTCGGGGTGGGCTTCTCCGGATCACAGGGTTTCCTGCTCACCGGCAGCGTCACGCATTCCAATTTCCTGGGTACCGGAAATCGGGTCAGCGCGTCGGTGGAATCGAACGAATTCTCGCGCTCGATCTCGGGTAGCTGGACGAACCCGTATGCCACGCCGGAAGGGATCAGCCGCACAGTTGATCTGCGGTATCGCGAGTCCGAGCAGGTCGTGCGCTTCAGCTCCGGCTTTGACACGAATACGGCGACCGCGTCGCTGACCTATGGCTTCCCGCTGTCCGAATACACATCGATTCGGCTGGGTGGCGGACTGGAAGCGGTGACCATCGAGACGTTCGCGAACCAGAATATCACCTCGAATGAGGTGCTGGAGTTCGTGATCGCCGAGGGCACCAAGTTCTACAACTTCGAACTGCGTACCGGCATCATCCGCGACACGCGGAACAGGACGATCTTCGCCACGCGCGGTGCCCTGCATCGACTGACCATGGACCTGACGATTCCCGGCAGCGATCTGCAGGTGTTCAAGGCGTTCTACAACTTCCAGCAGTACGTGCCCATCTACAAAGGCCTGTTCGGCGAGATCAACGCTTCGGTCGGCTGGGCTGACGGCTACGGCGACACGGAACTGATCCCGCCCTACGAGCGCCTGTTCGCGGGCGGATCGCGCTCGGTGCGTGGCTATAGGGATGGTACGCTGGGCCCGCGGGACACCCCGAGCAACCGTTTCAACAACCCGTTTGGCGGCAAGTTCCGGATCTATGCGCAGAACGAGCTGATCATTCCGACGCCGCTGGAGACCGACAACAAGAGCACGCGCCTGTCCGTGTTCTATGATGTCGGTAATGTGTTCAACGAGGTCAATGACTTCGAGACCAGCGAGCTGCGCAGTTCGTATGGTGTTGCCTATACCTGGTTCACACCGTTCCTCGGCGTGCTCGATCTGAGTTACGCGATTCCGATCGGTCCCGAGCCCGAGGACGAAACCGACCGGTTCCAGCTGACATTCGGAACCGGCTTCTAACCCAACTCGAACCAAACCCCTAGTGTTATGAAACAGACGTTGATGATTGTCGGACTCCTGATCGCAGGTGTTGCCTGGACCGGGAATGCCATGGCGGAGATCCGTATCGCCACCATCCAGTCGCAGCGGTTGATCAAGGAATCACCGCAGTACAAGAAGATGGAAGCGCAGATGAAGGCCGATTTCGAGCGGCGCGCGAAGGAACTGGAGCAGGATGGCAAGTCGCTGTCCGAGGATCTCCAGGAATTCAAGCGCAATGCCGACGTGATGAGCGCCGCCGAGCGGGCTCGCACGGAAAAGGACCTCAATACGCGCCGTATCGATTTCAACTACGCCGAGCGCAAGTTCCGCGAGGATGTCGCGGCGCGGGAAAAGGAGCTGGCCCAGACGCTGATGAACCAGATTTCCGAGGTCATCGAGGCGGTGGCCAAGGAAGGCAGCTACGATCTCGTGTTGCAGGATCCGGTCTTTGCCAGCGAAGCGGTTGATGTCACCGCCAAGGTGCTCGCCCGTCTGGAAGCTGCCAACTAGGCAGCAAGCGGATAACGGAGCCGATGGGGATTCGCCTGGACGAACTGGCGCGACGCCATGAACTGCGTCTGGTCGGTGACGGCAGCGTGGAAATCGACGGTGTCTGCACCCTGGCCAACGGGCGAGGCGGCGCGATCAGCTTTCTGGCGAATCCGCAATACCGCCGTTATCTGGACGAGACCCGGGCCGCCGCGGTCATCGTCGCCGAAGCGGATGCACAGGGCCTCGCGATTCCGGCGTTGATTGCCGCCGATCCCTATCTGGCCTATGCCCGGGTCGCGGCCGAGTTCGTGCCGGACGGTGGCGTGACGGCGGGTGCCGCCCCCGGCGCGGCCATTGACGCCTCGGCCGTCCTGGCCGACGACGTGGCTGTTGCCGCCGGCGCCAGCATCGGTGCAGGTGCACGGATCGGTTCTGGCGCGCGGATTGGTCCCAACGCGGTCATCGGTTCGGGCTGCGTTATCGGCGATGACACGAGTATCGGCGCGAACGCGACGCTGGAGCAGGGTGTCACGCTGGGCGAGCGTTGCACCGTGCATCCCGGCGCGGTGATCGGGTCACGCGGGTTTGGCCTGGCGATGGATTCCGGGCGCTGGATCGAGGTGCCACAGCTTGGCTCCGTGGTGATCGGCAACGATGTCGAGATTGGTGCGAACACCACCATCGACCGCGGCGCCGTGGAGGACACGGTGATCGGCGATGGTGTGAAGATCGACAATCAGGTCCAGATTGCTCATAACGTCACCATCGGTGCGCATACCGCCATTGCGGCCAAGGTCGGGATTGCCGGCAGCACGTCGATCGGTGCCTACTGCATGCTCGGTGGCGCCGTTGGCGTGGCCGGACATATCGAGATCACCGACAAGGTGATCATTACTGGCATGACGCTTGTAAGCCGATCCATCAAGGAACCGGGCACGTACTCGTCCGGTTGGCCGGTGACGACGAACGGGGAGTGGCGCAAGCAGGTTGCGCGGCTGCGTCGTCTCGGCA
>CALBOV010000019.1 GCA_937896565.1 uncultured Salinisphaerales bacterium
AGACGTTGCTGAAGATCGCCTCCGCCGTCGCCGCGCGGATCGTCCGCGCGGAGCTGTCCACCCAGCCGGAGCTGATCGGCAACATGATTCACGAGGCCGTCGAGTCGGTGGCCGGAGCCGAGGGCAACGTGACCGTCTACCTCAACCCGGACGACGCCGTGTTTGTGCGCGAACACCTCGACCAGCCGGTCGAGGGGCCGCACTGGAAGCTGATGCCGGATGACGGACTGCAGCCCGGCGACTGCCGGGTCGAGACCGCGGATGCGCGCGCGGATGCGCGGCTGGATGCCCGCGTCGAGCGACTCGTCGCACCGGCGTTCCGGTAGGCGGTAACGTCCATGGCCGTTCATCACCTTCCCTGGCAGACCGAACGCAACGAGCGTGTCGCCCAGCGTCTGGGTCGCTACAGCGCCGTGCCCAAGACCGAGAGCGGCATCGTCGTCGAAGGTGTGCTCAAGCGCTCGATCGGACTGACGCTGGAAGCCTCCGGCTGCCGCATGCCGATCGGTGGACACTGCCGCGTCGAGGTGGAGGGCGGCGGGTTCGTCGAGGCCGAAGTGGTCGGCTTCGACGGTGACCGCAGTTACCTGATGCCCACCGGCGACATGACCGGTCTGAAGGCCAGCGCCCGCGTCTTGCCGGATCGTCGCTCCGGCGAGGTGGCCGTGGGCGAAGGCCTGCTGGGTCGCGTATTCGATGGCGCGGGGCAGCCGTTGGACGGCCTGTCGGCACCTCGCACCGACCGGCGGGTGTCGCTGATGGGTGGTTTGATCAACCCGCTGGAACGCGAGCCGATCACCGAACCGCTGGATGTCGGCGTGCGCGCCATCAACGGGTTGCTCACCGTCGGCCGCGGGCAGCGCATCGGCCTGTTCGCGGGCTCCGGCGTCGGCAAGAGTTCGCTGCTGGGCATGATGACCCGGCACACCAGCGCCGAGGTCGTGGTGGTCGCGATGATCGGCGAACGTGGCCGCGAGGTCCGTGAGTTCGTCCAGGAAACGCTGGGCCCCGAAGGCATGCAGCGCGCGGTGGTCATCGCGACGCCCGCGGATCGGTCACCGCTGATGCGCGTGCACGCGGCCTGGCGGGCGACGGCGATCGCGGAATACTTCCGCTCGCGCGGCAAGCACGTGTTGCTGCTGATGGATTCATTGACCCGTTTCGCCCAGGCGCAGCGGGAGATCGGTCTGGCCGTTGGCGAGCCACCCACCACACGCGGCTACCCACCGTCGGTGTTCGCCAGGCTGCCGATGCTCGTGGAGCGAGCGGGCAACGGCGAGGCCGGTTCCGGTTCGATCACGGCCGTGTACACGGTGCTGACCGAAGGCGATGATCCCAATGACCCCGTGGCGGATACCGCGCGGGCGATTCTTGACGGCCACGTGGTTCTGGCGCGCAACATCGCCGAGACCGGACGTTACCCGGCGATCGATATCGAATCGTCGGTGAGCCGCGTCGCCCGCCAGGTCACCTCGGGCGACTACCAGGCGGTGTGCAACCAGTTCCGGCAGCTTTACTCGGCCTACCAGCGGCAGATCGACCTGATCCGCATCGGTGCCTACCAGCGCGGCAGCGATCCGGTCACCGACCGCGCCGTTGAGCGCTGGCCTGCCATTCTCGACTACCTGCGCCAGGCACCGGATGAAGGCGCGAGCCTGCCCGACTCCATGCGAGCGCTGTTCGACACCATTGGCATTCACTCGGACGGACAACATGCGTGATCCGCAACGCACAGGGCAGCTGGTCGATGTGTATCGCCTGCGTGAGGAACGCGCGGAGGCCGCGGTCAGCACCGCGAGCAGTCGCGTGCAACAGGAACGGGAACGTCATCAGGCGCTGGAGCAGTACATGGCGGAGTACGCGGCCGCCACCGTGAGCGGCGCGCTGACCGCGGGAGCCCTGGCCAACCGCTATGCCTTCGTCGCGAAGCTGGCCGATGCCTGCCGGGCGCAGTCGCGCGTCGTCGAGCAGCAGCAGGCCGGTCTCGGTCGTGAGTACCTCAAGCTGCAACAGCGCCAGACCGAGCATCGCAGGATGGAACACCTGCACCGCGTGGCTTGTGATGAGCAGGACCGCGACCGCCGGCGCCGGGAACAGCGGGACCAGGACGAGGCGGCGGTGACGCAATGGATTCAGGGCGCGGGATGATGGGCCTGGCCCCGGCATCCGCGGTTGAGACCCGACCCGTCGACGCCGTGCGCGCCGCCGGGAGGGATGCACCGTCGGACGGCGAGTTTTCCCGGATGTTGTCCGAGGGGGCGGGGAACGCGGGCTCCCGCGAACCGGAACGCTTGGATCAGGCATCCGACGGTTTGCAATCGCAGCACGCGGTCGCGGCCCCGGTATCGCCGCCACAGGAATCGCCACCGTCGGGTGGGGCGGAACCCGCGGCCCGCGGCACCAAGCCGGTGGACTCCGCGACGCAGACCCGGCCGGAGGCAGCCAGCTCCGAGCCGGTTGATGTGGCCGTGGATGACGTGACGCTCGCCCGGCAGACCTCCGCCAAACCCGCGGCGGAACCGCCGCCGGTCCGGCCGGGGCAATCGGGGCCGGTTGCGGCGAAAGCCGAAGGCGTCGGCGACAGGCCAGCTCAGCCGGGCGCCGATTCAGCGAAGGCGCTCGTGGTCGATCAGAGCTACAGGTCGGCGATCACCGCTTCCACGCAGATTCAGGGCGCGGCGCAGCAGGCCGTCGCTCGTGCTGGTCGAGTCGGTCCCGTGATCCCGACGGTCGCGGATGCCGGCGCGGCGGGCATCACCGCTCCTTTGTCGATTTCCATGGCCGCACCCCTGGGCGGGGATACATCGGCGGTTGCCGCGATGACGCAGGCGATGTCGGCGGCACCGGTCGCGAACCCGGAGCAGCTTGCCGCGCAGTTGCAGCTTCAGCTGCGTGATGGCGTCAACAAGGCGACGGTGCGTCTGCATCCCGAATCCCTGGGCGAGTTGCAGGTTGCGATCGAGACGGTTGAACAGCAGGTGCGCGTGGTGCTTGCCGCCCGCCAGCCCGAGTCATTGGACTGGTTGCAGCATTCGCTGCCCCGCCTGCAAACGGCACTGGACAATGCGGGTTTTTCCAAGGTCGACGTCGAGGTGCAGCAGCATTTCCAGGACGCTGACGGAAATTCGTCATCCGGCCGGGAGCAGGGCGGTGATTCCGCGTCAGACCGGGCTTTCAGGGCCGCTGTCGGTGACGCCATCCCGGTCGACACGCGGCGTTCGATCCCCCTGGGAACCCTCGGCGGGCTCGATACCTGGGCCTGACGTCGGCTTCTTGTCGCGGGTGGTTTCGCACCGCCGTCAATTCACCGCCGCGACTTCAGTTAATCACTTTGAATTCCATTGAAAACAGCTAATTAGGCTGTTTCGTCAAACGTCTGGCAGCGCGTATTCGTGTGGCACATGGCTTGCCCCAAGGGGGCAGCACACTGTCCAGACGAGACTTCACGATGTCGGTTAACCAAGCCCCTGTTCTCCATCTTCCGCGCTCGCACCACCTGGCCGGACTGGGTCAGCAGGCGGGGAAGATGCTGGTCATCCTGCTGATCGCCGTGGTCGTGATACTGGCGGCCGGTGGCGGCGCTGCCTGGTTCTTCCTCAGCGGTGACGACGAGGCGGAGGTTGCCGAGGGCGAGGTGACGGAGGAAGTGGTGACCAAAGGCCCGGCGATCTACCACGCCTTCGATCCGGCCTTTGTCGTGAACCTGACCGACGCCGCGGGCGACATGCGCTTTCTCCAGGTCGAGTTGCAGGTGATGACTCGCGACGAGGACGTGCCCGAGGCGCTGTCCCGTCATGAACCGCTGATTCGCAACGACCTGCTGCTGCTGTTCGGATCGCAGAGCTACGAAACG
>CALBOV010000020.1 GCA_937896565.1 uncultured Salinisphaerales bacterium
CGCTGGTCTGGCCCGGCGTGGTGGTCGGGGAGGATTCCCTGGCGCGCGCCGTGTCCAAGCTCCGGCGCGCACTGGGTGACCGGACCCAGGCGCCGGCCTATGTCGAGACGATCCCCAAGCGTGGCTATCGGTTGATTGCCGAGGTTCGGCCGGATCGGAGCGACCCCGAGGTGCAGCCCGGACCGGGCTCAGGGTCGCGCCCGCGGCCATGGAGACTGGCGGGTGCCCTGGTGCTGCTGAGTCTGATCGCGGCGCTCGTGTTCCATCGGATGAATGACGGGTCGCCGTCAGCCGCGGCGACATCGCCCGCATCCGACGCAGCCCAATCGGCCGGCGCCGAGGGACTGGCCGATCGCGCGCACGATCTGTACATGCGGTTCACCCGAGCCGACAACGAATCCGCGATCGTGCTGTACGAGCGGGCAATCGCGATCGATCCGGCCTATGCGCCGGCGCAGGCGGGCCTCGCCAACGCGCTGGTGCAGCGGGTGGTGCGCTGGCAGTCGGCGCCAGGTGACGATTCGTCGGCGAATTCGCTGGGCGATGCGTTGGCGCAGGGCATCACTCAGGGGCCCGACATGGCCTCCGTCCTCGCCCGCTCGGAAGCGCTTGCCGCCCGCGCCGTTCGACTGGCGCCACGCGATGCGGACGCGCACAAGGCGCTTGGCTTCGCCTATTCGGCCCAGGGCAAGCTGGACGAAGCTCGCGAGAGCTACCAGCGCGCCATCCAACTTGATGCCACGGCCTGGGAGGCCATGATCAACCTGGGCGAACTCGCATCCATTGGCGGTGACACCGCCGAAGCGCTTCGCTGGTACGAACAGGCCTTCGCCACCATGAATCGTCAGTACGCGGAAGAGCCGCAGCGCATCGGCCCGTGGCGGGCGCCCCTGGGCATTCTCATCGGGGACGCTCATCTGGCGTCGGGTGACGCGGTGACCGCCGAGGGCTGGTATCGCCGCGTGCTCGATCAGACGCCTCTTGAACCCGTAGCCACCGTGCGTCTCGCCAAGCTGCTGCGCGCTCGGGGTGATGCCGACCAGGCCGCGAGGCTTTGTCGCGAGTTGTCGCAGCGTGTCGGGTCCCGGGAGGGATGCCCCAGTGGTCCGCCGGAGCCGTAGCGGCTGCCCGGGCGTCGGCACGTGGATGTCCGTCACCGCAGACCTGACGACGCGCATCGCCTAGAATGGCAACCCACGCGCCTGTAGCTCAGCTGGATAGAGCATCGGCCTTCTAAGCCGGCGGTCGCAGGTTCGAATCCTGCCGGGCGCGCCATTCCCAATCGGCTCCGGGCAGACGTGATCCGCGTCTCATCCGGTCTCGGCCGTCCTGCGACGGACACTGCCGTCTTGACTCTCGACCACGGTCCAGGGTTTATGATGAAGCTGGATAGTCCTGACCGCCGATGAAAACAGCCACCTACATTCTCCTGACGATCGTGATGATCTGGATGCCGGTCGGCACGGCGACGGCGTTCGTCTGCGGGTCGCCCGCGCCGATGATGCATGACGAGGCCGGCAGCGAGATGGCCGGTGAGCCGGAGCGCTGTCACGGTAAGGTTCACATGGACGATTCCGACATGTCGGCCGGCGAGTGCGCCAGCCTCTGCGCCGCGCTGGCGCATGTGTCGCTGCCGGCGGATGCCTTGATCCTGCCGGGTGTTCAGGCGACGGAGGCATTGATCGAATCGTATCCGGCGCGCTTGCTGCCGGCTCACAGCCACCCACCGATACGACCACCACAAGATCATTCCTGAACCCGATTCGTCCGGCGCCTGAACCGCGCCGCCGATTTGCCTCTTCAGGAAGATCCCATGAGAACGTTCTACACCGGCGCAGCGGCCGGCCTTCGGGCTGTTCGCGCGCCGAGTCAGGCGGTCGCCCGTGACAGGGTGCTTTCCGTCTTGCCCCTCGCATGCGGTCAGCGTGTGGCCGGCGGATTCGCCGATTCCGTTGACACTCGTTTGCTCGTCGCTGTCGGCGGGCGCGGGGTTCCATGCCCCAAGCCAGCGGAGGCGGTGTCGTGACCCGGCTGATCGTCGGGCTTGCGCTGGCGACGCTGGTCAACCTCTGTAGCGCCGCGGGCGGTGCCGGACAACGCATGCTCAGTGGCGAGGAGCTGGTTCGCGAGGTGCTTGCGCGCCATCCCGGTCCACAGGCGCTGGCCCAGGCCCTTGCTGCTGCCGAGGCCCGGGTCGGTCCGGCCGGCGCGCTGCCTGATCCGGTGCTCGGCTGGGCGGTTGCGCCGGAGACGATCGGTGACGAGGACCTCGGAACCCGGCAGATCTGGCAGATCAGCCAGGCCATCCCGTGGCCCGGCAAGCTGGACCTGAAACGCGAGGCGGCCCAGGCTGCCAGTCAGGCACAGGCCATGGATCTCGAGAGTCTGCGGCTCCAGGTCGTCGAACAGGCGAGGCGCCAGTTCGGTCAGTGGTATCTGGTCCACCAGGCGCTGGCGATCAATGCCGATGATCAGGCGTTGCTGCGCGAGCTGGGTGAGGTCGCGACACAGCTCTACGCCAGTGGCCGCGGCACTCAGCAGGCGGTGCTTCAGGCCGGTTTGCGTGAGGTCAGCCTGCGCCGCGAGGCACTGGAGCTGGTGAAACGTCAGCGGACGATCGCGGCGACAATCAACGCGCTGCGTGACCAGCCCGTGGAGACGCCGCTGGGCGCGCCGGCATCTTGGCCGGAGCCACCCGGCCTGCCGCCGCTCGCGGTGCTGATCGAAACCGCGCAGGCGCGCCAGCCCGCGCTCCAGGCGCTGGACGCCCGCGAGCGGATGTACGCGCACCGCGCCGAGCTCGCGCAGCGTGATCGCATGCCCGACCTGCGCCTGAACCTGAGCCATCTCGGCACGCTCGATCCACCGGAAAAGCGTCTGCAGGCGGGTGTCAGCCTGAACCTGCCGCTGAACTTCGACCGGCGACGTCAGGAGGTAGAGGCCGCGCGCGCCGATGTCCAGCGCGCGCATTGGGCACAACGGGACCTCTCCGGGCAGGTCGCCGCGGCCGTCGCCGGTGCGCATGCGCAGGTCCAGCAGTCGCGTCAGACCCTGGCGCTGTACCGCAACGAACTGCTGCCGCTGGCCAGGCAGAATCTCGCGGCCGCTCAGGCCGACTGGCAAACCGGTGCCGGTGACTTTCAGGCCGTCGTCGACGCGCAACAGCAACTGCTGGAAACGCGCCTCGGGGTCGAGCGCGCCCGGGTGGAGGAATGGACCGCCCGCGCCGCGCTGGCGACTCAGGTGGCCGACCCGACTCTGCATCTTTTTCAGGAGACTCGACCATGAGCCTGCGCACATTGATTTCGGGCGCGCTGCTGCTGGCCGTCGGCGGACTGGCCGGCTGGTTGCTGGCGGGCAACGGCGCTCACGACATGGCCGGCATGGAGTCCGGAGGCGGTGACGGCCCCTGCGCCGATGGCGCCGCGCCACGGCACTGGGCGGCACCGATGGATCCCAGCTACCAGCGCGACGAACCCGGCAAGTCGCCCATGGGCATGGACCTGGTGCCGGTGTGCGCCGAAGGCGGGGGGGCGGGCGGCGCCGATGTCACCATCACCCCGGCCGTCGTGCAGAACCTCGGGGTAAGGACCGCGACGGTGGAACGCCGCGCGCTGTCCCGCGAGATTCCGGCGGTGGGGACGGTTGCCTACGACGAGAACAGCTTCCAGATGATTCATGCGCGGGCCGAAGGCTGGCTCGAGCAGCTGTCGGTGGCCACCGAGGGTGGCGCGGTCAGGGCCGGCGAACTCCTGTATGCCCTGTTCTCGCCCAAGCTGACCGCCGCCGAGCAGGAGTACCTGACCGCGCGCGCATCGGGTCGCTCGGCGCTGGTGCGGGCGGCCGCGGAACGGCTCGCGGCACTGGGCTACAGCGATGCGCAGATTCGCGCCCTGCGACAGCGAGGTGAACCGGCCCGGCAGCTGCGACAGACCGCGGAGTCCGATGGCGTGGTCGCCATGCTGGGTGTGCGTGACGGTCAGTTCATCTCGCCGGGCACGCACATGATGACGCTGGCCAGCCTGGAGACCGTCTGGGTGCTGGTCGACCTCATGGAGCGTGACGCGGGCCTGGTGCGAGAGGGATTGTCGGCGACGGCAACCGTCGATGCCTATCCGGGCCGGCGGTGGCAGGGTCGGGTCGATTACGTCTATCCCAGTCTCGATCCGGTGACCCGCACCGTTACGGCGAGGCTGGTCTTCGACAACGCGGATGGAGCCCTGCGGCCGAACATGTTCGCTCGCGCGACGATCCGGGCCGAACCGCTGGACAACGCGTTGACCGTGCCGTCCGCGGCGGTGATTCGTGGCGGCGCAGGAGACCGCGTGGTGAGGCGCGTGGGCGACGGCGCCTTTGACGTGGTGCCGGTGACGATCGGCCTGCGTGCCGGAAACGACCTGCAGGTGCTGGAGGGCGTGGCTGCCGGCGATCAGGTCGTGGTGTCCGGGCAGTTCCTGATCGACTCGGAGGCGAATCTCGACGCCGAGACCCTGCGGCTGCAAGCGGTGCATCCCGGCGGCATGGCCATGGGCGTGGTCCGGTCGCTGGACGAGGCCGCCGGCACCATCATGCTGGAGCATGGCCCGATCACGCCGCTGGGTGAGGGCGGACTGGCGATGCCGGGCATGACCATGTCCTTCGAGCTTGCCGCGGACGTGGCGGACGTACGGGTCGGTGACCGGGTCGAGGTCACGGTCACGCAACCCGCGGCGGGTCGCTATCAGGTCACCGGGATTCAGCCGTCCGACACCATGGACGGCATGGATGCGGGAGGCGGGCCGCGTCACGGCGATCACGCGATGCGTGAGGCCGCCATGCCGATGGAGTCCGGCGAGGGCATGACCAGCGGCCGCGTGATCGCGGTCGATCGGGAACACCGCCGGATCACGCTGGAACACGAACCGATTGAATCCATGGGCATGCCGGCGATGACCATGCCCTTTCCCGTGAGCCCGGAGATCGACCTCGGCGCCGTCGAAGCCGGCGACGAACTGCTTTTCGGTCTGGACGACCAGACCATGACCATCAATCAAATGGAGGCGGGACAATGAAGAATTACAACACGCTGTTTGCACTGGGCTTGACCCTGGCCCTGACGGGACTGGCGCCGGCGGCGCTGGCCGCCAAGGACGATGGCGACGGCCATGCGATGAACGGCCACATGGATCACCACGGCGCCGCGCACGACCACGCGATGGACCACGGCGAGATGTCGATGTCCGAGACCGCGAAGGACGGGATGACCCGGGCCAAGGTCATGGGCGTGGATCGCGACAGGCGTCGTGTCACCTTGAATCATGAGCCGATCGAATCGGTGGGCATGCCCGGCATGACCATGCCCTTCCCGGTGGGGCCGGATGTCGACCTGGACGCCGTGGAGCAGGGTGACGACGTTCGCTTCACGCTCAAGCACGGCACGATGATGGTGGACAGGCTGGAGCCGGAGCGTTGATCGCCCGCATCATCAACTGGTCGGTCAACAACCGGCCACTGGTCCTGATCGCGACGCTGTTTCTGGTGGTCGCCGGCCTGATGGCGGTGAAGAACACCGCGGTAGACGCGATCCCGGACCTGTCGGACGTGCAGGTCATCATCCGCACGCCGTTCGCCGGGCAGGCTCCGAGAGTGGTTGAGGAGCAGGTGACCTATCCATTGTCCACCGCGATGCTCGCGGTACCGGGTGCGGCGACCGTGCGTGGCTACTCGTTCTTCGGTGATTCCTACGTCTATATCCTGTTCGAGGACGGCACCGATCCGTACTGGGCTCGCTCGCGGGTGCTGGAGTACCTGTCGCAGGTGGCGCCCAACCTGCCGGCTGACGCGAGGCCGGCCCTGGGGCCGGACGCCACCGGAGTCGGCTGGGTCTACGAGTACGCACTGGTCGATCGCAGCGGGCGGCACGATCTGTCCGAGCTGACCTCGCTGCAGAACTGGTTCCTGAAATACGAGTTGCAGACCGTTGACGGCGTGTCCGAGGTGGCCACCGTGGGCGGCATGGTGCGCCAGTATCAGGTGGTCGTGGATCCGGACAAGCTGCGGTCACTGAACATGCCCCTGATGCGGGTGCACCAGGCCATTCAGGCCGCCAACCAGGAGTCGGGTGGCGCCGTGGTGGAGATGGCCGAGGCCGAGTACATGGTGCGGGCCACCGGGTATCTGAGCGGGGTCGACGATCTGGAGGCGATTCCGCTGCGCACCACCTCGGACGGCGTGGTCGTGCGTCTGGCCGATGTGGCCGACGTGCGTCTGGGCCCGCAGTTGCGGCGTGGCATCGCCGAACTGAACGGGGAGGGCGAGGTCGTCGGCGGCGTGATCGTGATGCGCTTTGGCGAGAATGCGCAGGCCACCATCGAGCGCGTCAAGGCCAAGCTCGCCCAGCTGCGCTCCAGCCTGCCCGACGGCGTGGAGGTGGTGACGGTCTACGACCGTTCCGATCTCATCGGCCGGGCGGTGAGCAATCTCTACCGCACGCTGATCGAGGAGTTCCTCATCGTCGCGCTGGTCTGCGCGCTATTCCTGTTTCACCTGCGCTCCGCTTTGGTCGCGATCGTCAGCCTGCCGGTCGGGATTCTCGGCGCGTTCCTGATCATGCGGTTCCAGGGCCTGAACGCGAACATCATGTCGTTGGGCGGCATTGCGATCGCGATCGGGGCGATGGTCGATGCCGCCATCGTGATGATCGAGAACCTCCACAAGCACATGGAGCGCGAGGACGATGCCCGCGACACCTGGCAGCGCGTGGTCGATGCTTCCAGCGAGGTGGGGCCGGCGCTGTTCTTTTCGCTGCTGATCATCACGCTCAGTTTCCTGCCGGTGTTCACGCTGGAGGCGCAGGAGGGGCGGATGTTCGCGCCACTGGCTTTCACCAAGACCTACGCGATGGCGGTGTCCGCCGGGCTTGCGATCACGCTGGTGCCGGTGCTGATGGGCTATTTCGTCAGGGGACGGATACGGCCGGAGCGTGAGAACCCGATCAATCGCCTGTTGATGGCGGCCTACCGGCCGGTGATTCATGCCGTGCTGCGTGCGCCCTGGCTGGTGCTCGGGGCCGGTGTCGTCGTACTGGCCGCGACCTGGTATCCGGCCAGCCGACTGGGTTCGGAGTTCATGCCGCCGCTGGACGAGGGCGACTGGATGTACATGCCGACCACCCGTCCGGGCATCTCGGTCGGCAAGGCGCGGCAGGTGCTGCAGCAAACCGACAAGCTCATCAAGTCGGTGCCGGAAGTGGAGTCCGTGTTCGGCAAGATCGGTCGCGCGGATACCGCCACCGATCCGGCGCCACTGACCATGATCGAGACCACGATCACCTTCAAGCCGCAAAGTGAATGGCGCGAAGGTATGACGCTGGATGACATCCGCGAGGAGATTCGGCAGCGCGTCAGGCTTCCCGGGGTCACCAACGCCTGGGTGATGCCGATCAAGACCCGAATCGACATGCTGGCCACCGGTATCAAGACTCCGGTGGGCGTCAAGATCAGCGGGGCCGATCTGACCCGGATCCAGGCGATCGGACGCCAACTGGAGGACATTCTCCCGCAGGTGCGTGGCACGGCCAGCGTTTATGCGGAGCGCGTGGCCGGAGGCCGCTACATCACCGTGGACATCGATCGCGAACGCGCCGGACGCCTGGGCCTGAACATCGCCGACGTGCAGGCGGTGGTGCGCGCCGCCATCGGGGGCATGAACGTGACCCAGACCGTCGAAGGCCTGGAGCGTTACCCGGTCAATCTGCGGTATCCACAGGCGGTCCGGGACTCCGTGGAAGCGATTGATGCGCTGCCGATTGTCACGCCCACCGGTGCCCAGGTGGCCCTGGGTGATGTCGCCGAGGTGCGGGTCGAGGATGGCCCGCCGATGATCAAGAGCGAGAACGCGCGGCCGGCCGGCTGGGTGTTCGTCGACATCGCCGATCGCGACATCGGCTCTTATGTCAGCGACGCGAAATCGGTGGTCGAGCAGGCGCTGGATCTGCCGCCTGGCTACACGCTGCACTGGTCGGGGCAGTACGAATACATGGAACGCGCGAAACAGAAGCTCGCGCTGGTGGTGCCGGCAACCCTGGCGGTGATAGCGTTGCTGCTCTACCTGGCGTTCCGCAGTCTGGCCCAGGTCGCGATCATTCTCGGCACGGTGCCGCTGGCGCTGATTGGCGGCGTCTGGTTGCTTTATCTGCTGGACTATCAGCTGTCGGTCGCCGTCGGGGTGGGATTCATCGCGCTGGCGGGCGTGGCCACCGAAATCGGCGTGGTCATGCTGGTCTACCTGAACATGGCCAGAGACCGGCTGATTGCCGCGGCCACCGAACCGGGCGGCGCACCGTCGCCGGGGGAATGGCGGCAGGCGGTGGCGGACGGCGCCGGATTGCGACTACGGCCCGTGGTGATGACCACGGCGACGCTGATCTTCGGTTTGCTGCCCGTGATGATGAATCAGGGCACCGGCTCGGAAGTGATGCACCGCATCGCGGCGCCACTGTTCGGCGGCGCGATCAGCGCACTGCTGCTGAGCCTGGTGGTGATTCCGGCCGTTTATCTGATCGCGTACCGGCGCGGTGTCTGCGGTGCGGCTCGGGGGTGATCTCAGTCCGCCGGGGGCGCACCGGCCGACAGCGACTGGATGATGGGGCATTGGTGCGGATCGCCGTGCCCCGGACAGGCATCGATGACCGTCTTGAGGCCGCGGCGGACGCTTTGCAGCTCCCGGATGCGACGTTCAACGTCATCCAGTTTCGCGGACGCGGCGGCCCGCACGGCGCTCATGTCCGTACCGCTGCTCAGTTCCAGCAGCTCGCCGATTTCGGTGAGCGTGAAGCCCAGCTGCTTGGCCCGCCGGATGAAGTGCAGACGTTCGACGGCGCTGTCGTCATAGACGCGATATCCGGAGGGCCGGCGTTGCGGCTCCGCCAGCAGCCGCTCGCGTTCGTAGTAGCGAATGGTGTCGATGTTGACACCCGTGGCCTTGGCCAGCCGACCGATCGTCATGCCGCTCATGGCGCGCTCCATATCTCTTGACTCTGGACCAGACTCCAGATTGTAAGCTGGTCGCATTCAAATTCGGAGTGTTCGCCGTGGAAGATCATTCGCACTGTCAGCACCATCATCACGACGCGAGCAAGCCGGCAGCGCCGGTGAATGCCGCGATCTGGACCTGCCCGATGCACCCGGACGTGCAGGCGTCGTCCCCCGGCGCCTGCCCCAGCTGCGGCATGGCATTGGAGCCGCGGACGCCGATGCCGCGACGGACGCAGTACACCTGTCCGATGCATCCAGAGATCGTTCGTGATGAACCGGGTGACTGTCCCATCTGCGGCATGGCGCTTGAACCCATGGTGCCCACCGGGCAGGAGGACGATGGCGAACTGCGCGACATGCAGCGACGGTTCCGGCTGGGCGTTGTCCTGTCGCTGCCTCTGCTGGTGATCGCGATGGGGCCCATGCTGGGCCTGCCGCTGCATGGCGCCTGGACAGCCTGGGCGGAGCTGGTGCTGGCGACGCCGGTGGTGTTGTGGGCCGGCTGGCCGTTCTTCGTCCGTGGCTGGGTCTCGCTGCGGGGCTGGAATCTCAACATGTTCACGCTGATCGCACTGGGCACGGGCAGCGCCTGGCTTTATTCGCTGGTCGCGACCCTGATGCCGGGCGTGTTGCCCGAGGCGTTTCTGGAGCATGGCCGCGCGCCGCTGTATTTCGAGGCGGCGGCCGTGATCGTGACGCTGGTCCTGCTCGGCCAGGTGCTGGAGGCGCGGGCCCGTGCGCGCACCTCCGGCGCCATCCGGGCGCTGCTCGAGCTCGCGCCCAGCATCGCGCACCGGCTGGACGACAGCGGACGCGAGTCCGATGTGCCGCTTGAGCAGGTGCAGACCGGGGATCGGCTGCGCGTGCGCCCTGGCGAGAAGGTGCCGGTGGACGGCGTGATCGCCGAGGGGGCGAGTCACGTGGATGAGTCGATGCTCAGCGGCGAACCCGACCCGGTGCGCAAGACGGAGGGCGACAGCCTGTCCGCCGGCACGGTCAACGGCAACGGCAGTCTGGTGATGACGGCCGAGCGCGTCGGCGCCGACACGCTGTTGTCCCAGATCGTGACGATGGTCGCGGATGCCCAGCGCTCACGGGCGCCGGTGCAAAGCCTGGTCGACAAGGTGGCCGCGTGGTTCGTGCCGGCGGTCGTGGTCTGCGCGGTGGCGGCGGCCGTGGCCTGGGCCCTGCTCGGCCCGAGTCCGGCACTGGCGCATGCGCTGCTGGCCGCCGTGTCCGTGCTGATTGTTGCCTGTCCCTGCGCGCTGGGGCTGGCGACGCCGATGTCGATCATGGTCGGCGTGGGCCGTGGCGCGGAGCAGGGCGTACTGGTCAAGGATGCCGCGGCGCTGGAGCGTCTGGAACAGGTCGACACCCTGGTGGTGGACAAGACCGGGACCTTGACGGAAGGGCGACCGCGACTCACCGGCGTGCATCCCCTGGGCGATGAGTCCGAGGCTGAGCTGTTGCGCCTCGCGGCCTCGGTGGAAGCCGCCAGCGAGCATCCGCTGGCCCGCGCCATCGTCGACGCGGCGCGGGATCGCGAGCTGGACCTGGCACCCGCCGATGACTTCGATAGCGACGCCGGGCTGGGCGTCTGGGCGACGGTGCAGGGTCGTCGGGTCGCGGTGGGCAACACGCATCTGGCGGAGCGTGAATCGGCGGAGCTGTCCGCGGTGCGCGACGCTGCGGAGGCCGCGCGAGCCGGCGGCGCCACCGTCGTGTATCTGGTCGTCGACGGCCGGCTCGCCGCCTGGCTCAGCATCGCCGACGCCATCAAGGGCACCACGGCCGATGCCATGGGGCAGCTGCGGCATGCAGGCATTCGCGTGATCATGCTGACCGGTGACGGTCGCGCTACCGCCGAACATGTGGCGCAGCAGCTGGGCATCGACGAGGTGCATGCCGAGGTGATGCCGCAGGACAAGGCACGGATCGTCTCCGAGCTGCAGGAACAGGGGCGGGTCGTCGCCATGGCCGGGGACGGCATCAATGACGCGCCGGCACTGGCCAAGGCCGATGTCGGCATCGCGATGGGGACCGGCGCGGATGTCGCCGTCGAGTCGGCCGGTGTCACCCTGGTGCGCGGCGACTTGCTGGGTGTCGCCATCGCCATCCGCCTGTCGCGGGCGACGATGCGGAACATTCGCCAGAACCTGTGGTTCGCGTTCGGCTACAACAGCCTGGGCGTGCCGGTAGCCGCTGGTGTGCTGTATCCGTTTTTCGGATTGCTGCTGTCGCCGATGATCGCCGCCGCCGCGATGAGCCTGTCGTCGGTGTCCGTGATCGGGAACGCGCTGCGGCTGCGGCGCGTCTGAACCGGGTGCGCGAGTTTTTCTTTGTTGATAAAAGAATTAGATATAAATCAACGAACTATTATTAATAATTGATGTTGTTTATGACGGCGTTTGGAGGGCGCATCGTCAGCCCGAGACCGTTGCCGCGCAGCTTGGTGGTCGGGCCGCCGTGATCCCGTCATGACGTGGGCGCCGCTTGCGCCATGTTCTGGCCCGGTCAAGAATGGACTTTTGTCAAAATAAGTCCTCGATCCCGGTCGGATGACCGATCGTCGGCGGCGCGGCCTGCGCACCGATGGAGCGGCGACACGGGATCGACCGCGGCAACAGGAGACCGCGTTGAACTACGACTACATCATCATCGGGGGCGGCAGCGCCGGCTGCGTGCTGGCCAACCGGTTGTCGGCCGACCCCGCCAACCGCGTCTGCCTGGTGGAAGCGGGCCCGGTGGATCGCAATCCGCTCATCCACATGCCGTTCGGCATTGGCGCCCTGGTCGGCAAGGCCTTCGTCAACTGGGCGTTCTGGAGCACCCCGCAACGGGAGTTGGGCGGGCGTCGGACCTACCAGCCGCGCGGCAAGACGCTGGGCGGCAGCAGCAGTATCAACGCCACGGTCTGTACCCGCGGACATGCGAGCGACTACGACCGCTGGGCGGAACTGGGCTGCACGGGCTGGTCCTATGCCGATGTCCTGCCGTACTTCCGCCGTTCGGAGACCTACCGGGCGCCCTTGGCGGACCGGGACCGTCCGTTTCACGGGACCGACGGTCCGCTGTCGGTCAGCGAGCGCCGTTACACGAACCCCTTGTCCGAAGCCTTCGTCGAGGCCGGCGTCCAGGCCGGCTATGCACGCAATGACGATTTCAACGGCGCCGACCAGGAAGGGGTGGGGCAGTTCAAGGTGTTCCAGATCGATGGGCAGCGCTGCAGCAATGCACGTGGTTATCTGACGCCGGAGGTCCTGGCCCGGCCCAACCTGGAGATCCGCACGGGCCTGCAATGCACGCGGGTGCTGCTGGACGGCGATCTCGCGACGGGGGTGGAATGCGATGACGGCAGGCAACGGATCACGTTGAACGCCGCGCGGGAGGTGATTCTCAGCGCCGGTGCGTTCCAGTCCCCGCAGCTGCTGATGCTGTCCGGCATCGGGCCCAGAGAGGAGCTGACGCGTCACGGGGTTCCTGTGGTGGTCGACGCCCCGGAGGTCGGTGCCAACCTGCAGGACCACCTTGAGGTGATCGTGGAGACCCGCGCCCGGTCCAGGGTCGGATTCGCCGCGCGTGGACGCGGCTGGTGGACGCTGATCAAGGGTTTGTTCCAGTACCTGTTCCGCCGCACGGGGCCGTACACCAGCAATGGTCCGGAGGCGGGCGGCTTCATCCGTTCCCGTGCCGGAGAGGACATCCCCGACATGCAGTGGCATTTCTCCGCCGTGGCGAACCTGAAACATGGCCTGGAGATGTCCGTGTTGCTCAAGCGGTTCGGATACATCGTTTACGTCTACGCGCTCCGGCCCAGGTCCAGGGGCTGGGTGCGTCTGGCCAGCGGCAACCCGCTGGATGCACCGGAGATCGACCCGAACTATCTCGCCGAGCCGGAGGACGTGAGCGATCTGGTACGTGGCGTGCGCAAGACGCGGGAGCTGCTGGCGCAGCCAGCGTTCGACGCCCATCGGGATGTCGAGCTGCATCCGGGACCCGACGTGGAAAGCGACGAGGCCCTGGAGGACTTCGTGCGCCGCACGGCGGAGACGACCTACCACCCCGTGGGCACCTGCCGCATGGGCGGAGACGACCGGTCGGTCGTCGACCCTGATCTGAAGGTGCGCGGGGTGCGGGCACTGCGCGTGGTGGATGCGTCGGTGATGCCGACCCTGGTCGGCGCCAACACCAACGCCGGCACGACGATGATTGCGGAGAAGGGAGCCGACCTGATCCTGCTGGGTGCGACAGCAGGCTCCTGAACGATTGTTAAATTGACAAAAGTCATTATATTGATAAGGTCATCGCCACAGATGCTGGCTCTCCCGTGGGGGGAGGCCGGATTCGGAGGAGGCAGCGCCACCAAGCGTCGGGCATCCCACCCGATGGCTGGCCGCAATGACCTCGGCGTCGCGGTGTGCGGGCTTGCTCGTTCGCGCGTTGGTGTTTCCGCGACCGCGTCGTACCCTCCTCCTACATGTGCGCGGATGCCCCGGGGCGGGTCGATGCCGGCCCGGGCGATGACCAAGGCGAGGACGTGATGGTGGGAACAGGAACTTCAAGCTGCCGCGTCGCCGTGATCGGCGCCGGGTTTGGCGGCCTGGGGATGGCGTACTACCTCAAGCAGGCGGGTATTGACGATTTCGTGGTGCTGGAGAAGGGCGACGAGGTCGGCGGCACCTGGCGCGAGAACACCTATCCCGGCGCCGCCTGCGACATTCCGTCGCATCTCTACTCCTTCTCCTTCGAGAATCACTACCCCTGGTCCAGCCGCTACGCCCCGCAGCCCGAAATTCTGGGCTACATGAAGCATTGCGCGGACAAGTACGGGCTGCGTTCGCATATCCGCTTTGGCGCCGAAGTCGCCGAGGCACGGTACGAGGAGGCCTCCGGGCACTGGATATTGACGCTGGCGGACGGCTCGACCTTGCGCGCCGGTCACGTGGTCAGCGCGGTTGGTCAGTTGCACCGTCCGGCGACTCCGGACATTCCGGGGCTGGGCCGCTTCGAGGGACACCGCTTTCACTCCGCCCGCTGGGACCATGAGCACGACCTGAGCGGTCGTCGGGTCGCGGTCATCGGCACCGGTGCCAGCGCGATCCAGTTCGTTCCCGCGATCGCCGACCGGGTGGCGCAGATGTACGTGTTTCAGCGTTCGCCGGGGTGGGTGATTCCCAAGTTCGAACGCGTGTTCTCCGGGTTCGAGCAATGGCTGTTTCGTAAATTTCCGATCCTGCATGACATCGACCGCTTCCGGATCAGGATGATCACCGAGACGCTTGCCCGCGCCTACTCCGGGAATCGGTTCATCGAACGGCTGGTGACCTGGTTGTCGAAGGCGCAGTTCCGTACCCAGGTGCGTGATCCGGCGATGCGGAAGAAATTGACGCCTGACTATCCGATCGGCTGCAAGCGCATTCTGCTGACCCGCGACTGGCTGCCGACGCTGATGCGTCCCAACGTCGAACCGGTGACCGATGGCATCACCGAGATCACGGCCCATGGTGTTCGCACCGAGGATGGTCAGGAGCGGCAGGTCGACACCCTCATCTTTGGCACCGGATTCGCCGCCACGCAGTTCCTGACGCCGATGCGTGTCGTCGGCCGCGACGGTCGCGATCTGCACGAGGACTGGCGGCGGGGCGCCGCGGCCTATCTAGGCATGGAGGTCAGCGGCTATCCGAACTTCCATGTGCTCTACGGCCCCAACACCAACCTGGGGTCCGGGTCGATCATCTACATGCTGGAATGCCAGCAGCGCTACATCGTGCAGTTGCTCCAGGATCAGAATGCGCGTGGCTGGAGAGCAGC
This sequence comes from uncultured Salinisphaerales bacterium, assembly GCA_937896565.1. GTDB lineage: Bacteria > Pseudomonadota > Gammaproteobacteria > Nevskiales > OUC007 > Abyssibacter. The sequence goes on from CALBOV010000020.1 coordinate 14,826, forward strand.
GGAAATCAGCGAGCAGGCGGAGCAGGCCTGGATCGAGGAAATGCGTCACCGCAGCGCCACCACCAGCTTCGAAGGGGGCTGCCGCAGCTGGTACGTGACGGCCGACGGCGTCAACACGAACAACTGGACGGGGCTGATGCGCGAATACCGCGACCGGACCGCGAAGCCGTTGATGACGGCGTACCGGCTGACGCCCGCCGTCGCGGACGAACGGCGTCAGGTCGCCGCCTGACCTGATCCAGACTGCGCGTGCTGGCCGGGCGTCCGCGGCGAGCGGTTCAGCCGTCGGCGACAGTCGCCACTCGACCCAAGAACAACAACCATGTCGATACCGATTGCACCCACCGACGCCGCATGGCTCTATGCGGAAAAGGCGGACATGCCGACTCACATCGGTTGTCTGTCCATCTTCCGGATTCCGGACGCTGCACCGGAATCCTATCTGCTGGATCTCGTCGACAGCTTTCGAAGCACACGAATCTTCTCGCTACCGTTCAACTATGTGCTGAAGCGTTCCGGCATCGGCAAGCTGCTGCCGTTCTGGGAGGTGCTGGAGCCGGATCGGATTGATCTGGACTATCACCTGCGTCACTCGGCGTTGCCTAGGCCGGGCGGCGAACGTGAGCTCGGCACGCTGGTGTCACGCCTGCATTCCTATCCGCTGGACCGGTCGCGGCCGCTGTGGGAGTTCCATGTCATCGAGGGGCTGGAGCGCAACCGGTTCGCGCTTTATCTCAAGGCCCACCATTCGCTGGTTGATGGTGTGGCGGGCACGCGGATTCTGCGGCGGATGCTGTCCGATCGATCGGAGGCCGGGCTGGGTGGCCCGCCCTGGTCGTTCGCGGAACGCGACCTGCCGGATCTCGGTGTCGCGGCTCCTGCTCGGCCACGATCCCAACCTGCGCTGCTGGATACGCTGAAGCTGCAGGGCGCCGCCGCCTGGGCGGCCGGCAAGGCGCTGGCGGGGCAATGGCGGGCGTCGGAGGACGAGATCGTCAGACCCTTCGCCGCTCCGATCACGCCGCTGAATCGGCGAATCGGCGGCAAACGCCGCTTCGCCACGCAGAACTACGCGCTGGAGCGGATTCAGCGGATCGCGCGGCGGGCCGACGTGTCGATCAACGATGTGTTCATGGCCCTTTGCTCGGCTGCGCTGCGCCGCTATCTGGGCGAGCTGGGCAAGCTGCCGGACGAGTCGCTGGTGGCGGGCATGCCCGTGTCCTATCGCAATGCGGAAGACACCAGGGCCGGGAATGCGATTTCCTTCATCCTCTCGAGCCTGCACACCGATCTTGCCGAACCGGTGGAGCGGCTGCGTGCCTGCCACGAGTCGGCGCGTGCCGCCAAGGACAGCCTCACCGGGCTCAGCAGTGATTCCATGAATCAGTACACGATGCTGTTCATGGCGCCTTACATGATGCAGATCGTGCTGGGAGTCGGCGGTTACGCCCGGCCGATGCACAACCTGATCCTGTCCAACGTGCCGGGGCCCGCCGAGGCGCTTTATCTCAACGGCGCGACGCTGGAGGAGATCTACCCGATCTCGCTGCTGTTCAATGGCGAGGCGCTGAACATCTCGGTGCTGAGCTACAACAACCGCTTCAACGTCGGTTTCACCGGTTGCCGCGACAGCCTGCCGCACATGCAGCGAATTGCCGTCTACACGGGTGAGGCGCTCGTGGAGCTGGAAAAGGCCCTGAAGATTCGGAGACGACGCACATCATGACCCGAAACGTGACCCTGGTGACCGGAGCCTCCGCGGGCATCGGCCGGGCGCTGGCCGACGTGTTCGCCGAGCATGGGCACGATCTGGTGCTGGTCGCCCGCTCGGCCGGCCAGCTGAAGTCCGCGGCCGCGGAGATCGCCGGGCGGACGGGCGTGAAGTGCGACTGGATCGCGGCCGATCTCACGCTGGCTGACGACTGCGACCGCGTGCTGGCCGAGCTGGACGCCCGGGGGTTTCACGTCGATGTCCTGGTCAACAATGCGGGCGTGCTGCACGAAGGCCATTTTCTGGATGTGTCAGCGGACCGGCATGTCCAACTGGTCGATCTGAATGTCCTGTCGGTGATCCGACTAACCCACGCGCTCGCCGGCCGGATGCGCGACCGCCGGGCGGGGCGCATTCTCAATGTCGCGTCCACATCGTCGTTCAATCCGGTCCCGTCGCTGGCCTGCTACGCCGCCAGCAAGGCGTTCCTGCTGTCGTTCAGCGAATCGCTGTCTCTGGAACTGGAGGGCGAGGGCGTGACCGTCACGGCGCTTTGTCCGGGCTTCACCAACACCGACATGATCGCCCAGGGCGGGCGGGCGCCGATGCGCTTGCCGGTGATCCCGAATCTGGAGCCTCGCGAGGTCGCGGAGAGCGGCTATGCGGCCTGCATGAAGGGCGATCCGGTGCGGATTCCCGGGTTGTTCAATCGGCTGGCCGTCACCGGTCTGCGGCACACGCCGGACTGGGTCCGACGCAGGACCATCGCACTGGTCGAGCGCATCGGCGTCTAGTTCTCGCATAAAGTTGACAAACGTCATTTTTATGACGAGGCTTGTTTCAAGATGAAACATCGTCGGGTTCTCCGACGATGCAACCGATGATTGCTACAGGGAGGTAGCGATGCAACGTGCATGGTGGGGTGTTGCGAGCGGCGCGCGAATGCGGGCGTGGGTTCCGGCGGTGCTCGCGCTGCTTGCCGCGGCGCCCGCGCAGGGGTTCGTGTTCGATGACGATCCGGATGCCTTGCTGGGGAGCAGCCGGGGCGGCACCTGGCAGTGGGATTACTGCGTCGGCAAGCCCGACGCCACGCCGGTCCCGGTTGACCCGCGCACGTTGGTGCAGCCCGGCGTCAGTGATGGCAAGGCGGTTCACTTCAATACCCGCTGGGCCGAGTGCCATGTCGATCCCGAGCTGGTTCAGGAGCATGGCCATCCGGAGACCTGCGGCGGACTGCGAGACCAGTTCGAAGCTGGCGCGAGGCTGATGGACACCGGCGGCGAGGGTGTCGCGGCGCTGTTCGCAGGCGATAACTACCACGATGCCGAGGCCGCGGGCGGGGTCTCGACATTCAGCGCGACGCAGTACAACAAGCTCTGGCAGATCTGGGGTGGTTTCTTCGCCCGTCCCGGGAATTTCGACCAGCTGGTGGCCCAGCGCTACGGATCGGGGTTCTCCCAGGGGCGCAATCCCTATCCGCTGCCCGGGGAAAACCCCAACGCCACCGATGGCGGCAGCGGTCAGCTGCCCGAGATGTTCACCCAGCTGCGCGAGCCGGATGGTTCCTGGAGCGGCCGGATCGGGGTCACCTGTCACGGTTGTCACAGCGGCGAGGTGGGTACCCCGGCGGATGGCCCGGGCCTGGGATTCCAGTTCGGCGGCTCCAGCGCCACTGACCTGAATCTGTTCCTCCGTGACATGGCGCCGCTGGGTTACATGGCGTCTGGTGCCATGCCGCTGAACCTGACCCAGGCGCGCGGCACCAACAATGCCAGCGCGGTCAATATCGCCTTCCTGTTTCCGGACGAGGGATACCCGACGCCGGAGGGTTTTTTCCACATTGCCGGTTCCGGTTCCACCGGAAGCATGGATTCGCCGAACTGGTGGAACATGGGGCACCGCCCGCAGAAATTCGTCGACGGCTTGTTCCCGATGGATTCCCCACGGGTGGACTCGGTGTTCTATACCCCGTTCTTCGGCCTGTTCGGCGGAACGGCGGGCCCCTGGGGCGAGGCGGGTCAGGACTGGATGCGAGAGCACGGTCCGGAGATCAATCGCTGGGCGGAATCACTGAAGGCTCCGGCCTATCCATTCCCGGTCGACACCGCGCTGGCTGAACAGGGTGCGGTGCTGTTCCACGAACTGGACCTGTGGGCGCCCGAGCGCGACAACTCCGTTCGCGCGCCGGAAGGCAATGGCTCCTGCGCAGGCTGTCACGGCGCCTACGCGCCGCGCTATGTGAACGATCCGGACTACCTGGCGACGCCGCTGCTGGAAGGCATGGCGGGCTACATCGTTCCGCTGGAGATCATCGGTACGGACGAGCGACGGGTGCTGACCAACACCGAGGGCATGCAGCAGGCTGGGGCGGACAACTTCTTCGGCTATCCGCCGACCAAGGGTAGCGAGGAGGACTGCGGGCCGCAGAACCAGGAGCGGCTGCGCGGCGATCGGGAGCTGGGCTACCTGGCCCAGCCGCTGTATGGCGTCTGGGCATCGGCGCCGTATTTCCACAACGGTTCCGTGCCCAACATCTGGGAGGTGCTGAAGCCGGAGGATCGCTATCCGATCTGGCGCCGCAAGTCGGCCCCGAAGCCGGCGGGCTCACCGTATTCGGTGGTCATGGGTTTCGACACGAATCTTCAGCGCGCCTATGACACGGAAAAGCTGGGTTGGGACTACGATCGGATCAACTGCACGTTCTATCCGCCGATGGTGCAGCCGGAGTTCAACTGCAGCATCTGGAATATCGAACAGACACCGTATCCGCAGCAGGCTCTGAACAGCTACTACGCCAGCATTACCGGTGCCTGGAACATCAGCTATCCGCCCATCGTGACGCAAAGCGACATGGAAAACCGCAAGATCATGAACACGCATCTGTACAGTCAGGGCAACGCGGGGCACGAATTCACGTCGGTGCTGACCGATGCGGAACGGCGGGCCATCATCGAGTACCTCAAGACGCTCTGAGCCCTGATCCCGGTTCCGCCGACACTCGGGGTCGGCATGATCGTCGGATGAATCGCCGGCGGCGCCGCCCGCCGGCGTCCCGGTGTGTCAGCCGGCCGCCATCTCCTGCGTCAGGCTCATGATGTCGCGCCGGGGCGGTGCCCCGAACTGGCGGCTGTACTCGCGGCTGAACTGTGAGGGGCTCTCGTAACCGACCTCGAAGGCCGCTCTGGACGCGTCGAGATGTTCCGTCAGCATCAGCCGGCGCGCTTCGTTCAGACGCATCCGCTTCTGGTATTGAAGCGGGCTCATGGCGGTCGTCGCGCGAAAGTGGTGGTGGAACGCGGAGAGGCTGAGCCCCGCCTTGCTCGCCAGCTCATCCATTTTCACGGGGCGGCTGTAGTTGTTCTTCAGCCAGTCGATGGCTCGTGAGATCTGGTAGCTGTGGTTGCCGGCGGTGGTGATCTGCTGCAGCAGCGCCCGTTGCTCACCGGCGAGCAGTCGATAAAGGATCTCCTGCTGGATGAGCGGTGCCAGTGCCGGGACGTCGTCGGGGTTTTCGAGCAGGCCGATCAGTCGCCTGAACGCATCGAGTAGCGGGTCGGAGACCGCGCTGACCGCGATGCCCGGTCCGCGTCTGGACGCGGGTGGTGGTGCGAAGTCCTGGCTCAGCATCAGCTGCGCAAGCACTTTCAGGTCGAGCTCCATCGTCAGCCCGAGGTAGGGACGTTCGCTGCTGGCCTCGATGATCTGCGTGACCACCGGGAGGTCCACGGAGGTGATCAGGAAACTGTGCGTGTCGTAGACGAAGGTTTCCTCGCCCAGGTAAAGGCGTTTTCGTCCCTGGCCAATCAGGCAGATGCTCGGCGCGAGCATGTAGCTGGTGGGATCGGTCGGGTGATCCCAGCGGTGCAGGGCGAGCCCCTGAATCGGGGTGTCATGGCGGGTCCTGCCCTCGGTCCATCGGGCAATGTCCGCGGCCAGACTCAAGTTCTCTTCGTGCGCGCTGTTCATCCGGTGTGTCTCGTCATCGTCACGCGATTCGGGCCCTGCTGGTCCAGCGGTATACCGCCAACCATTTGGCGAGCCTAGTCGCCAGCGTGCGCTGCGACAAACCCCGTTCGTCGATCGCCGAAGTATCAGGCAAGAATGACGGAGGATCGGGTGAGCCGTTTCGTTGCGTGACGCGAAGATATGCAGGCTCGAGAAGCCTGGCGATCGAGGCGTCGTGACAGCCCGGGCTGCTGCCCGATTGGACGGGGTTCTGGAGGAATGGGCAATAGATCAACAGAAATCGTCTAACGGGGTTTTGGCGTCGTCTCCTACAGTGTGAACAGAGATTCGCGCTCCACAGGAGAACCCACGTGAAGAACCGAAAGCCACTGCTGCAGGCCCTGTTCCTCGCTCTGACGGGGTGTCTGACCAAGTCCGCATACGCCGACGGGACGTCGCATGACGGGCAGACGCTGTATCCGGCCGGTTCGCAGCAATCGTTCGCCGGGCCGGATGACTATTTCTCCGGCGACGTTGATGTCCGGCTCGTCTTTCCCGGCAACGACACCGCGGATTACTCCGGCGCCTACGTCACCTTTCAGCCGGGTGCGCGGACCGCATGGCACCGGCATCCGGCGGGACAGCACATGATCGTGACGTCGGGCGTGGCCCTCACCGGCACCCGTGACGGACGCGTGATCCGGTTTGGAAAGGGCGATGCTGTGTGGTGTCCGGCGGGCATCGATCACTGGCACGGCGCGACGCCCGACGCGGCGATGACGCACTTCGTCGTCACCGGCAGCCTTGATGGCGAAAACGTGGTCTGGAAAGACAAGGTGTCGGACGCCGAATACCTCGGCGGGGTGGCCCGCGGCGACCGGGGCGACGCTCCCGTTGGCGCGTTGAGCGTGCGGCATCAGGCGATCACTCCCATCGCGGCGTACACGGCGAACGGTGACATCGAATCGTTGAAGGCCGCGATTCATGCCGGCCTCGACAAGGGGCTGAGCGTCAGCGAGGTCAGGGAAGTCCAGATTCACCTCTACGCCTACGCCGGGTTTCCCCGTTCGCTCAACGGCATTGCCGCGCTGATGTCGGTGCTGGACGAGCGGGCCGCCGACGGTATCCGCGACGAGCCGGGCATCGCCGCGCAACCCCTGCCGTCGGAGACGAACGCTCGCGATCTCGGAGAGACCGTCCAGACCCGCCTGGCCGGTGGTCCTGTTGGCGGACCGCTGTTCGATTTCGCGCCGGCGATGAATGAACTCCTGCAAAGCCATCTGTTCGGGGATTTGTTCGCCCGCGGGGTGCTGAACTACCAGGACCGGGAGATTGCAACGCTGTCCGCGCTGGCTGCTCTGCCCGGTGTCGACTCGCAGCTTCAGGCGCATGTCCGCATCGCGACCAATGTCGGGCTGAGCGACGAGCAGCTGTCCGACCTGGTCGTGGTCCTCCGACGTTCGGTGGGCGCCTGGCCCGCCACCAGGGCGCAGCGGGCGCTGGATGCGTCCGGCGGCGGGCGTGACGACAACCCGTAATCCGAATCGACATTCGCATTCGATCGGGCCGACGCGTCCCGAATGCCCATCACGAACCCAGAAGGAGGGTATTGCCATGACCCAGGAGATCGACCGGGAAAAGAGAGACTTCATGCGTGCGTCCGCGCTGGCCGGTGGCGGTTTGCTGCTATCCGGACCGGTCGTGCTGTTCGCCGCGAACGGGCAGCCCGGGACCATCCGGTCCAGGGGCTACGCGGCCGTGGACACGTCCGGAAAACTGGTGCCGTGGACCTTCGAGCGGCGCCCGGTCGGGGATGACGACATCCTGATCGACATCAAGTACGCAAGCATCTGCCATTCGGATATTCATCAGATGAGAGGGCACTGGGGGCCGCAGCAATACCCGCAGGTTCCCGGCCACGAAATCGTCGGAGTGGTCACCGCCGTCGGCAAGAACGTCACCAAATTCAAGGTGGGTGATCGTGCTGGCGTGGGCTGCATGGTCGACAGCTGTCTCGATTGCGAGCACTGCGAAATAGACCAGGAGCAGTACTGCCCGGAGACTACCTTCACCTACGGCTATCCGATGGCGTCGTCGCCGACCGGCATCTCGCAGGGCGGGTATTCGAACAACATCGTCGTGCGTGATCACTTTGCCGTGCACATTCCGGAGACGATCAGCCTTCAGGAGGCCGCTCCGCTGCTGTGCGCCGGCATCACGACGTATTCGCCGCTCATGCGGGCCGATGTCGGCAAGGGCACGAAGGTCGGTGTCGCCGGCATTGGTGGACTCGGGCACATGGCCATCAAGCTGGCGGTTTCACGCGGCGCGGAGGTGCATGCCTTTACGACCTCGCCCTCGAAGGTCGATGACATCCGTGGTTTTGGGGTCGAGCACGTCACCGTGGTTGACGATCCGAAGGCGCTGGCCGCCCATGCGGGAACGCTGGACTACATGATTTCCACCATCCCGGTTCAGTACGACGTGGCTGCCTACGCCTCGGTCGTCAGGCCTTACGGGGCGTTCACCCAGGTCGGCATGCCCGAGCGGTTCGAACTGACGATTAACAGCATCGCGCTGTCGATCGCGCGGGTGAACTTCAACGTGTCGCTGATCGGCGGGATGAAGGAAACGCAGGAGGTGGTTGACTACTGCGCGAGCAACGGCGTGCTTCCGGAAATCCAGCTGATCAAGGCCGGGCAGATCAACGACGCCTGGGACAAGGTCGTCAACAAGCAGGCCCGCTATCGCTACGTGATCGACGCGGCGACGTTCTGAGTGGCCACGTCGCTCGTGTCGACCGCCTGAATCGCCGCCCGAACTCGCCGCAGCACCAAGGAGCCACCATGCCACACGTCATCGTCAAACTCTGGCCCGGAAAATCGGAAGACCAGAAGCAGCGCCTGGCCGACGCCATCACGCGGGATGTGATGCAAGAGCTCGGCTGCGGACCGGACTCCGTGTCCGTCGCCATGGAGGAAGTCGACCCTGGCGACTGGACCGAGCAGGTCTACCGGCCGGATATCGAGCGGGGCAGTGGACGGCTTTACAAGAAACCGGGCTACCGCCCGTAACCCACTTTCACAGGAGAATCCGATGAAAGCGACTGTCATGTATGGCCCGAGGGACGTCCGGTTCGAGGATCGACCCGATCCCGAGCTGATGAAACCCACCGATGCCATCATCCGTCTGGCCGCGACCAGTGTTTGCGGTTCCGACCTGTGGCCCTATCGCGGGCTTCAACCCACGGACGAACCCACCCCGATGGGTCATGAGTACTGTGGCGTGGTCGAGGAGGTCGGGCGTGACGTCAAGACCCTACGGCCTGGCCAGTTCGTCGTCGGCTCGTTCTTCGCCTCCGACAACAGCTGTCCGGTCTGCCAGTACGGCTACCAGACCTCGTGCCAGCAAACCGAGTTCGTGGGCGGCGCGCAGGCTCCGTATCTGCGGGTGCCGCTGGCGGACGGCACGCTGGTCGCCGTTGCCGAGACTCCGGATGCCGCCTTCATCCCGAGCCTGCAGGCCGTGTCGGATGTGCTGGGCACCGGCTGGTTCGCCGCCAGGGCCGCCAATGTCCAGCCCGGCTCGACGACCGTGGTCGTGGGCGACGGCGCGGTGGGGCTGCTCGGGGTGCTGTCCGCCAGGCAGATGGGCGCCGAGCGCATCATCGCCATGAGCCGGCACGCGCCCCGCCAGGCGCTGGCCCGGGAATTCGGCGCCACCGACGTCATCACCGAACGGGGCGACGAGGGCGTCGCCCGGATCATGGACATGACCGGAGGCCTTGGCGCCGATTCGGTGCTGGAATGCGTTGGCACGCAGGAGTCGATGATGCAGGCGATTCACGCGGCGCGCCCCGGCGGGCATGTCGGTTATGTCGGGGTGCCGCATGGGGTGACGCTGGATGGCCAGCAGCTGTTCTTCGAGCACGTGCATCTGCACGGTGGGCCGGCGCCCGTGCGCCAGTACCTGCCGGAACTGATCGATCTCGTCCTGGACGGTGCGATCAACCCGGGCAAGGTGTTTGATCTGACGTTGCCGCTCGATCAGGTCGCGGAGGGCTACCGGGCGATGGACGAGCGGATCGCCATCAAGGCGTTGCTCATGCCGTAGCACCCGTGGTTGTCCCGGCCCGCGCTACGCGGTTGCCGGGGTGACCTCAGTGGGGGCGGGCGTCGGGGTTCTTGCGGAACTCGCCCGGCGACATCCGCTTCCAGCGGCGGAACGCCGCGACGAAGGCGGACGGCTCGGTGTAACCAAGGCGCTCGGCCACCTCTGCCAGCTTCATCTGCGTGGAGCTCAGCAGTTCCTCGGCCAGCGTCTGGCGCACTTCGTCGACCAGGCCCCGGTAGCTCACACCCTCGCTGCGCAGATGGCGGCGCAGGGTGCGCGACCCCATGTGCATTTCCTCCGCCAGTTCCTCGATGGACGGCATCGTGGCCGGTGAGCGCAGCAGTCGGTTTCGAACCCGTCCAGCGTAGCCGGACCGCATGCGGCGGCGGGCCAGCAGTTGTCGGCATTGCTCCTCGCACATGCGCGCCATCTGCGGGTCCGCCTGTGGCAGCGGGGCGTCCAGGTCCCGGGCGGCCAGCAGGATCGCATTGCGGCGGGCACCGTAGACGGGCTTCACCCCGCAGAGCTTTTCCAGGCGACGGGCGTAGGACGGCTGGGGAAAGCGGAACTGGGCCTCCAGCGTGTGGAATCCGCCCGGGCGCAGTTCCCAGGCCGCCGCCGCCCAGGCGGCGAAATCGCGTTCGACGAGAAACTGGCGCAAATCCTCGGGGATGGTGCTGTCGTCGAGCACGATGCGCAGGTTGCCGCCGCTGCTTTCCAGTCGGTAGCGAGCGAGGGCATAGCTCAGGTCGAGGTAGCGCACGGCCAGGCGCGCGGCGCTGCGGAACGTCGAACTGCTCAGCAGCGCATAGCCCCAGATGCCGTAGGTGGAGAGCCGGTAGCGCAGGCCCACGTCCAGTCCGCAGAACGGTTGATCGCGCAGGCCGTGAACCAGGTTGCGGATGATCGCCAGTTCCTGCGTCGTGCTGATCTCGGTGTCCGGATCGAACAACAGATCCGGCTGCAGGTCCGTTCCCCGCAGGCAGGCGGCCTCCGTCAGCCCGTGTTCCCGCGCGAAGCGGAACATGATCTGCGCGCTGGCCGCCGGACGGAGCAACTCGTCTCCCGGCGACGCCGTGGCTGCTTCCGTGCCTGGATCCATTTGCCGCTTTCGCCCCGCATCGCTGACTGCGATGGCCAGTGTAATTCAGCGTGGCCGATTCGAATAACGAATTGGCCGATCGGATTCTATTCAGTGCCGCCGGCGCTGTTGCAAGATCGGGAACCCACCCGGCGCTCGGGTGCAGTGGGCGAGGACGCCCCGGGGTGAGACCACCCGAGCGCGGACCCGATCATTCCAATCCACACAGGGCCAGACATGGAAGCATTCATCTACGATCACGTTCGCACCCCCCGCGGCAAGGGGCGGGCGGACGGCGCGTTGAACGAGATCACGCCGCTGCAGCTGGGCACGCAGGTGCTGGAATCCCTGCGCGAGCGTTCCCGGCTGGATACCCGTCTCGTCGACGACGTGATCATGGGGATCGTGTCGCCGGTCGGCGAGCAGGGCGCCGTGCTGCCGCGCTCGATGGCCTTGTGCGCCGGCTACGCCGAAACGGTCTCCGGCGTCCAGGTCAACCGGTTCTGCGGTTCCGGTCTGGAGGCCTTCGCGATGGCGACGGCCAAGGTGATGTCCGGCCAGTCGGAGGCCGCGATCGGCGGCGGCGTGGAGAGCATGTCCCGCGTCAAGATGGGATCGGACGGCGGCGCCTGGCCCACCGACCCCGCCTTCGCGCCCAAGGTGCATTTCGTGCCGCAGGGCATTGGCGCCGACCTGATCGCGACGCTGGATGGTTATGGCCGCGAGGACGTCGATGCGTTCGCCGTGGAAAGCCAGCGTCGGGCCACGGTGGCCTGGGAAGAGGGGCGGTTCTCCAAGTCGATCATGCCGGTGAAGGATGTCATCGGGCAGACGGTGCTGGACCGTGACGAGCACATCCGTTCCGGCACGACGGTGGAGTCGCTGGGGCAACTCAAGCCCTCGTTCGCGATGATCGGCCAGCATGGTGGATTCGACGCGGTCGCCATGCAGCGCTATCCGCAGGTCGAGGCCATCGAACACGTGCACACCGCCGGCAACTCCAGCGGCATCGTCGACGGCGCCTGCGGCGTCCTGGTCGGCACCAGGGCGTTCGGCGAAAAGGCCGGGCTCAAGCCTAGGGCGCGGATTCGCGCCTGCGCGGCGATCGGGTCGGAGCCCTGCATCATGCTCACCGGTCCGGCGGCGGTGTCGGACAAGGCGCTGGCCCAGGCCGGGATGGATGTCAGCGACATCGACCTGTTCGAGGTCAACGAGGCCTTCGCCTCCGTGGTGCTGCGCTTCATGAACGCAATGGAGGTCTCGCACGACAAGGTCAACGTCAACGGTGGCGCCATCGCGATGGGTCATCCGCTCGGCGCCACCGGCGCCATGATTCTCGGCACGGCGCTGGACGAACTGGAGCGTCGGGATCTCAGCACCGCGCTTTGCACGCTTTGCGTGGGTGCCGGCATGGGCAATGCCGCCATCATCGAACGCGTGTAACAGATCAGATAAAGAATACGAGTTAAAGACATGAAAACAATGACGTTTGAAGTGGATGGAGATGGTGTTGCACTGATCTCCATCGATGTGCCGGGTCGTCCGATGAACGTGATCACGCCGGAGTTCACGGCAGACCTGACCGAGGCTGTGGAAGCCGTGGCCGGTGACGAGACCATTCGCGGTGCGATCATCACGTCGGCCAAGCCCGGCAGCTTCATCGCCGGTGCCGACCTCAAGGATCTGGTCACCGCCTTCGACAAGGGCATGACCGAGGCCGAGGCCGCCGAGTTCGCCGGCGAGCTGTCGCGACTGTTCCGCCGCCTGGAGACCTGCGGCAAGCCGTTCGTGGCGGCGATGAACGGGCTGGCGCTGGGCGGTGGTCTGGAGCTTTGCCTGGCCTGTCACCACCGCGTGCTGTCCAATCACCCCAAGGCCATCGTCGGCCTGCCGGAGGTCAGTGTGGGCCTGCTGCCGGGCGCCGGCGGTACACAGCGGCTGCCACGCCTGATCGGCATTCCCAAGGCCTTGCCGTTGCTGCTGCAGGGCAAGCAGATCAAGCCGGACGCCGCGTTGGCGGTGGGCGTCGTCGACGCCGTCGGCGCGCCCGAATCCCTGGTCGACATGGCCCGGGTCTGGCTGATGGACGCGCCGACGGCAGAACAGCCCTGGGACAGGAAGGGCTTTCAGGTGCCCGGTGGCGCCGGACCGCTGGCGCCGCATGCTCTGGAGACCTTTTCCGCGGGCAACGCACTGGTATCCGGCATGACGCAGGGCAACTACCCGGCGCCGCCCGCGATCATGAGCTGTGTCTACGAGGGCACGCAGGTGTCCATCGACAAGGGGCTGGGGATCGAGGTCAAGTACTTCGGCAAGCTGCTGGCCGGGTCGGTGGCCCGCAACATGATCCGCACGCTGTTCATCAACAAGGGCGCGGCTGACAAGCTGGCCGGGCGACCGAAGGATGTCCCCAAATCCCGGGTCGCGAAGCTGGGCGTGCTGGGCGCCGGCATGATGGGTGCCGGTATCGCGCATGTGAGCGCCAAGGCTGGCATGGAGGTCGTGTTGCTGGATTCGACCCTTGATCAGGCGGAGAAGGGCAAGCAGGGCATCGCCAAGTTGCAGGAGAAGGCGCTGGCGAAGGGCAAGACCACTCGGGACAAGGTGGTCGAGCTGCTGGAGAGAATCACGGCGACCGACGATTACGCGTTGCTTGAGGGCTGCGATCTGGTCATCGAGGCGGTGTTCGAGGATCGCGGCATCAAGGCCGACGTGACCGCCAAGGCCGAGGCGGTGATTCCGGAGTCCGCGACGTTCGGGTCGAACACCTCGACCTTGCCGATCACCGGATTGGCGACCGCGTCCAAGCGGCCGAAGCAGTTCATCGGTATTCATTTCTTCTCGCCGGTGGAGAAGATGCCGCTGGTCGAGGTGATTCTCGGCGAGCAGACCGACGATGCCACGCTGGCGCGTACGCTCGACTACATCGGCCAGATTCGCAAGACGCCGATCGTCGTGCACGACTTCCCGGGTTTCTACACCAGCCGCGTGTTCGGCAGCTTCACCCAGGAAGGCCAGCGGATGCTCATGGACGGCATCGAGCCGGCGCTGATCGAGAATGCCGCCAAGATGGCCGGCTTCCCGGTCGGCCCGCTGGCGGTCTCCGACGAGGTGACGCTGTCGCTGCAGCAGAGCATCTACAAGCAGCAGGACGTTGACGGTCTGGACGACAAGTACCGTGGCACGCTGGCACGACCGGTGGTCGACAAGATGGTGGACGAGCTCAAGCGCCCCGGACGTCGGCAGGGCGGCGGGTTCTACGACTATCCGGAGAACGGTCAGAAGCGTCTGTGGCCGGGCTTGCGCGAGGCGTTCCCGCCCGCGGCCGAACAGCCCGACGTGGAGGAATTGAAGCTGCGGTTCCTCTACCGCATGGCGGTCGAGACGGCGCGCTGTGTCGAGGAGGGCGTGATCACCAGCCCGATCGACGCCGATATCGGCTCGATTCTCGGCATCGGCTACCCGGCCTGGACCGGTGGCACGTTGTCCTTCATCGATACGGTGGGTGTTCGCGAGTTCGTGGCGACCTGCAAGCGCCTGGCCGAACGCTGGGGGCCACGCTTCGAGCCGCCGCAGGAACTGCAGGCCCGGGTCGAGCGGGAAGAGGGCTACTATCAGGCCATGAAGGCGGCTTGAGTTCGCCGGCGGATCGTCAAGGAGGCGGCGTCATGAGTGAATCATCGAATGTCACGGACATCAGTCGGGCCCCCGAGCCGCTGAGCCGCCTCTTCGATCGACAGCGCCTCGCGTTCCGGCAACGCGAGGCCGCGATGCCGGTCGCCGAGCGCGAGCAGGCGATCCAGTCGCTGCTGGATTGCGTGCTCGACAATCGCGCCGAGCTGGCGCGTGCGATGCGCGAGGATTTCGGCGGGCGCGCGGTCGAGGAATCGCTGCTGGAGCTGTTCGTCGTCATCGACGATCTGCGCCATGCGCGGCGACACCTCAAGCGCTGGGCCAGGCCGAGGCGCGTGGCCACCAACTGGCAGTTCCGGCCGAGCCGGTCGGAACTGCGGCCACAACCGCTGGGTGTGGTGGGCGTCATCGGCGCCTACAACTATCCGGTGATGACGACGCTGTCCCCCGTGGTCAATGCCCTGGCGGCCGGCAATCACGTGATGATGAAGCCGTCGGAATTGACGCCCCGGACCACGGCGCTGATGCGCAAGCTGATCGGCGGGCTGTTCGACGAGTCCGTCGTGGCCGTGGTCGATGGTGATGTCGCCGTCGCACGGGCGTTTTCGGCGCTTCCGTTCGATCACCTGGTGTTCACCGGATCGACCCGGGTGGGGCGGATGGTCATGCAGGCCGCGGCCGCCAATCTCGTGCCGGTGACGCTGGAACTGGGTGGCAAGTCGCCGGTGATCGTCGGTGAGGATTTCGACCTTCAGACGGCCGCCGAGACGGTCGTGCAATCCAAGCTGCTCAACGCCGGCCAGACCTGCGTGGCGGGGGACTACGTGCTGGTCCCGGAGCGCCACCGCGACGCCTTCCTGGCGCATGCCCGCGCTGCCATCCGGGCGAGCTACCCGACCCTGGTCGACAACAAGGATTACGGCCGACTGCTGTCCGGCAACGACTGGATGCGCCTGGACGAATGGACCCGGGAGGCGGAGTCACAGGGCGCGTCGGTGGAGGCGATCAATCCGGCCGGCGAGGTCTGTTCCGCCGAGAACAAGGTGTTTCCCCCGACGCTGGTATGGGATTGCCCGCGTGGCGCAAAACTCAGCGAGGAAGAGGTGTTCGGTCCGGTGTTGCCGGTGGTGACCTATCGCGACATCGAGGATGCCATCGCCCACGTCAACGCCGGAGAACGTCCGCTGGCGCTCTACGTGCTGAGCGGTAACAAGTCCCTGGTGCGACGGGTGCTGGAGCGCACGATATCCGGCGGCGTGAGCGTCAATGGCTGTGGCTATCACGCCATTCAGCACAATCTACCGTTTGGTGGTGTCGGCAGCAGCGGGATTGGCTGCTACCGGGGGCAGGCCGGATTCGACCGGCTGTCGCACCTCAAGCCGGTGCTCTACATGAGCCCGCTGACCAAGGCCAGTGCGTATCTGCGGCCGCCTTATGGCAAGGTGGCGGCCTGGATACTCGGATTCATGCTTCGTAACCGGATTCACCGCGAAGACACGTCCGTCTGAACCCGCGATCGGCCCGCCGGACGCCTCGGCGTCGCGGCCTCGCAACCAACTGTTTTCTGATCTGGGATCTTCCTCAATGGACTATGAAACTCTGCTCGTGCGCCGGGAGGGGCGTGTCGCAATCATCGCGATGAACCGGCCGAAGATGCTCAACGCGATGTCGGTCACGATGACGCGTGAGCTCAACCAGGCGTTTGACGCCGCGGCCGGTGACGACGAGGTGACCGCCATTCTGCTGACCGGCGAAGGGCGCGCGTTCTCCGCCGGCGCCGATGTGGGCGGCAACCCCGCCGAGCTGCCCAAGGACGAGTCGGGCAGGCTTGATCTCGGCGCGCCGCTGGAAGAGTCGTACAACCCGTTGATCCGCAGCATGCGCGCCACGCCGAAACCGGTGGTTGCGGCGGTGAACGGTCTGGCTGCCGGGGCCGGGGCGGGCGTCGCGCTGGCCGCCGATCTGACCGTGGCCGCGCGCTCCGCCTATTTTCTCCAGGCCTTCGTCAACATCGGCCTGATGCCGGACGCCGGCTGCACCTACACGCTGAGCCAGGCCGTCGGTCCGCAGCGGGCGATGGGCATGGCCATGCTGGGCGAGAAGATCAGTGCAGAGCAGGCACAGGCCTGGGGTCTGATCTGGGATGTCATGGACGACGAGAACTTCATGGAGTCGGCCATGGCGCTGGTCACCCGCCTGTCACTGGGGCCGCTGAAGGCACTGGCGCACATCAAGCGGGCGATCCATGCCGGAGAGACCGGCACCATGGACCAGCAGCTCGAGATGGAGCGGGACCTGCAGCGCGAATGCGGTCAGACCCAGGATTTCATGGAAGGCGCGATGGCCTTCGTGCAGAAGCGGGCGCCGAAGTTCACCGGACGCTAGTCGCGACCCGCGTAGGGATTCGTCGGCGGCCGCTGCTCGATGATGTCGCGCATGCGCTGTTCGGTCTGCGCCAGCGCCCCGCGGTGCGGAATGATGTAGAAGCGGTCGACCGAGATCGCCTCCATGGTGATCTCGGCGATCCGTGTGGCGGAGAGGCGGCCAGCCTCGATCGCCGCCTTGAGCCGCCGCGCGTATTCCTCTCCGTCCGGATTCGTGCTCGCCAGCGCCTGCGGGCGGTTGCGGTCGGATTCGGCGATGCCGGTCTTGAAGAAGGCCGGGCAGAGCACCGAGACGCCGATGTTCGCCCGGGCCGCGGTCAGTTCGTGATGCAGGCATTCCGACAGCGTCACCACGGCATGCTTGCTGGCGCAGTAGACGCTGGAGCCCGGCACCGAGGTCAGGCCGGCCAGCGATGCGGTGTTGATGATGCGGCCGGCTTCGCCGCCCTCCAGCATGCGCGGCACGAAGCTTCGCACGCCATGGACTACGCCCATCAGGTTCACGCCCAGGACCCAGTTCCAGTCCTCGGCCGTTGTCGTCCAGGTCGGGCCCGAAACGAACACGCCGGCGTTGTTGAACAGCAGATGGGTCGCGCCGAAGCTTTTGTAGGTCAGATCAGATAGCGCCTCCACGGCCGCGGCGTCGGAGACATCCACCCGCCGGGTGACGACCTCGGCCCCGGCCGGCAACAGCGCCATGGTTTCGGCCAGCCCGGTCTCGTCGACATCGGCCAGCACCAGACGCATGCCGGCGGCGGCGCACTGCACGGCCAGTTCACGCCCGAGCCCGCTGCCACCACCGGTGATGACCGCGACCTTGCCTGCCAGTTGATCCATGGTGTCGATCGTCAAAGCGAGCGCAGCAGATGGCCGCCGTCCACCGGCAATGCAACGCCGGTGATGAAGGAGCCGGCGTCGCTGGCGAGCATCAGCAGCGGGACGTCCAGTTCCGGATACCGGCCGAGCCGTCTTGGCGGCGTGCTCTCGATGTAGGCCTGGCCGCGTTCGGACTGGAAGAAATCGCTGTTGAGTTCGGTTTCGAAGTAGCCCGGGCAGAGCGCGTTGACCCGGATGCCGTCGCGCCACAGCTCCATGGCCGAATTTTTCGTCAGCTGGACCACGCCGGCCTTCGCCGTTGCGTACAGCGTGTGATTGCGGCCCTGCTGGAGTCCGAGGATCGACGCGATGTTGACGATGCTGCCTGGTCGTCCCGCCTTCACGAGTCGGCTGGAGGCCTCGCGGGACACGCGCCAGACCGCGCGCAGGTCGGTGTCGACGACAAAGGTCCATTGGTCCTCGGTGGAATCGACGAACTTGCTCGGCGTGGCGACACCGGCGTTGTTGACCAGCAGGTCGACCGGCCCCCAGGCCGATTCGATGGCGTCGAATGCCCCCGTCACGGATTCGGGATCATTGACGTCCATGGGCACCGCCATGGCCTGACCTCCGGCCTCGGTGATCGACTCGACCAGCGCCTCGAGCCGGTCCACGCGTCGGGCGGCGGCGACCACCCGGGCGCCGGCGGATGCCAGCACCCGCGAAAAGTGGGCGCCGAAGCCGCTGGATGCGCCGGTCACCAGGGCGGTTCGGCCGTCCAGTCGCAGGGAGTGTGCAATCGCGTCGGTCATCACGGTCCTCGTTGTGCTTCAAGCGTTGCCGCGGGCCGGGATCAGGCGCCGCGTTCGGTGAGTTCGACGCCCATCTGAGCCAGCGGGCCGGCCAGCGCGCCGTAGTCCATCGCCTTGCGGCTGGAGGCATTGCCGTCCAGCGCGCGGCGGTAGACGCCGAACAGGATCGCGCTGAAGCGGAAGAAGGAGAACGCCAGGTAGAACGTCCAGTGGTCGATCGAGTCGATGCCGCGTCGCCGGCAGTAGCTGGCGACGTATTCGTTCTCGGAGGGAATGCCCAGCGCCTGGCGGTTCTTGTCGCCGAGACCGGGGATGGCCGCGTCACCGGGGATGCGCAGCTGCATGCACTGATAGGCCAGATCGGCGTAGGGGTGTCCCAGCGTCGACAGCTCCCAGTCCAGCAGGCCGATGACTTGCGGGGCGTCGCTGGCGAACATCATGTTGTCCAGCCGGTAGTCGCCGTGCACCAGAGATACCTGACCGTCGTCCGGCGGCAGCTGTGCCTCCAGCCAGTTGATCAGCCTGTCCATTGGCGCGAACGCTTCGGTCTTCGACGCGTGGTACTGCTTGGTCCAGCGCGCCAGTTGCCGCTCGAAGTAGTTGCCGGGGCGGCCGTAGTCGCCCAGGCCCACCGCCTCGGGGTCGACCGCGTGCAGATCGGCGAGCACCTGATTCATCGCATCGTAGATCGTCGCGCGCTCGTGGGGGCGCTGATCGGGGAGGGCGGAATCCCAGAAGATCCGGCCCGGCAGAAAGTCCATGATGTAGAACACCGACCCGATGACATCCTCGTCTTCGCACAGCAGGTGCATGGTCGGTACCGGGACGGCGGTGTTCGCCAGCGCGGACATCACCCGGTATTCGCGGTCGACCGCATGAGCGGATTTCAGCAGCTTGCCCGGCGGCTTTCGACGCAGCACGTAGTCGCCGCTGCGCGCGCGAATGCGGTAGGTGGGGTTGGACTGGCCGCCGCTGAACTTCTCCGCCGAGATCGGGCCTTCGAACCCGTCGATGTGGGCGGTCAGGTAGGCGCCCAGGCGCTCCTGGTCCAGGTCGAATCCGGTCACGTCGAGTCGCCGCCGAAGCGCTGGATCACCTGCTTGCCCAGTGCCATCTGGTGCACCTGATCGGGCCCATCGGCCTGACGGCACCAGCGCGCGTAATTGAAGCCCTCGGCCATCATGTAGTCCTCGGTCAGGCCGCCGGCGCCATGCATCTGCATGCAGCGGTCGATCACGGTCTGGACCAGCAGCGGAACCGTGGTCTTGGTCGCCGCGATCATGTCGGTGGTGTTCAGCGGGCCCTGCTCATCAATGAGTCGGCAGGTCTTGTGCACCAGCAGGCGCGCCATCTCGATCTCGGAGAATGACCGGGCGATGTCCTCGCGGACCGACTGGTGCTTGGCGAGCGGCCGGCCGAAGGTGCTGCGCCGGGTGACGCGCTGACAGGCCAGTTCCAGGCTGCGCTGGGCGGTACCGATCAGGCGCATGCAGTGGTGCATGCGACCCGGTGCCAGGCGGCCCTGGGCGATCTCGAAACCGCGGCCTTCGCCCAGCAGGACGTTGTCCACCGGCACGCGCACATCGTCGAACACCAGTTCGGCGTGGCCGATCGGCGCGTCGTCGTAGCCCAGCGTGGTCAGCGGTCGCACCACGCGCAGGCCGGGGGTGTCCTTGGGGACCAGCACCTGGGTCTGCTGCTTGTGGCGACTGGGATGATCGGGCGCGGACTTGCCCATGACGATCAGGATCTTCGTCCGCGCATTCATCGCGCCGGTGATGAACCACTTGCGGCCGTTGAGCACCCATTCATCGCCTTGCTGTTCGATCCGCAGCTCGATGTTGGTGGCGTCGCTGGACGCCACCTGCGGCTCGGTCATCGCATAGGACGAGCGGATGGAGCCGTCGAGCAGGGGTGTCAGCCACTGATCGCGCTGGGCGTCGGTGGCGTACTTCATCAGCACTTCCATGTTGCCTGTGTCCGGCGCATTGCAGTTGAACACTTCCGGCGACCACAGTACCCGGCCCATCTCCTCGCAGAGCGGCGCATAGTCGAGAAAGCTCAGGCCGCCATGGGGGCTGTACCGTCCGTACTCCTCGGGAACGAACAGGTTCCAGAGACCCGCGGCCCTGGCCTTGTCCTTCAGTTCGTCGATCAGCGGCAGCGGCGCGTAGCGATCGGCGGCGTTGTGCAACTGCTCGGCGTGGACCGATTCGTTCGGGTAGATGTGTTCATCCATGAACGCCTTCAGGCGCGTGAGCAGCTCCATGGCCTGATCCGAGGGGCGCAAGTCCATTTACGATCTCCTACTGAGGCGTTGGCCCGAACGAGGGCGGACCGGGTCGCCACCGGTTCGGGCGCCGGAATCCGCGGGCTGATGCCATGATGGTTGGTGTCGTCGGTGGCGGGGTGCCCGCGCCGATGTGTCGACGCGGGCAGTCAGCCGGTGCGGGTCCTGCCGTGATTCAGGCGGATTGCCACAGCACCGCCGACCGGGCGGCGTACCAGCCGTCCTCGTGATCGGCATAGTGCTTTTCGATGATGTTGCGTCGAATCTTCATCGTCGGCGTCAGGAACCCGTTCTCGATATCCCAGACATCGTTGACGATGGCCAGGAATTGCACGCGCTCATGCGCGTCGAGCTGCGGATTCACCAGTTCCAGCAGCGAACCCAGTTCCTCGCTGATGGTGTCGCGGTCGACCTGGCCTTCGTCGAGGTGCTGGCGCGTGTCCTCGGCGAGCAGCACCATCGCGTACGGAGCCGGTCGGTTGGCGCCGGCCACGCAGACGACCTCGACGCGCGGATGGTTGCCCAGCTTGTTCTCGATCGGCACCGGGGCGACGTACTTGCCCTTGCTGGTCTTGAACAGCTCCTTGACGCGGCCGGTGACGCGCAGACGTCCGGCCTCATCCTCCTCACCCATGTCGCCGGTCTTGAAGTAGCCGTCGTCGGTGTAGCACTCGGCTGTCTTGTCCGGTGCCTTGAAGTAACCCAGCATCTGCGCCGGGCTCTTGACCTGGATTTCCCCGGTGGCGGGATCGATTCGGCATTCCACGCCGGGATTCGGCGGGCCGATGTGGCCGTCCTTGGCGTCGTTGGGACGGGTGAAGTGCGAGTACGCGAAGTTCTCGCTCATGCCATAGGCTTCCAGCAGGTCCAGTCCCAGCGAGCGGTACCAGGCCAGAATCGACGGGGGCAGCGGGGCGGCGCCGGTGAAGGCGACACGCACGTGCTGCAGGCCGAGCTTGGTCAGGATCGCTCGCTTGATCTTCTTGCCCAGGATCGGCAAGCGGAACAGCAGCTTCTGTTTCTTCAGCGGCAGGTTGTCGCAGACCGCCAGATGGAACTTGGTCCACAGACGCGGTACCGAGAAGAACATCGTCGGCTGCGCGCGCTGCAAATCGGCCAGGAAGGTGTCCAGCGACTCGGCGAAGAACACATGGAAGCCGTGGTACGTCGAGTTGTTCTCCACCACCAGGCGCTCGGCCACGTGGGCCAGCGGCAGGTACGAGAGCATCCGGTCCGAGGTGTCCAGCGGGAACAGTTCCTGGAGCAGCGTGCCGCAGACCTTGAACGAACCAAAGGTCTGCATCACGCCCTTGGGCTGGCCGGTGCTGCCCGAGGTGTAGACGATGGTCGCCAGATCATCCAGCGACCGGTCGGGTTCGCCCTGCAGGGGTTCGGTGGTCGCGATGATCCCGTCCCAGGACGGGCAGTCGATGTCGGGCGCCAGCGGCAGGTACGAGAGCATCCGGTCCGAGGTGTCC
>CALBOV010000021.1 GCA_937896565.1 uncultured Salinisphaerales bacterium
CCAGCCCGCCGCGCGGCAGCCGCAGCTTGCCCGGCGGCGCGTTCATGATCTCGTCGCGCAGACTCTCCAGCTCGGGGGGCAACGGGCGGGTGCCGCGGATGATGATCAGCCGGTAGCCGCGTTCGCGCAGGCGGCGATGCAGCTCGCGCATGGCGCTTCGGCCGCGGTAGTTCGCCGCGGTGACCGCATCGGCGAGTTGATCGGCATCCAGGGCGGACCAGGCGCGGTACTGGCTGATGCGCTGGGTCACGAACACGCTGATCAGCAACGTGACCACCAGCGCCAGCCAGAACGCGATCAGCAGACGCAGGGTGAGACTACCCCGCATGATCCTGCACCAGGACGTAGCCGGCACCGCGGACAGTGTCGATTCTGAGGCCGGAGCCGGCCTCGGTCAGTTTCTTGCGCAGGCGGCTGACATGAACGTCCACCGCCCGATCGTAGCGCTCCAGGCTGCGGCCGAGCGCCTGTTCGGTCAGCATCTCGCGGGAAATGATCTCGCCTGGCTGCTGAAGAAAGCCGCGCAGCATTTCGAATTCGGCGGCGGTCAGTGACAGCGTGGTGTCGCCGCAGCGGGCATTGCGGCGCGAGGCGTCGAGTTCCAGCGTTCCGAAACGGAGTACTTCCGGTGCGGCTGGCGTCTTCGGCTGATGGCGGCGAAGCAGCGCGCGCAGGCGGGCGACCAGTTCCCGGGGCATGGCCGGTTTGGCGAGATAGTCGTCCGCGCCCAGTTCCAGTCCCAGAATTCTGTCCAGCGGTTCGCCGCGGCCGGAAAGCATCAGCACCGGCAGGTCCCAGCGGGCGCGAATCTGCGCCAGGGCGTCCAGCCCCGTCATCCCGGGCAGCATCACATCCAGGACCATGGCGTCCGGCGGCGTCGTAGTGGTGGCCAGTTCCTCCAGCGCGGCTTCGGCACTATGCACGGCCCGGGCGTCCAGCGACTGGGTCGCCAGATAGTCGATCAGCAGGTCGCAAAGCGCCGTGTCGTCGTCCGCGATCAGAATGCGAGGCCGGGTGTGCATGGCGCCAGTGTGCCCCGGCGATTTCGCCGCTGGCGAGTGCTTTACGCATCTTTACACGGGCGCAACGCAACTTGACACGGGCCCGGCGTACAAATGTCCCGTCACTCAACGACGGAGCTTTTCCGATGAAACGACTGATCACGATTGCGCTGGTTTCCCTGTCCGCCATGACCATGCTGAGCACCCCGGCCATGGCCCGTCCCGACCACGAGGGCGGTTACATGAAGCACATGTTCAGAGGGCTGGACCTGACCGATGAACAGAAGTCCCAGATCGACGGGATCATGGAGGCCAACCGGCCGCAATCCCAGGACCTGCGCGAGCGCACACGCTCCCTGCACGACAAGATGACGGCGCTGGATCCAACGGCGTCTGGTTACCAGACCCAGGTCCAGGGGCTGGCCAACGAGGCCGCGGAACTCAAGCGTGAGCAGGTGCTCCACGGCAGCGAGCTGCGTCGCCAGGTGGCCCAGGTGCTGACGCCGGAGCAGCGCGCCGAGATGAAGGAGCGCGCGGCGGAGAAGCGGGAGAAATTCCGTGAACGCGCCGAGCAATGGATGGAGAAGAAGGGCCGCTAGGTCGTCATCTCCGGATCGCATGTCAAAACGGCGGGCCTTGTTGCCCGCCGTTTTCGTTTCGGTGACGAACCCGTGTTCCAGGGCGCGGGCATGGATACACTTACGGAAGCTCTGCTCTGTTCACGCTGGCGGGTTGCCGCCTGAAAACAGGTTCCGTCTTGCGGGCGTGAACAGAGCAGAGCTTACTAAACCCCGTTCCGTTCGAGTCCTGATGCCCGCATGATTCCGCAATCCCTGCACTGGCTGATCGAAGGTGGTCTGCTGATCGCCCTGATCGTCTGTCTGCTGCGGCTGCGTCGGTTGCGCGTTGCCGCGCCGGTCGCGGATGCGGCGACCACGGATCCGTCATCGCGCTCGGATACCTACATCGCGATTCGCATTCTCAATCCGATGGAACTGGCGCGCCGCCAGTCCTGGCTGGCCGGCACACTGGCGGGTATCTCGCCGAATTTCGTGCGACGGCTGGTTCATACCCGCACGGTGCAGATTCTCAAGGAACAGCTGCTGGATTACGGCGTGGATGCCGATGTCCGACTGGAGCAGGGGCGGCCGGGGCCGGGATTGCCGCTGAAGGCCGATCTGCCCGGTTCGTCGGGTGATCGGGGCTGAAGCCCGTTTCAGGAACCGCCGGACGGCAGCCGCAGCACGGCGATGAACAGACAGATCCAGCCGGCCAGCATCAGCACGCCGCCGATTGGAGTGATCGCGCCGAGTACGCGGATGCCGGACAGTGCCAGTGCGTAGAGGCTGCCGGAAAACAGCAGCACGCCAAGCGCGAACAGCAGGCCCGAGGCGTTCAGCCAGCCTGAGGCGTGACGCAGCATCAAGACGCCGATACCCAGCAGGGCCAGCGCATGCCAGAACTGGTAGTTCACGGCGGTTTCCCATACGCGCAGCATGTCCGGTTCCAGGCGCTGTCGCAGCGCATGCGCGCCGAAGGCGCCGAGCGCCACGCCGAGAAAGCCGTAGAGAGCGGACAGGGGAAGCCAGAGCGAGTGCATATGCGTTCTAGAACCGATAGATCAGGTCGACCAGTGCCGCGACATTGCGGTACGTCTGGTCGGAAGCATTCAGTGCGGTCCGGCGGATTGCAAGATCAAGCGCGCATTGTCGGGTGATGGACCAGTTCATGCCGACGAGTGCCGCGGCCCCCGAACCGGAACGCTGATAGGCACGTTCGCCTCGAACGTCGTAGGCGGTGTCGAGCGTCCAGTCGTCTTCCGGTTGCCCGGTGTCCGGAACCGTTGTGGTGAACTCGCCGTCCAGCCAGTCCGCCTTCAGATAGACGATCACCGGCGCCAGCGCCTGCCAGTCGAGGGATGCGCCGATCCGGCCGCGATGGTTGGAGAACACGTCGGCCTGCGCATGGGTGCTGGTGAAACCGGCCGACAACGCCCCCTGCACACGGGTCGTGAGCTGGGAGGCAACTCGCAGCGTGACCAGCGCCTCGCTGGCGTCGCGCAGCGCATCACCGGATTCGCGCAGCCGCAGGGTGACACCGGCGGACCAGTGCGGGACATGGAAGCCCGCGCCCGGCTGGATGTGCAGCACCACGCCCGATTCGGCCTGGATTCGCGACAGGTCGGGATAGCGCAGGTTCTGATGGGCGCCGATGCCGAGGTTCCAGCGCAGCGCGTGATGCCGGTGGCTCGCCAGCGTGGTCTGCGTACGCAGGGCTTGCGTCGCGGCGATGCTGTGGCGGCGCTGGTCCGAACGGGCCGCGTGATTCGTGTTGTCCTCGTAGACGAATCCGTTCTGCCCGATCCAGCGCCAGTCACCGGCCTGTGACGCCAGCGGTGTCAGCCACAGCAGAAGCAGGCAGGCGGTCCGAAACCCGGACCGGTGTCGCGACTGCGTCCGGTTGGAGGCGCGTTCCGATGCCCACGTGCTGCTATCGTTCCGGGCGACAGCAATCGCAGGGAGCACGCGTGAGCGGGACCGATGACTTTGATGCACGGCGTCGTCTGTTTCTGGAGAGGGCACTTCAGTATGGATGGCTGGTCGGCGGTGTGGGCTGGATCGCACCGACGCAGGCGCAATGGTTCGGTTCGGTGCCCGAGGCGCTGCCGCCAGGCAAGTCCGTGTTTCGCGTCCGGGGGGATGTCCTCATCGACGGTCGGCCGGCCACGCCGGACACCATCATAGGTGAGGATGCCCGGATTGAAACGGGGGACGACGGGGAGTTGATCGCGGCGGTTGGGGCGGACGCATTCCTGGTCCGGCGCCGCACCACCGCCAATCTCGCCCTGTCCGGCGCCAAGCACGCGTTTCGACTGGTTACCGGGGCGATGCTGAGCGTGTTCGGACGCCGCCGCCAGCCGATCGAGATTCACACGCCAACCGCGACCATCGGCATACGCGGGACCGGCGTCTACGCGACCGCCGACGCCGAACGCACCTATCTGTGCACCTGTTACGGCACCACGGATCTGAGTGCCGTCGCCCGGCCGGACGCGCGCGAGCGCATCACCGCGCGGCACCACGACGCGCCCCGGTACATCCTCGGTGCGGCCCGGGACGGGCAATGGATCATCCCCGCGGCGTTCATCGACCACACGGACATCGAACTGCGCATGCTGGAGGCGCTGGTGGGCCGAGAGGTGCCGTTCGCGCTGTCCGACGACCCGTACACGCAGCCTCGCCGCGAGTACTGAGCGGGCCGCCGACGGCGATCAGATCGACAGTTCCGGCGGCACGTCCTCGGTCTGGTCGACCACGCCATCGGTCACCCAACAGCCATTGCAACCGGCATCGGTCCGCTTCGCCATGATGAACAGATAAAGCCGGACCGCGCCTTCCCGCGGATAGACCCGCACCGGAAAGATCAGCCGGTCGCCATCGGTTGCCGGCGGCCCGATTTCGGCGTTGCGATGGTCCAGCAGCGGTGCGTATCCGGCTTCGACCATGCGGATGAAACGCGGCAGAGGGCCGGTATTGTCCTGGTTGCCCGGCGACGCGAATGCAAAGGCCGTGGCGATGCCGGTGTCGGCGGCGGGCTCATCGTTGGTTTGCAGGGCCGACAGAACGATGCCGACGACCTCGCCGGGTTTCAGGTCCGGAGACGGTTGAGGCGGCGGCGTCTGATGCGAGCAAGCCGTCAGCACGACGCTCAGGGCAACCGAGATTGCCCACCGGTGGCTGCGAATCCTGATCATGTCGCGCGTCTCCGCCAAGTGCCTCGCCAGTATGGAGGCTTCCTGTTCGCCCTGAGAAGTCTCCGTGTGCTGCGACCTCGAGACGTGGTGGCGCATCCTGTCCCTACGCGCGCTCTGATCGATCGTCAGGCTGGCGAAACTATCGTTGGTCTCCGCGGAGGCATAGACTGCCCGGACAAGCGATCCGAATGACGCCGTCAGAGTGTCTGGTTCGCAGGATGTAGCAGGAGGAGAACAATGAGGCGATGGATGTTGCCGGCGATGGCCGGATTGCTGGCGGTGGCTGGCTGCCAGCCTGCGTCGAACACGACCGCAAGCGCCGATGCCGGCGCGCCCGAAACCCCCGAATGCGCCCTGACCGTTGGCTGGGATCCGTGGGAGCCCTACAGCTATGAGGCCGTCGACGGCGCCGTCACCGGTCTGGACGTGGATCTCGTGAAACAACTGGGCAAGGCCGCCGGGTGCCGTCTGGACTTCCGCAAGGGCAACTGGGTTGCCCTGCTGGGTGATCTGGAGGCCGGAAAGGTCGACTTGCTGATGGCCGCGACCCCGACCAGCGAGCGTCGCGATTTCGCGTACTTCTCGGAACCCTATCGTGACGAGTCCTTTGTCCTGTTCGCCCACAACGGTGGCGTCGAGGCGTTTCAGGGCATGACGCTGGGGCAGTTGCTCGCCGAGGGCAAGCGTGTCGGTATCACCGACGGCTACTACTACGGTGAGGAGGCCCAGGGGCTGCTGTCGAACCCGGACTACGACGAGCAGATCGTCCCGGCGCCTGTTCCGGAAGCCAACTACCGGCACCTGGAAGAGGGTGCCGTGGATGTGGTGATCGGTGATCCCTATGTCGCCGGCGCCGTGTTGCGGCGCACGGGCCTGGGCGCATCGATCCGACAGTTGCATGGCAACGTCCACACGGGCTCGGTGACGCTGATGTTCTCCAAGGCCAGCGTTGACGAACAGCAGGTGCGATCGATGAACGCCGCGCTGGATCGGTTGGAGTCCGCCGGGCAGATCGCCGGCATTCTCAGCCGGTATCGCGGCAGCTGAATCGTGAACGCAGGCCGGTCAGCCGGCCTGCGTTTCCAAGGGACGATGGGTCAGCCGCATGAACGCGGCCAGGCCCAGGCCCCAGGCGCCATTGAGAATCAGCGCGCCGATGATGACCTGCGGGTTCCAGCCTCCGGCGAACGCGTGCCCCTTCATCGGGAAGACGATGAACAGGGCCACGGCGCTGGGGAGCAGCGCACCGAGGGTCAGCGCGCGGAGCCAGTAGCCCGTGCCCCGGGCATTGCGCAGCATCCACCAGATCGGCACACCCCAGATACCGCCCCAGAACGCCAGGGAAATGACTGCCGGAATGCCCAGCGGCGCGGTCGCGGTCATGTTGTACGGTGGCGCCGGCAGCGCCGCCCCGGCCACGTAGAACAACGTGTACACACCCTGGTGGCAGACCAGGGTGGCGACGAAGCCGCCGAGAAAGGCTTTGACGAAGGGCATCTGTCGTTCTCCGTTGCGTGGTCGCGACGTGACCGTCGCGCATGTTCAGGGCGAGGGCGATAATATACGCGGCCGTACTTAGTGACGCCGAGCCGCCAGCCGATGAGTCTATTTGACCGGACGAGCCTGAAAATTTCCCCCAGCGAGTTTCCGAATCCCGATTTCGATCCGGCGGACCAGGCCGATGCGATCGGCAATCTGGCCGTGCTGGCCGGCGGCTGCTTCTGGTGCGTCGAGGCGGTTTACCGCGAGCTGGAGGGTGTGACGGCGGTGGTGTCGGGATACGCCGGTGGATCGGCGGAGACCGCCGACTATCGCACCGTCTGCACCGGCAGCACCGACCATGCCGAAGTCGTGCAGATTCTGTTCGACCCGACCCGGACGAGCTTCGGCGAGATCCTGAAGATCTTCTTCGCGGTGGCGCACGATCCGACCCAGGTGAACCGCCAGGGCAACGACCGCGGCACCCAGTATCGTTCGGCGATCTTCTACGCCAACGCGCTGCAGCGGGAGATCGCCGAGCGCTATATCGCGCAGATCGACTCGGCGGGTGTGTTTGACCAGCCCGTGGCGACTCGACTGGAACCGCTGGACGCGTTCTTCCAGGCGGAGGAGTACCACCAGAACTATGCCGCGCTGAACCCGGGGCAGGGCTACATCCAGGCCGTGGCCCAGCCGAAGGTGGAAAAGCTGCGGGCCTATTTCGGCGACCGCCTGCGCGACTGACCCGACCCATTTCCTTCAGGGAGGCGTCGGCCCAATCGGCGCTTCCGAACTGCATGCCAATACCAAGGAGTCAAGATCATGGCTGACTACAAGGCGCCCGTCCGCGACATGAGCTTCGTTGTCAACGAAGTGCTCAGGTTCGACGAGCTGCGGGAGACACTCGGTTACGCTGA
The DNA here is from genome assembly GCA_937896565.1 of uncultured Salinisphaerales bacterium. Classification (GTDB taxonomy): domain Bacteria; phylum Pseudomonadota; class Gammaproteobacteria; order Nevskiales; family OUC007; genus Abyssibacter. The sequence goes on from CALBOV010000021.1 coordinate 7,152, forward strand.
CGCGACATCGGACACCATCGATGCGGTGTTCGAGGAGGCCGGCAAGCTGGCCTCCGAGGTGGTGCATCCGCTGAACCAGATCGGCGATGCCGAAGGGGCGACGCTGAACGATGGCGTGGTCACGCTGCCGGACGGTTTCAAGAATGCCTTCGCGCAGTATCAGGAAGCGGGCTGGGGTGGCCTGCACGCCGACGAGGCCTTCGGCGGCATGGGCATGCCGCATCTGGTCGCGGTGCTGGTCGACGAGATGTTCTCCTCGGCGAACCACTCCTGGTACATGTACGCGTCGCTGACGCACGGCGCCGTTGGTGCGATCCAGACCTGGGGCACGGACGAACAGAAGGCGACCTACCTGCCGAAGATGGCCACCTGCGAGTGGACAGGCACGATGAACCTCACCGAGCCGCATGCCGGCACCGATCTCGGCCTGCTCAAGACCCGGGCCGAGCCGAATGGTGATGGCAGCTATTCGATCACCGGGACCAAGATCTTCATCTCCTGCGGCGAGCACGAGATGAGCGAGAACATCGTGCACCTGGTGCTGGCCAAGCTGCCCGACGCGCCGGCCGGGACCAAGGGCATCTCCATGTTCATCGTGCCCAAGTACCTGGTGAACGCCGACGGTTCGCTGGGCGAGCGCAACGCCCTGAAGTGTGGCGCTCTCGAGCACAAGATGGGCATCAAGGCCTCCGCGACCTGCGTGATGAACTATGACGGTGCCACCGGCTATCTGATCGGCGCCGAGCATGGCGGACTCAAGGCCATGTTCACGATGATGAACTCGGCCCGTCTGGGTGTAGGCGTCGAAGGTCTGGCCAAGGCCGCGCTGGCCTACCAATATGCGGCGGCCTACTCCAAGGAGCGTCTGCAGGGGCGTGCCCTCACCGGCGCGCAGGAACCGGACAAGCCGGCTGACACCATCCTGGTCCACCCCGACGTGCGCAAGATGCTGCTGACCATCCGCAGCTTTGTCGAAGGCGGCCGCATGCTCGCCGGCTACTGCGCGATGATGCTGGACGTGCGTCACAAGCATCCCGACGAGGACACCCGCACCCGGGCGGACAACGTCGTCAGCCTGCTGACGCCGGTCATCAAGGCCTTCCTCACCGACGAGGGTTTCCGCGGCGCCAACCTGGGCATGCAGTGCTATGGCGGTCACGGGTACATCTCCGAGTGGGGCGCCGAGCAGATCGCCCGCGATGCGCGCATCTGCATGATGTACGAGGGCACCAATGGTGTGCAGGCCATGGACCTGGTTGGTCGCAAGCTGTTCTGGAACGGAGGGCTGGGCCTGAAGGCCTACTTTTCGGAGCTGGGCGAGACGCTGGATGCGGTTTCCGCCCGGGAGGACCTCAAGGACGTGACCGATCGCGTGAAGGCCGCGTTCGATTCACTGCAGGAAGCGACCCAGTATCTGACGGAGCAGGCCGGCACCGCGCCCAACAACCTGGGCAGCGCGGCAACGGACTATTTGCGCCTGTTCGCGGTGACCGCGATCGGCACGATGTGGTTGCGTGCCGCGGCGACGGCGCAGGATGCACTGAATGGCGGAACCTCGGAGACGGCGTTCTACGGCACCAAGCCGGTGCTGGCCCGGTTTTTC
>CALBOV010000022.1 GCA_937896565.1 uncultured Salinisphaerales bacterium
ACGGTGCCAATGATGTAGAAGGTGTCGTCGACATTCGCCACCCAGTCGCGCAGCGCCTCGTTCATCGCGTCCTTGAGCGTGCGCGAGCCGGAGGTCACCGGCACGACCTCGGCGCCCAGCAGGCGCATCCGGTAGACGTTGGGCGACTGGCGCGCGATGTCCTCCTCGCCCATGTAGACCACGCACTTGAGCCCCAGGCGTGCCGCCACGGTGGCGGTGGCCACGCCGTGCTGGCCGGCGCCGGTCTCGGCGATGATCCGGGTCTTGCCCATGCGGCTGGCCAGCATCGCCTGCCCCACGGTGTTGTTCACCTTGTGCGCACCGGTGTGGTTCAGGTCCTCACGCTTGAGGAAGATGCGCGCGCCGCCGTATTCGCGGGTCAGCCGTTCGGCGAAGTAAAGCGGTGTCGGCCGCCCCACGTAATTGGCCAGATCGGCATCGAGCTCCGCGCGGAACGCCGGATCTTCCTTGAGACGGTTGTAGGACTCGATCAGCGCGTTGAGCGGCTCGATCAGCGTTTCGGAGACGAAGGACCCGCCGTAGGGGCCAAAGTGGCCTGGCGCCGGGGGCTTCGTCTGATCAGTCGTCGGATTGGTCGGCACGTTGTACTGCTCTCATGAAAGCCTGCATGCGATTGGCGGATTTCAGGCCGGGACCCTCCTCGACACCACTGCTGACATCGACGGCCCACGGGCGCACCACGCGAATGGCCTGTTCGACGTTGTCCGCGTTCAGCCCTCCAGCCAGCATCAGCGGCCGGCGGCGGGCCCAGTCCGCCACGCGTGTCCAGTCGAAGGTCCGTCCGGTCCCGCCGGCACCGCCGGGTGCGTGACTGTCGGTCAGAACCAGCGCGTCGGGATGGCTGCCAAGGTCGACCGGCTGACGGCCGCCCAGGCCCATCGCCTTGATGTAGGGAAGCCCGAATTGACCGCATTCTTCAGCGGTTTCCGCACCATGAAACTGTAGCATGTCGGGTCGAACCGCCCGAACGATCTGTTCAATCTCGGAGGCGGCCTGATCCATGACCAGCGCCACGCAGGTGCAAAGCGCTGGAACCCGACGGCGCAGCGCGACGGCCAGGTCGGTATCGACCCGTCGCGGGCTGCCCGGCGCGAAGACCAAGCCGATGGCATCAACGCCGGCCCGCACCACCTCGTCGACATCGTCGGGCCGCGTCAGTCCGCAGATCTTGATTCGCGTTCGTCGCATGGAAATCCGAAAAGTGGTCCGTCGCCGTCCGCCGCCGGAAAGGCGTACGGAGGCGGATAAAGCGCGGTGACGAAATAAAGACCGCCCGCCGGGCCGGTCACACCCGCGACCTTGCGATCGCGCGCGGCGAGAATGTCGGCCATCGCCGCCACCTCGCGCTTGCCCTGCCCGATTTCCAGCAGTGTACCGGCGATGTTTCGCACCATGTGATGAACAAAGGCGTTCGCCTGAATGTCGATCAGGACGAATGCGCCCTCCCGACGCACGCGCAGCGCCTCGACGCGGCGCCATGGCGTGCTGGACTGGCACTCGGCCGCCCGGAACGAGCTGAAGTCATGCTCGCCCAGCAACACCTGTCCGGCGGCGTGCATGCGCTCCGCGTCCAGCGGATAGGTCCACCACGCCGCCCGGTCGCACCAGATGGCCGACCGCGAGCGCGTGTTGTGGATCACATAGCGGTAGCGCCGACCGATCGCGGTGTAACGCGCATGAAAGTCGCTGTTCACGGCCTTCACCCAGCGGATGCTCACGTCGTCCGGCATGCGGGTGTTCGCGCCCAGCATCCAGCTGTGCGCCGGGCGCTCGACCGGTGCGTCGAAATGGATGACCTGCCCCAGTGCATGCACGCCGGCATCGGTTCGACCGGCGCAGACCACCTCCACGGATGCATTGGCGACGAAACTCAGCGCGGCTTCTACCTCCGCCTGTACGCCACGGGCGTGCTTCTGCGCCTGCCAGCCCGCGTAGCGCGTGCCCAGATACTCGACGCCGGCGGCATAGCGCATCAAAGCAGCATCCATAGCAGCAGCCAGCCGGCCAGCAACGCCGGGATCAGCCATTCACCGGCGCGCGGCGACGGGAGCGCGATACTCTGCCCGGAGCTTCGCGCCTCCGGCGGCTGCTCGATGCCGCGGATCAGGTCGGCCGCCGTGTCCAGCCAGCCGCGTCGGGCGGCTCCGCGCAGTGCACCGACCTGCTCCTGCAGTTCACCAACGCGGTGCAGGGTCATCGCCAGTCGCGCCGCGAACCTGTCGGTGCGCAAACCGAGGCGCCGCAATGGCGTGGTCAGCCAGATCATTCCACCCGCCAGGGCCTCGGTGGGCACCGGGCGAACCAGCCAGTGCACGGCCATCAGCAGCGTGGCGAGAATCAGTCCGCGGTGGGCGCCCTCCAGCGTGCCCTGCAGCGTTGGCCGCTCAATCCAGGGCAACAGCGGTGTGCCGGGCGTGAAGCCGAGATACAGCACGGCAAGCGCGAAAAACAGCCACTTGAGCTGCCACAGCGCGCGCAGCCAGCCGGCCAGCGCCCCGAAACCACGTTCCCAGCCAAACATCAGGGCAACCACGCAGGCGAAGGCGAACAACGCCCGCAGATCGACCAGCATGAGGCCGACCGCCAGCAGCAGCAGCGTGACCAGCCGGACCGGTGCCGACGGCGCACGCCAGCTCGGATTCAGATCGGGCGTCGAAACGGACAAGGTGTTCGAGACGGAAATCGATCGGAGATGATAACGACTCGCCGGCTGGAGACCGTCGAGCCGCTCGATGTCGGCGTGCGGACTACGCGCCTCCGGACAGCCGCTCGCGCAGTGCCGAAGCTTCGGCCTTCTGCTCGTCGCTGCCGCCGGCCAGCACGTCGTCGATCAGGGTGTTGGCCATCTCGGCGTCGCCCATGTCCACATAGGCCCGGGCGAGATCCAGCTTGCTGCCGACATCGCCGTCGTCGCCAGCCAGCGATGGCATGTCATCGCCACCGTCGTCGCCCAGCATGGCGTCCAGATCGAAATCGGCGGCATCCTCCGAGGGCGCTTGCTCCGGCTCGACCGGAGCATCCGAATCCAGATCGAACTGGGCCAGATCCACCTCAGCCTCGTCGGGCGCGGCACTTGCGCTCTCGTCCGCGGCGGCGCTCGTCTCGCCCTCGAGATCGAAATCATCGAGGTCGAAATCAAAGGCCACATCGTCACCAGCAGCGGAATCGGTGCTCTCGCCATCGTCCATATCCGCCGGCTCATCGCCACCCGCGGTCAGCCCGTCAGGCTCGACGGAGGGTTGTTCGTCAGCATCAACGACGAAATCGTCGAGATCACCCAGGAAATCCTCGCCGTCACCAAAGTCCGCATCGTCGGCCCCGGTTTCCGGTTGTGCCAGATCGCCGGCCATCGACTCGGGTCCGGGACTCTCCGGCTCCATCGAGGGCGCCTCCCCTGTTCCGGATTCAGGCGTCTCGACCGCCGTGTCGTCGCCGTCCTGCGGCGCGTCACCGACCTTTCCGTCGTCCGTCGAACCGACTTCAAAGTCACCCAGATCGGCCAGCACGTCATCCGCGGTCTGCTCGCTCTCGCCAGCATCCGGATAAAGCGGTTCGTCCGACGTCATCGTGTCGATGTCGAAGGCGAGATGATCCTGGATATCCGCTTCGACGTCAGTCTGCGGTGCGCCGGTGGGCACGTCGTCGGGCACCGTTGATTCCGCGGTTTCGTCGACCGGAGTTTCGCTTTCGAACCCTTCGAGATCGAATTCCAGCGAATGGTCGTCATTGTCCGGAGACGGCGCCTCGTCAGCGGATTCATCAACCACCGGCGGTTCGATGTCGAACTCCAGCGAATGATCATCATCCGGCGCCGCGGGCTGCTCGTCGCCCTCGAAATCCCCGAGATCGAAATCGGTGGCCGGTGCAGCCTCGGCCGCCGGATCGGCATCAAAGTCGAGATCGATGCCGCCGTCGTCAAAGTCCGTCGTCTCATCCTGCTGGAACAACGGCTCATCCGGAGCCAGCTGCTGGCCCATGATGACCACTCGCTGCCATTCGGCGGCGGGCAGGTCGTCCTTTGTCCGTGCAGCCAGATCGACGAACTGATCACGGTCACTGGCCGCGAAATAAACCTCGGCGAGCTTGGCCTTGACGTCAGCGCGGGCGGGATCGGCGTCCATCGCCTGCTGCAACAGCAGCGCGGCTTCCTCGTAGAGGCCGTAGGCAAGATGGAAATCCGCTTCCGCCACCGGATCGTCGCCGCTGACGTCGATGGTGATCGTCTCGGAATGGAACTGCTGTGTGGATTCCGACGCCGGCGTGGGCTCTGGCGCCTCATCCACCGGCGGCGCGGCGGTGCCGGCATCGAAAATCGCCGTGGCGTCCAGATCATCCGCGGCGTCTGACTCCGCCGGCTCGTCCGCCACGGTGTCATCGGCATCGAACACGGCCGTCGCCGACAGCAGGTCGGCGTCATCGGTCTCATCCGGCGCATCGACCGGCTCGTCAGGCTCGGCGGCCGGCTCCGGCTCCTCGTCCGCCGCCACTGTCGACGCGGGCGCGCTGGGCCAGGTCGGCGTGGATTCCTCACCGGCCTGACGGCGCTTCCAGAACCAGTAGCCCGCCCCGCCGCCAACGAGCAGGACCAGCAATGCGATCAACCACGGGAACCCGCCCTCGTCGTCAACCGGCGCGGGAGCGGCGATTGGCTGGCGTGGACGCTGCGGCGGTGCGGCGGGCTCGGGTTCCGGCTCGGAGGCCTGGGGTTCCGCGGGCTCGTCGTCCACCGTCACGGACTCGGACGGCGTCGGCTCGGGCACGGCCCGGCCAGCCTGTTGCGCCCGCAGGCGTTCCAGCGCGCTCATGGGCCGTTCCGGCGTCGCCGGCTGTGATTCCCGGGGCGGCGTGGCGGCTTCGGCCACGGTCTCCGACTCCTCGGCCGGGGCCGGCTCCGGCGTCTGAGCCGCGGAGGGCTCTTCCGTCACCGGCTCGGGTTCGGGCGGCGCCGGTTCCGCTTTCGGTTCCGGCTCGGCTTCCGCGATTGTCGGCGCCGGTTCGGGTTCAACCACCGGCTTGGGCTTGGACCGGGTCACAGGCGCCGGCCTGGCGGCCGGAGGCGTCGAGCGGGTTGCCTCCGGAGGCGGCACATAGGTGTTGCGCTGGCGCGCGACCTCCTGCTTGGCCGCTGCCGGATCGATGCTGGCGATGTCGGCGGCTGACGGCACGGACAGCATCGCGCCGGCCTTCAGCGTGTTCAGATTGCCGTCGAAGGCCTCCGGGTTGGCGTAGAACATCGCCAACTGCATCTGGTCCATGGTCAGCGACAGGCTGGGCCGCAACCGGTACGCGATGCTCCAGAGGGTTTCCTTCTTGTCGACCGGGCCGTATCGGCTCGAGCCGTCATTGCTGACCGAGGGGGCCGAAGGCGCCGGTTCACGACGTGTCGGCGCGGATGGCGTGGGCGCCGGCGGCACGTCCTCAACCCAGCCGACACCCTCGTTGAATGCGGGATCGGTCACCGGTTGTGGTGTGTTGACCTGGGGCTCGGGCACCGGCTGTGGCGCGGGAGACGGTGGCGCCACATCCGTGACCGGCGCTTCCGTCCGGGGTGGTTCCGGGGCGGGTTCGGCCTGTGCCACGGGCTCGAAGGCTATGGCTGGCGGGTCCAGCAGCACGGTGTAGTTACGCAGCAGGCGGCCGCTACCCCAGCTGAACTCCAGCAGCAGATCCAGGAACGGCTCGCGCGCCGGAGTGCGACCGCGAATGCGGACGAATGGCGGCGTTCCGGAAACGACCTCGAACTGCAATCCCGCGACGTAGCTGGTCAGTTCCAGGCCCGCCGTCTCGAACGCGGCGGCGGAGGCCGGGCTGACCACCAGGGTGCTCAGCTCCGAGGCGGAGGCCGCGACCAGCGGCACACGGGCGTCCAGGGGCTCGTTGAGCATGGACCGCACTTCGATATCGCCGAGCGCAAGCGCATCCGCCCGAAAGACGAGACTGGAACTCGCAACCGCGAGCAAAACGGCGAGTAAACGCATGATCCTGTCGACTTCCCCCTGGCGACTGCGCCGTCGGTCGACCTACCCCCGGCATGAATTAGGCGCGTTAACTCGCTGTTATACCTTAGAAACCTCTGGCAACCAAGGTTTCCGCGATCTGGATGCTGTTCAGTGCCGCGCCCTTGCGAACGTTGTCGGAAACGATCCAGAGGTTGAGTCCGTTCGGATGGGAGATGTCCTCACGGATGCGACCGACGTAGACCGCATCGTTGTTCACGCCCTCGGTCACCGCCGTGGGGTACCCGCCGTCCTCGTGACGGTCGACGACCACGATGCCCGGAGCGCGTTCCAGCAGCTCCCTGGCGTCCAGCGCCGACAGCGGCTCACGCAACTCCAGATGCACCGCCTCGGAGTGCCCGAAAAATACCGGGATGCGTACCGCCGTGGGGTTCACGCGGATGTCCGACCGCCCCATGATCTTCTGCGTCTCCCACACCATCTTCATCTCTTCCTTGGTGTAGCCGTTGTCCTGGAAGACGTCGATATGCGGCAGCGCGTTGAACGCGATCTGCTTGGGATAGGCGCTGGGCGGCTGGATTTCCATGCCGTTGAGCAGGCGCGCGGTCTGCGAGGCCAGTTCCTCGATACCCGGCTTGCCGGTGCCCGACACGGCCTGGTAGGTCGCGACGTTGATCCGCTCGATGTGCGCGGCATCATCGATGGGCTTGAGCGCGACCACCATCTGGATGGTCGAGCAGTTCGGGTTGGCGATGATGTTGCGCCGCTCGAACCCCTCCAGTGCCTCCGGGTTGACCTCGGGCACCACCAGCGGGATGTCATCGTCATAGCGGAAGTGGGAGGTGTTATCGATGACGACACAGCCCGCGGCCGCGGCCTTGGGGGCGTACTCGGCCGACACCGACCCGCCGGCCGAGAACAGGCCGATCTGCACCTTGGAAAAGTCGAAGTCCGCCAGGTTCTGCACCTTGAGATGGCGCGTGCCGAAAACCACGCGCTCACCGGCCGAGCGTTCGCTCGCCAGCGCGTAGACCTCGCCGACGGGGAATTTCCGCTCGGCGAGGATGGACAGCATCGCCTCGCCCACCGCGCCAGTCGCGCCGACGACGGCCACATCGTATGTCTTGCTCATGTCTGTTCTTCTCAATGTTTGGGATTGTCAGGCGGCACCGCGTTCGAGCGCGTCGATCACGGCGTCGCCCATGGCGACCGTGCCGATGCTGGAACCGCCGTCCTGTTGCAGATCAGCCGTTCGCAGGCCGGCGGCCAGCACATCGGCCACGGCGTCGTCCACGGCATCGGCCATCACCTGTTCGTTCAGGCTGTATCGCAGCAGCATCGCCAGCGACAGGATCGTGGCCAGGGGATTGGCCTTGTCCTGACCGGCGATATCCGGCGCCGAGCCGTG
>CALBOV010000023.1 GCA_937896565.1 uncultured Salinisphaerales bacterium
ATGGAACGGGCCGGTTTTCCCGCAATCCTGCGTTGTCGTTCGCTGACTTGGAATGACCAAGCGGCACTCACTTCGCCTGGGCTTGCGCGAAAACCGGTTCCGTCTTGGCGGCGCGCATCAATCAGCGTTTCCCTGGCATGAATATCTCTCCCGACCGCCTGGATGCCGCCCTGTCCGATGGGCTGGCCCCGATCTACGTCGTCGCTGGGGAGGAACCGCTGCTGGTCACCGAATCGGCTGATGCGATTCGCGCCGCCGCGAAGGCCGCCGGCTATACCGATCGCCGGGTGCTTCACGCCGAGGGGGGCTTCGACTGGTCCGAGCTGCGCAGTGCCGGGCAGGCGATGTCGCTGTTCGCCGAGAAGACCCTGATCGAGGTGCATTTGCCCACCGGTTCGCCGGGCAAGGACGGTGGCGCGGCGATCAAGGAGGCGGCGCAGGCACCGCCGCCGGACACGCTGATCCTGATCATCTGCTCCGAGCTCGACAGCCGCAGCCGCAACAGTGCCTGGTTCAAGGCCGTCGACAAGACCGGCGTGACCGTCTACGGCTGGACGCCGAAGGGCCGTGAACTGCTGCGCTGGCTCAACGCGCGCCTGCGGCAGGAAGGTCTGGAGGCTGATCCCGACGCCGTCGCGCTGCTGGCCGAGCGCGTGGAGGGCAATCTGCTTGCCGGCTCGCAGGACATCGCCAAGCTGGCCCTGCTGCATCCGGGGCGGCGGATCGACGTGGACCTGATGGCCGATGCCGTGGCCGATCACGCGCGGTTCGTGGTCTTCGACCTGATCGACAAGGCGCTGGCCGGCCCACCGGAGGCGGCGCTGCGCACGCTGGACCGGCTGCGCGAGGAAGGGGTGGAACCGTTTCCGATCGTCGCCATCCTGGCCGCGGAACTGCGCAAGCTGGCCCGGGTGGTCAGCGCCCGCGATGCCGAGGCCGTCTGCGCGCAAATCGGCGTGTTCCGTCGCCGGATTCCGATGATGGTCGCCGCCGCGCGTCGGCATTCGCCCGCGTCCGTGCGCTGGATGATGGCCGTCGCCGGTCGCGCGGATCGGGGTGCCAAGGGCGTGGATCGTCATGACCCCTGGGATGACTTGCTAACATTGGTCTGGGTTCTGGCCGCTGGCCGTGATGCGCGGAGCTGGATGGCGGCCTCGGCCGCCAAGCTGGAACCCCTGAATGCATGACCTCGCGGCGGTTTTCCCGTCGCGACGCGGAAGGTGAACGGACGAGAATGAGCGCGACAGTCAGCGAGATCGAGACCCGGGACGTTGGCGCCTACATGCAGGCGGTGGGGGAGCGTGCGCGTGCCGCATCCCGCAGCACCGCCGTGGCCGAGCCGGGCGCGAAGAACGCCGCGTTGCTGGAACTGGCCGAGCGCATCGTCGACGGCCGTGCGCGGATCAAGGACGCCAATGCGAAGGACATGGCGGCCGGACGTGCCGCCGGCCTGGATGCGGCGCTGCTGGATCGTCTGGAACTGACCGACGCACGCATCGAATCCATGGCCGACGGCGTGCGCCAGATCGCCAGCCTGCCGGACCCGGTTGGCGCCATTACCGGCATGAACGCGCGGCCCTCGGGCATTCAGGTCGGCAAGATGCGCGTGCCGCTGGGCGTGATCGGGATCATTTACGAGTCGCGCCCGAACGTGACCGCCGACGCCGCCGCGCTGTGCCTGAAGGCCGGCAACGCGGTGATCCTGCGGGGCGGCTCCGAGGCGATTCACTCCAACCGGGCCATCGCGGAACTGATTGGCGAGGCGCTGGAAGCCGCCGGCCTGCCGGCCGATGCCGTGCAGGTGGTGCAGACCACGGACCGCGAGGCGGTGCGTCATCTGCTGACCATGCCGGCTTATGTCGACGTGATCGTGCCGCGCGGCGGCAAGGGCCTGGTGGCTTTCGTCGCCGAGCATGCGCGCGTGCCGGTGATCAAGCATCTGGACGGTATCTGCCACGTGTACATCGATCGCGATGCCGACGCCGCCAAGGCCGTGGCGGTGGCGGTCAACGCCAAGACGCAGCGGCTGGGCACCTGCAACACCATGGAGACGCTGCTGATCGCCGAATCACGCGCGGCCGAGCTGCTGCCCGCGCTGGCCGAGGCCTACCGCGACGCCGGCATCGAGCTGCGCGGCTGCGAAAAGACGCGATCGCTGGTGGCCGACGTGCTGCCCGCCACCGACGAGGACTGGGCGACCGAATACCTGGACGCGATCCTGTCCATCCGCATCGTCGACGATGTCGATGCGGCCATGGCGCATATCGCCCGCTACAGCTCGGGGCATACCGAAAGCATCATCACCGAGAACCTGACCGCGGCGCGGCGCTTCCTGCGCGAGGTGGATTCCAGCTCGGTCATGGTCAATGCCTCGACCCGCTTCGCCGACGGCTTCGAGTACGGTCTGGGCGCCGAGATCGGCATCTCCACCGACAAGATCCACGCCCGCGGCCCGGTGGGGCTGGAAGGGCTGACGTCGGAGAAATACGTGGTCTACGGCGATGGGCATTGCCGGCATTGAGCCCACGCGACTGATCATGGGGCCTGCACACTGAGCGCTCCGATCGGCATGCTGGGGGGGACCTTCGATCCGGTTCACCTGGGGCATCTGCGAATCTGTGTGGAATTGCGCGAGCGGCTGGGCCTGGACCATGTCCGGCTGGTGCCGAATCGCGTGCCGCCGCATCGTGACGCCCCGCGCGCCAGCAACGCCGTGCGTGCGCAGTGGATCGCCGACGCCATCGCCGACGAGCCGGGGCTGGTGCTGGATACCGTCGAACTGGATCGCGATGGACCGTCCTACACGACCGACACGCTGGCGG
>CALBOV010000024.1 GCA_937896565.1 uncultured Salinisphaerales bacterium
CACTGAGTTGCAGGTCCAGATCGGTATTGTGATAACCGTTGCCGATGACCGTCGCCCAACGGCCATCCGCCAGCCGGACAATATTCGGCTGGCCGAAGGTGTAACCGAGTTCAGGGGAACCCGGATACTCATCAACGCCGAGCAACGCCTCCAACAGTGTATCGACCAGATCCGTCACAGTGGGCAGCAATGGCAGATCGAACAGAATATCTGTCACGCCCAACAGATCAGAAACGAGGGCCAGCACGGGACTGGCAACCGTCAGCAAAAGGTCGGTCAGATCGGTCACCAGCGAGCAGACCACGTCCAAAGGCCCGAGAATCGCCTGGCACAAAGGCTCGACGGTACTGTCGATGACGCCCTGGATCAACGCGGGGTCCAGCACTTCGCCCAGGATGTCGTACAAACCGTCGGTCAGCAGACCCTGCAGCAGGAATTTCGCGCCGGACACGACCCCGAGCAAACCGCCACCCGGGGAGTCGGTAAATTCCCAGAGCACGACCTGTTCCGCCAGTGTCTGTTGCTTGGAGAATGTATCCGCGGCGACGAAGGCCTCGGGATCGGTGATATCCAGGGCGTAGATACCCTGTCCGCCGCCCCGCAGACTACCGACCAGGATGGTCCGCCAGCAGGACTGACCCGCCCCGCAGGCCGGAAACTCGTCGTAGGCATCGACCACGCTCATCTGGCCATCGACGTAGGTCTCGGCCTCGTAGTCCGGATCGGTCAGTTCCGAAACCTTGCCCAGCAGACGACCCGGCACGTAGGCGAACAACTCCTCGCCGGTTGTCGCGTCGAAGCCATGCAACATGCCGTCGTTGGCGCCGACATAGACCATGGAACGGCGATTCGCGTTGTTCGCGCGAAAGGTGCTGTATAGCTCGGTATCCGGCGTGTCACCGCCGAACAGGTCATCGAGGAACTGGTCCGAATAGTCGGTATCCGGCGGGCCCACGACCACCGGTCGGGAATGGTAGATGGGCCCCATGCGCAGGTCGCGGTTACGGAACCGCCCGCCGTTGCTTTCCTCGTTCGACTGCTCACCACGCAGATAATTGACGCGCCCCTGCGACAGTTGCCGGGACAGCCCCAGCAGGCTGTAGAGGTCGATTTCGTTCAGATAAAGCGGTGAGACCGCAGTATCCAAGAGCTCATCCAGACCCAGGCCACTGAGCGCAGATACCTCGAGGATCGGATTGAGAATCTCTTCCTGAACCGGCTCGATCGCACTCTCAAGGATAGTGCCCTCGACCGCAAGAACAACATTCAGGACCGGGTTGACCAGACCGACCAGAATTTCCAGTGTCAGGTACAGTTCCGGAGGAAGCTGCAATGCGGCTACCGCCGACAGGCGATAACTGGGGTCGCTGAACTGCTGCCAGGAAAACGGCATCCCTTCGCGCAGGTTCGGGTCGTAGGTCAGGACCAGACGATCCGCATGCCCCTCGGAATCGATCTTCTGGTCCAGCAACTCGGCCGCGCTCCAGGCCGGCTCGCCCAGCGTCCCGTCCAGGTTGAGATCGTAAGCGATCAGGTCCCCGGTCAGTTCCTGGGCGTCGTAGGTGGCCAGAAACACACGCTGGTTGTTCAGGATGGAGCCGGAGGTGATACCCACCGACGTTGTCCCCTGCGAATTTCCCGGTGAAATTCGCAGCGCCTCGGCAAACTTTTCCACCAGATTGGGATCATCGACGGCGCACTGCTGCCCCCGACCGTTGTAGGTGGCATGCAACAAGTCATCGAGCTGATTCACCGGCACGAACGCAGCCGCGCCCGGATCGGGATCACCCCAGGCAACCGGATCCGAGTTGTTCGCCGGCCGCGACAGATCGCCGTCGAGGCCCATGTCCAGCACGTAGCTCGTGATGTACTGGCGGCTGTCGAGACCGGCATTCAGATCCCGCTCGTAGTAGTGCATCGCGACGTCGCCCAGCGTGTCGGTGAACGCATCCGCGTAGGCGCCGCCGTCATACTCGGTGTCACCGTCACCATCGGCGTTGGTCGGTGTCCCGTTGAACGGCGCGTTGTTCACCGCGAGCGACGCCCCGGCCGAACCATTGGAAGAGGGCGTACCGGTGCTGGTGACCGACGCGCCGTTGTCGGAGGAAAAGCCATCCGTGACCAGGAGCACCGACGCCTGCTGACACTGGCCGTCATCGTCCTCGGACAGGCGCGGGCAGTTCGAGTTACCGAACAGGTTGGTGCCACCGCCGCACTCGATATACGCGCCGGCGTCGAACAACGCCTTTTGCAGCGGCGTGCCCGCCGAATTGCCGCGGGTGCCGAAGATGGCATCCATGACCTGCCTGCGCTTCCCGATCGCGGGATCGTCGTTGAGCTCGACCATCTCCAGCTGGCTGTCCGGGTTGTTGTTCACGCTGGCGACGGCCATGTAGGCATCGCCCACACCTGCCATGAATTCGGACAGCCGCCCCTTGGTCCTCAACTCGCGCGAGCGGTGATACTGGAACCAGTTGGCGAAATTCTGCAGCTCGGTCGGGTCGCCGATCTCGACGCGGGAGTGCGTATCGTCGGCATCAACCACGCCATTGCCGTTGGAATCGGTCCAAGAGTAGTAGTGCGCGATGCGCTCGCGCAAGTCGCGGTAAGTACCCAGCCCGAGATTGCAGAAAAACTGCGAACTCGTGCACACCCTCTCGTGCCTCACCGACACGATGTCGTCGTCCTCGGTGACCAGGTAGGTCGTGAACTCCTTCAGGGACGTCAGATTAACGGTCTTCGTCGGGTCATAGGGATCCAGACGGGCCGCCGATGCCGACGCATCGGCAAACGCCAGACCTGCGGCATCGACGCCATAAGGCCAGGGTTCGTAGGTCTCGTTCGGGTCGTAATAAAGCGGGTTGTAGTCGCTGTTGCGCGCCCGCCAGACACCCTCGTAGTCATCACCGAGCCTCGCCTCGGAGCCGCGGAGGAAATCGTCATCCTCGTTCCAGGCATCGACGACGACCTGTGACGGAACGGCCAGGCGGTGCAGATACGCGTTGGTGTAGGACGACTCGCTGGACGGTGCGTCCACGGGAAGCGGATAAATCCAGCGATAGGTCAGCGACTCGACGCTGAATTCGCGCTGCGCGTCCTCATCGTCGATCAGGAAATTCGACGACATCGACAGGGAGTCGTCCAGCAGCAGCATGACCATCGGTGGCGGGGACACGCCCAGCTCGATGGGAGCCGACGGAATCTGCGAACCACCACCCGACAAGGTGTTGAGCGGCAGGTCCAGACCGCTGGCCGTGCCAGCCGTCAGCAACCCCGCGGCAACCGCGACCAGCCCGCGAGACAACATGCGAATGGAACCTGGACCCGCCATCAGAATCGCCGAATGAAGGTGGATTGAAGCACGCGCTGACTGTCTTCCTCGGCGCCGACGCCGATCGCGGTCACTTCGTAGAGATAGCGCTGGGTTTCGTCGCCGCGCCCCAACGTCAGGCTGTCACGGATCACCCGGGCCTCGCGGATCAGGAACCGGGGCTGCTCCGCCACGCCCTGCACGGCGGCTCCACCCTGCGCGGGATCATAGGCCGGGTTCTGCAAGGACTCGCCCTCGGTCTTCCAGTTGTCCAGGGTCATCGCGATCAGGTCGCCCACCGTGTCGAACTTGCCCTCGACCGGCGAAATCATGAACACACCCGGGAATTCGGCTCCGCGGCACGGCGGCGTATCGCTGATGCACTCGAGTTCGTGGGGCAGCTCGGACTGGTTGTTGATCCAGCGCTCGCCGTCTCGCAAACCCAGTTCGGCCGCCTGAAAGGCCAGCTGGCTGTCACGATCGTTGGCGGACATGCGTTCCTGACTGACCACGGTGCGCAGCGTGGTGATGCCGATGACGGTCAACACCAGCAACATCACCAGACTGACGAGCAGCACGCTGCCGCGTTGCCGCCGGAAACGGAGGGATGCGCCGTTCATGACAACAGATTCCTGAGACTGATGGTGCGCACGAACTGGCGCTGAAGTTCACGTTCCACGGTCGTCGCGGTGTCGGAACCGATCCGGTCGATCAAAGACAGAGGCCGTGCGCCGTACATGGTCAACGTCAGACGCACGCTGATCACCTCTTCCATGTTCAGGCCGACCGTCGACGGGGTCACAAACCGGTCCGCGGCACCGTCACCGTTGGCGTCGTCGCCCAGCTCGATCTGCAGGTTCAGCACGTCGTTGGCGATCGGCAGCGTGGTGGCGCCGCCCTGTGGCACGCCACTCGCGTCCACCAGCGTCGCCGAGCAGTACAGCGCCAGACGCGATGCCTCCGCGTTCGCGGCATCGGATTCCGACGCCGCCACCGTCGCGCCTTCGGCGACGAAGAAGGTGTCGACGCTGGTCCAGCCGGACTGCACCGGCTGCCCCAGGCAGTTGAGAATGGTGTTGTCGTCCAGGCCCTGGTACTGCACCGTGATCGTGTCGGTGTTGGCCTTGACCGCATCCAGCGTGTTCGCCGCGCCTCCCAGAGTCACCTGGAGTTCCCGCGGCGCCGCCGTATCCAGGGCCTCATCATCGCCATCACTCGCCCCGACCGCCGGATTCGCCGCCCCGAACGTCAACAGAGGCAAGTCTTCCGGCGTGGTCCGATGCCCGGTCAGACGCAATGTGGACG
>CALBOV010000025.1 GCA_937896565.1 uncultured Salinisphaerales bacterium
CGGGTGAAGGTCGGGCCGGAGTCGGTTGGCTCCGAACCCGGACCGGCCTGCTTCGGGCTGGGTGGTACGCAGGCGACGATCACCGATGCGTTCCTGGCGATGGGCCTGCTGGACCCGACTTCGTATTTCGGCGGCGATCTCCAGCTGGACGTGGAACGCGCCCGGCGCGCGATCGACGAGCACATCGCCAAGCCGCTGGGTCTGTCCATCGAGGAGGCCGCCGCGCGAATGGAGGCCGCCTGGGTGGACAAGGTCGCCGACGCCCTGCGCGCGACTGGCGACGTCACGCCGGATACCACGCTTGCGGCCTTTGGCGGTGCCGGCCCGTTCGTGGTCTGCAAGGTGGCCGATGCGGTCGGAGTGCGTCAGGTGCTCATCCCCGGTCTGGCCGCCGTGTTCTCGGCCTTCGGCGTGGGCTTCTCGAATATCGCGCACGAGTACGAGGTGCTGCTGGCCGGCAACGACCAGGCCTCGCTCGACGCCGCAAAAGAGGACGCGATGGAGCAGGCGCGCCGCGGCATGTTCTCCGAGGGTTTCGCGCTGGAGGACTGCGACGTCTCCACCGAACTGGTTGTCTCGGATGGTGAGTCGCGTCGCCACTTGGCCGTCAACGGCCGTCTGCCGGATTCGGTGGGCACGGACGATCGGCTGGCGGTTCGGGTGACCGTGGTCAAGACCATCGCCCAGCCCGGTCTGAGCGGCAGCTTCGCCACGGATTCCGCGAGCCTGCCGCCGGCATCCAGTGACGCCACCCGGTCGGTGCTGATCGACGGCGCCATTCTCGACGTGCCGGTCTACCGCATCGAGTCGCAGACGGGCGGGGTGGGCGCGACCGGCCCGGCGGTGCTGGAAGAGGCCTTCTTCACCTGCCGGCTGGACCCCGACTGGACATTCGAATTCAACGCCAGCGGCGACATGCTGCTGCGCAAGCAGTAGGCCGACGCAGCCTGCGAGGAGACAAGCGACATGAAGGTACTGGTCACCGAATACCTCCGGATTGATCTCGACCGCGAACGCTGGGAGTGCCGCGCCTGCGAGGGCGATCTGCACGATGCCCGCGACAACTACAAGCGCGGTCTGCTGGTCTACAACCGCAATCCGGAGGAGATTCATCCGCCGCTGCTGGATACGTCCAAGTACAGCCGCACCTATTCGCCCAACCCGGACTGGTGCCGGATTCTCGAATACTACTGCCCGCATTGCGGGACGATGATCGAGGTGGAGTATCTGCCGCCGGGTCATCCGCCGCTGCACGACATCGATCTCGACATCGACGCGCTGAAGGCGCAGTGGGCCGATCGCGACGAGGTGAAGGTGCCTCCGGTGGGCAAGTACACGCCGGCGCCGCGGCATTCCCATGCCGGGCATGGTCACTGAGGGCGCCGCGATGAAACGAGTTTCAGTCGATATTGGCGGCACGTTCACGGACTGCTTCGTGGCCTGGGGTGACAAGAACATCCAGGCCAAGGCGCTGACCACCCACCAGAATCTCGCGCTGGGTTTCAACAGCGCGCTGGAGTACGCCAGCGGGGAGCTGGGCATCGAGGTGCCGACGCTGCTCTCGCAGGTTGACTCGGTGCGCTACGCGACCACGCTGGGCACCAATGCGCTGATCGAGCGCAAGGGCCCACGCATTGGCCTGCTGGTCACGGCCGGGTTCAAGAGCACCGTGCCGTGCTCGCGTGGCCGCGGCTACGGCGTGGGGCTGTCGCAGGATCGTCAGCAGGACATTCCCAGCGCGCAGCGACCCGATCCCATCGTGCCGATTCCTCTGATTCGCGAGGTGCGCGAGCGCATCGACTACACCGGCCACGTGTTCCTGCGGCTCGACGAGCAGGACGTGCGCCGCAAGATTCGCGAGCTGGTCGACGCCGGCGCGCAGGCCATCGTGGTCGCCTTCACCAACAGCGTGGTCAACGCCGAGCACGAGCTGCGGGTCCGGGAGATCTTCAACGAGGAATTCCCGGGCCATCTGCTCGGCTCGATTCCCTGCCTGCTGTCGCATCTGGTCGCCGGTCGCAAGGGCGAATACGCCCGCACGACCTCGACGATCATGGACGCCTTCCTGCACGCGGTGATGTACCACGGCCTCGGCTCGCTGGAGCTGAACCTGCGGACCCGGGGTTACGAAAAGCCGATGTTGGTCAACCACAACTCCGGCGGCATGGCGCAGCTCAACTCCACCGACGCCTTGCAAACCGTGCATTCGGGGCCGGTGTCGGGCATCGCCGCCAGCGACCATCTGGCCCTGCAATCGGAGCTGGGCAATGTGGTCGCCACCGACATGGGGGGCACCAGCTTCGACATCGGCATCGTCACCCAGGGCGGGGTCAAGCATTACGACTTCAACCCGGTCATCGACCGCTGGCAGGTGTCGATTCCGATGGTCGAGCTGGTCACGCTCGGTGCCGGTGGTGGCTCCATCGCGAGTTACGACCGCATGTTCGAGACCGTTCAGATCGGTCCTGAGTCCGCCGGTTCCGACCCCGGTCCGGCCTGTTACGACAAGGGCGGCATGAAACCCACGGTGACCGATGCCGACCTGATGCTGGGCTATCTGGAACCCGACAACTACGCCGACGGCTTCATCAGGCTCAACCCCCGTCGGGCCAGGATGGCGATCGAAGAGGAGCTTTGCGACGACCTGGACTTGGACGTCGTCGAGACCTGCAAGCTCATCAAGCGCACGGTGGACGCCAACATGGCGAACGGCATTTCCACCGAGCTGCGCACCCGCGGCTACGAGCCCAGGGACTTCACCATGCTGGCCTACGGTGGCAACGGGCCGCTGCATGCCTGCGGTATCGCCAACGTGCTCGGCGTGGACCGCGTGCTCGCCCCGCCATTTTCGGCGGTGTTCTCCGCCTGCGGCGCCGGCAGCATGAATCAGATGCACATTCATGAGGTGAGCACCTGGACCGTGCTGTTCGACGCCAACCAGTCCAGCTTCTTCAGCGACTTCGACAGCTTCAATACCGCCGTCGAGGAACTGGAGGGACGGGGTCGTGAGGATCTGGTGCGTCAGGGGTTCGAGGAAGCCCAGGTGCAGCATCGCCTGGAACTGGACATGCGCTACGGCAATCAGCGCGTGCAAACCGCCGTGGTCACCGAACTGCGGCGGCTGGAATCACGCAAGGACGTGCTCAAGCTGATCGATCAGTTCCATACGCGTTACGGCGAGCGCTTCGGGCAGGGCAGCCAGGCGCCCGAAGCCGGTGTTCGCATCAACACCATCCGCGTCTGCAGTTTCGTCGAGCAGACCGCCGTCACCTTCGATGGCGTGAAGCTCAACGGGCGGACGCCCACCGCGATCGAACCGGTCGAACAGCGCATGGTGCATTTCGTCGGCATCGACAGCCCCGTGCAGACGCCGGTCTTCGGCGAAGCGGCGCTGGAGCCGGGTACCCACATCACCGGTCCGGCGATCGTCACGACCCGAGCCACCACCTACCTCGTCGAACCGGGCTGGTCCTACAGCGCCGCCAGGCATGGCGCCGTCTGGTTCACACGCGACGACGCCTGAAGCGGCAGGAGACACCCATGGATGATCAAATCACCGACGGCTACATCAGCGACGAGGAACAGGCGCTGATCGATCGCTTTCTCGATGACAACAAGCTGTTTCTGGGTCCCGACCCGGCGATCATGCGCAATCACTCGATCCAGCCGCGCACGCCCTACGAAGAACGGCTGCTGTCGCAGGAACAGGACGTACACCAGCTGAACCACGTCCGCGGCCTGGTCAGCGCCGCGCTGGACGAGGGGTTCCAGATGGTGAACCAGATGGGCGCCGCGCCGGGCGCCCGCTGGGGCGATCTGGTCACCGCGATCATGACGCCGACCGGCGATCTTTCGATGATCGCTCCCCACGGCATCATCGCGTTCGCCAGCGTCTGTCACTACCCGATCAAGTACATCAACAAGTACTGGACGCAGGACGAGACGGTGGGGGTGCGCGACGGCGACGGCTTCATCCACAACGACGCGCGTTACGGCGGCATCCACAACACCGACCAGTCGATGATGATGCCGATCTTCCACGACGGCGAACTGATCTGCTGGCTGGCCTGCACCATCCACGAAGGTGAAAACGGCGCCACCGAACCGGGCGGCCTGCCCGCGGCGGCCGAGTCCCGTTACGACGAGGGGCTCAAGATGTCGCCCTTCAAGGTTGTCGAGAATTTCAAGCTCAAGCGTGATCTCGTCACCTTCCTGCAGAACTCGGTGCGCGATCCCAAGCTCCAGCTCGAGGACATGAAGGTGAAGCTGCATGTCGTCATGCGGATGCGAGAGCGCGTGCTGGCGATCGTCGAGGAGTTCGGTCGTGACGCGCTGGCCGCGATGATGCGCAAGAGCCTCGAGGATGTCGAAGTCGAGGTCCGGCGTCGCATCGCCGAACTCCCGGACGGCACCACCCGTGTCCAGGCGTTCATGGATTCCACGCTGCGGGAGAACGCCATCCAGAAGCTGCGGATGGATGTCACCGTCAAGGGCGACCGGATGACCTGGGACTTCTCCGGCTGCTCGCCACAGTTCATGAACCGGTCGGTGAACACCAACATCGGGTCGTGGAAGTCCGCCCTGGTGACGGGCCTGTTGCAGAACATCTGGCCGGATCTGCCCCACACCATGGCGCTGCTGTCGCCCATCGAGATCATCAGCCAGCCCGGCACGATCATCGATGCCGAGGGCGAGGCGCCGCAGTCCATGAGCCTGATGCCGCTGTTCAAGGCCTGCACGATCCCGACGATACCGATGGCCAAGCTTGGCTACATGCTGCCGCATCGCTACACCTCCATCATCGCGCCGCAGTACGACCAGGCCGCCACGTTCATCTACGGCGGCCTGACCCAGCACGGCGAGATCACCGGCAACTTCTGCGGCGACATCAACGGTTGCGGGCAGGGTGCCCGCGCCACCGCCGACGGTGAGGACGCGGTATCGCCCGTGTTCGGCTTCATGGCCGACACCGGCGAGCACGAGATCAACGAGGAGGACGTTCCGATCATCCGTCTGGGCGCCCAGGTGCTCGCCAAGGATCGGGCCGGCTGGGGCAAGTTCCGCGGTGGTCTGGGTTACGAACAGGTCGCAACGGTGCGCGGCTCCAACATGTTCGGCTTCATGACTGGCTGCGAGGGCTCCATGTTCTCGTCGGCCCAGGGCATGTTCGGCGGCTATTCCTGCCCCGCCTATCAGCTCTGCAAGATCAAGAACGTCAACGTGTTCGACATCTTCAACGACGGCACGACGGACATCAGCGACGTGGAGTTCAACATCGTCGACCTGATGAACAAGCAGCCCTTCGAGGGTGGCACGTACACCTCGCAGGACATGGGCATGACCTTCGAGATCTGCAACGAAGGCGAGGTCTACATGATCTGCCAGGGTTCCGGGGGCGGTTACGGCGACGTGCTGGAGCGCGATCCGTATCTGGTACTCAAGGATGTCGAGGAAGACAAGGTCAGCGCCTCCATTGCCCGCGACCTGTTCAAGGTCGTGTTCGATGACAAGACCCTGGTGCTGGACGAGGCCGCCACGGAGGCCGCGCGCAAGGCCGAGCGCCAGGCGCGGCTGCAACGCGGCACCAAGTTCGACGATTTCGTCCAGGACTGGACGCAGGACGAGCCGCCGAAGCACGTCCCGTACTACGGCTCCTGGGACGACCCCAACACGATGATCATCGGGGCGGGCGAGGCCCGGATGAAAGTCCCCTACGACCAGATCCCGCCGATCCTGATGCCGGATCCCAAGGATCTGCAAATCGCCGAGTTGCAGGCAAAACTCGCCGCCTGCGAGGCATCCAAAGGATAAAACCATGCCGCGTTTCGAACCCAACGGCGCCGGTGCGTCACCGCTCTGGCTGGACCACACCGCGTACACGGCGCAGTTGCTCGCGTCCGGCCATCCGCCGTGGCTGGACGCCATGGCCTGCGCGACCTGGCTGAAGAAGGGCCACGGCCTGCTCCAGCCCGACGTGGTGCGGTTTCCGACCATGGATCTGATCGCCGCCTGGGCCGAGGCCCATCCGGAACTGGGTGCGGCGCTGGGTGAGAAATCGCGGGATACCTATCCGCTCAAGCGTCTGCTGGCCGACGGCCCGCTGCGGGCGCATATCGCCGAGGTGTTGCAGGCCCTGCGCGGCGGACTGCCCAACGCACCCATCGCGCTGGCGCTGGCGATGCCGTCGGCGATGCTCACGTCGGCCGCCGCGCTGGCCGGTCGCGCTCTCGACACCCCCGACGAGGACATGGTCGACACCGCCGCGATGTACGTGGCCGATGCGCTGCGTGAGCTGTCGGCGCTGGCGCCGGACTGCATCGACATCGTGCTGCTGGAAGCCACCGGTGCCGATGTCGCTGGCGAGCTGGACCTGTGTCAGCCGATCTTCAACGTCGCCGAACACCAGCGCTGGCAGGTCGCGTTGCGTGCGGACGCCTCAGGGTCGCTGGCTTGCGAGGCGGTCGACATCGTCATCGCCGAGGCGCCCGGTTCCGGTACGCGCGGGGTACTGATCAGTCAGGAGGGATGGACGGCGGACAACCCGTCGAGTGGCGGGGATTTCTGGTTTGCCTGCGTGCCGGCCGGCTCCGATCCGGAGCAGGTGCTGGCGCGCGTCGCTGGACTCAAGAAGGCGCCGACGGCCTAGGGAGGCAGCGGCGATCAGGACAGGAGGAGACC
>CALBOV010000026.1 GCA_937896565.1 uncultured Salinisphaerales bacterium
CTGGCCAGTCGCGGCTATGTGGTCTGGCTGCCGGACCTGTTCAGCGGCAGGGCCATCGACTACTGCGTCCGGGCGGCGGTCCGCTCCGTCGGCCGGATCAATTCGGCGTCGAGTCCGCTTTATCGCGAAATCGACGCGCTGCTCGACCAGTTGAAGCAGGACGATGTCTGCAACGGCCGCCTCGGGATCATCGGCATGTGTCTGACTGGCGGGTTCGTGATTCAGGCGGCGATGCGCGATGACATGGAGGCGCCGGTGGTTTACCACCACTCGTTCGGGCTGCAGGGCGCGGGCCTGCCGTTCCAGGAAGAGGACGGTTTGGCGTCGGTCAAGCGGATGCAGGGGCACTGGAGCCGGGTCGACCCGTTCTGTCCGAAGAAGCGACGTGAGCGGCTGAAGGAGCTGCTGGGTGATCGCCTGGATGCCAATGTCTACAACATTCCGCACGGCTTCCGTTCCGCCGGCCGCGGCACCCGCGACGGGAAGATCGCCTGGGAGCGGACGCTGGCGTTTTTCGACCAGCATCTGACGGAAGACGTCCATGAACACTGAGCAGGGCGAGGCATCGTCCGGCTCGATCGACGGGGGCTGTACCTGTGGCCGTGTCCGCTACCGCCTGACATCGGCCCCGCTGTTCGTGCACTGCTGTCATTGCCGCTGGTGCCAGCGGGAGAGCGGCGCGGCGTTCGCGTTGAACGCGATGATCGAGTCCGATCGCGTGACGGTGTTGCGAGGCGAGCCGGTCTGCGTGCACACGCCGTCGAACAGCGGCAAGGGACAGGACGTGCTCCGCTGCCCGGACTGCCACGTCGCGCTGTGGAGCCACTATGCAGGCGCCGGATCGCTGATCAGCTTCGTCCGGGTCGGCACGCTGGACGCGCCGGATCGCTGGCCACCGGACGTGCACATCTTCGCCGAGTCGAAACAGCCCTGGCTGCGGCTGTCCGGCGATGCGCCGGTGATGGACATCTACTACGACCGCGATGAACTCTGGCCACCGGAAAGTCTTGAGCGCTGGGCGGCGATGCGGGACCGGATCGACGCCTACCGCCGGGGTGAGCAACCGCCCGCTGCCTGAGGCGTTGGTCACCGGGGTCAAGCTCGTCCGCGTCCGGCCGATAGCCAACAAGTCGCCCGTTGTCCCGCTCCGGAGGAATTCGTCATGGACAAAGCGCTTGCCGCGATCGCCGCCGTCCGCAACGCCATCATCGACACCGTCAACGCCTACTCGATTCCCCCGGGAGGTCGCATTCACATGTCGACGATTCGCGCCAAGCTCGGCGACATGCGGGTGCGGCAGTCGGACTTCACCGACGCCCTGTCATCGCTGGTGCAGGGTGAGGTGTTCAGAACGCATGTGGACAGTGACGGGCTGCTGCTGGAGCTGACGGAACACGGCGCGATGATCGTCTATGCCCCGCCATCGCTGCCGAAGCCGTCCGACTGGATCGAAGCGTTCCGGCGCATGCGTTCGCAGCGGGAGATTCTGCGGCGGCCCGCCGCCAACGACGACGCGAATTTCGGGCGTCGGGCCGACGATCACGTCGGCGCGAGTGTCTGACGCCGCTCCGCCAGCGCGCAGAACCAGTCGACATACTGCGGATGTCCGCCGGGCAGGATCAGGTTCGGTCGTAGCGGGTCGTCGGCATCGCTGATGCCTTCCAGCGCGGCCACGGCCCTGGCCGGATCTCCGGTTGCCTGGCGCAGACGCGCTTCATCCACGCCCGGGCGCCGGACCTCGCCGGTGCTGCTGTCCACGTAAATCACTACGTTGTCGGTGCCGAAGGCCTGCCCCAGCTCCTGGACCAGGGTCAGAAAGCCGCGATCGCTGCCGCCGCGTTGATGGCGAACCGTGTCGCCGTCGGTCTCCGGATAGGACGTGAGCGTGTCGCCGACGCCAACGATGCGCGGCATCAGTTTCGGATCGAAGCGCTTCTTCGCCAGCGCCAGCAGTTCGTCGTGGCTTTGCGGCGCCTCGCGGGCGTTGAATGACTCGCCCAGCGGCCAGTCTCCGGTGAGCCGGTGGAAGTAGTGATTGAGAATCACCAGCACGCCGACTTCCTTGATCGCGCCCCGGATCATGAACTGGAAGTCGGTGGTGCCGGCGTTGTCGCCATCGGCGAATTTTACGCGCTCGAGTCCGTCCGCACCGCGACCGAGATTCGGCGCGTAGTGAACGAAGAAGGCACCGGCGAGGCCGGCGTCCGCCGCCTGACGCAGCAGCCCGTCGACGAATGCCACGGTCTCGCGCTGGGCGGTGACGTAGTGCTCGGGCACATCGCCGAACCGATGATGCAGCGGGTTCAGGTTCACGGTCGGCGAGGCCGGGTTGTCCAGCACGCAGGTGGCCGCCAGCGCTGTCGCGTCCGCCTCCGTCAGGTCGAATGGCGGCCGCGTGAGCAGGTCGATCAGAAACCGCTCGGCCTTGGCCGGCACCGCTTGCAGAAAGGCCAGCTCCGCGTCGCTGACGCCGGGGTGGGTGACCGCGCCATGGCGGTCCTGCAACTGCACGCCGCCGGCCGCCAGGCCGGGCAGGTAAAGGCCCCGTTCGCCGGCGTGATGCGCCGCGTCCATGGCTTGCTCGACGATTCGGTTCACGCCGCGCCGGCCGATGTGTTCGCCGTTGGTCAGCACGTAGAACCCGCCGTCCAGCCGGCGCGCGGCCTCGATGTAGCGGCGCTCCATGCGGCGGGTCAGCGGATCGCGCACCAGCCCCATGCAGACGCCGTCCAGGTCCTGAATGATCAGCAGTCGGTCGGTTTTCGCGAGCCGGTCGAGGGTTGTGTCGGCGTCCAGCGAGTAGTTCGTTGGCGAGTCGGTCATGCCTGGAATGTTAACGCGATGTGGCCGCTCAGCCGGCGTGCCCGCACGTTGGTCGCCGGTCGCAAGCCAGGATTGGCCGCCGCCTTATCCTCGACGCGTTCAACGCCTGTTCAGGGCTGGCGCGGTTATCACTTTGCCAGCACGTCGCCCGTTTGGCGGCGTACGCATGGCGTTCACTCGGATCATTGCAATCGGCCAGGGCTGTGAATTCACTCATCGACACCGCGCAAACGGATTGGGACCGGCATTTCAGGGAGCTGAAAGACGCTGACGACGAGAAGCGACAACGGGAGCAGGAGGAAATGGCGCGCGCCAGGGCGCGGCTCGCCGCCGATGCGGAGGCCGCTCACGAATTGCTCGTGACCGTTGTAGAACCCCTGTTCCGGGAGGTGGCGAAGGCCGCCGAGCGGGTCGGTTATGTCGCCGAGGTCAAGCACGACGTCGCTCCGGCGGCGAGCAGCGCCGGCAAGCTGCTGTTCGGGCAGGCCTCCGTCCGTTTCGCCACGACCATGGCCAACCTGGTGCCGTGGAATTCCGGGTACATTGAGATCAAGCACGTGGCCGAGGACGAGTTCGGCGTGCTCAAGCAATCCGAGCACGGGCATCAGGACCTGCGTCTGCCCGCCAACCGCATTACTCCGGAATATCTGGCCGCTGAGCTGTCCGATCTGACCGAATCGGTGTTCGGGACGGACCGGTGACAGCGTCGCATCGCTGATGAGCGTGGCTCAGCCGATGGCCGAGCGCAGTTCGGCGTGGCGATGGCGGTCCAGCGGGAAGTTCCACACCACCGGCACCACGCACAGCTTGATGATCACCGGCAGCACCGCGTAGAGCAGGCTCAGCGTCCACAGCGCGGTGGCGTCGTTGTCGATCCTGGCATCGAAACCGGCCAGCTCGAGCACCGGAAACGCCAGGCCCACGCCCAGCGCGATGGCCAGCTTGGTCGCCAGCCCCCAAAGCCCGAAGTAGAGGCCCGCGCGCCCGCCGCCACCGGCCGCCGTGTCCTCATCGATCACGTCGGCCTGCATCGATGCCGGGATGGCCTGGTCGACGCCCAGGCAGGC
>CALBOV010000027.1 GCA_937896565.1 uncultured Salinisphaerales bacterium
CATGTCACAGCGCATGGCCCGGTCAATGATCCGGCCACTGAATGATCTCGCCAACTCAGTCAGTCAGCTCACACCATCTGAGCGTGGGATGCGGTTGGAGCCCGACAGCTCGGACCGAGCGCTGTCCGGAATAACCCAAACCTTGAATAGTTACTTGGCGGAGATGGATGCGTTCGTGCGCCGCGAACAGCATTTGTCGGCAATGGCGAGCCATGAACTGCGCACGCCGCTCGCCATCGTCGGTGGCGCTGTGGATGTCATGCTCGAGCGTGAGAAAAACGACGCCGCCAACGCAAAAACCTTGCAACGCATCAAGGATGCCGTGGAGAGAATGTCCGGCAGCATTGACGCATTGATGTTGTTATCACGTTTGGCAACTGCCGCAACGGACGCCTTCCCGCCAGTGCCAGTGCATGACGTACTGCAAAGTCAATCGGACGAAGCCGCGTCGTTGATCGGCGCGAAAGACATTCGACTGACGATAGAAGCCGTTGAACCTTTAACCATCATGACAGATGAGCAGCTACTCGGGATTCTCATACGCAACCTGCTTGGCAACGCCATCAAGTACACACACAACGGCCAGATCGACATTGCCCTCACAGGCGGGACGCTGAAGATATCCGATACCGGATGTGGGCTCGATATCGACAATGCACAACAGTTAATGGAGCCACATGCCCGCGGTGCGAACGTGGGACACGATGGCCAAGGCTTCGGGCTGTATATCGCCGCCGAGATTTGCCGGCAGTTTGGGTGGATCATGGAGTTTGATCTCACAGACACTGGTGGCACTCGGGTGTGTGTGAGCTTCAGTGCCTCCGACGGCTCTACTAAAAGTGCCTGACAACGAGAGTCTGGGAATTCCAGGATGTCAGCCAGTAAAACTGATCAATTTTCGCGAACATCTTTGGGGCCGGGCCTTCTCGCGCCTTTGGACGGCGCCACTCGTGGTTCGAGTGGAATGGGCACGAGTCTCGTCTCGTTCCTTGCCAGGAGCGCGAACAGGACTCCGGCGTGGCCGAGCGGATTGCCCCGTATTTTCTTAGTGGCATACGCCAGCGCGCCAGGCGCTATCGACGCCCATTACACAAGCGCTTAACGGTCCAGCCGTCGCCGCCGAGTGGCGACGGTGACGAGCGGCCCATCTGACGAACAACCGGGCACTCATCACGGCTCGGATCACACTCCGACGCCAAGCGCCTGAGCCGGGACTCCAGCGCCTTTAGCGACTGAATTCTGCTGCGAACCTCACCCGCATGTGCCAGCAACTGGCGCTGCACGGTCCCGCACCGCATCTCTTCGCCATCAGTGGCGGTGCTCAGCTCGCGAATCTCGTCCAGCGACATGCCGATGTCTCGCCAGGCCCGGATAGTCGCCAGCCGATCAAGCGTTTCCTGAGAGAAGTAGCGATAGCCATTGTCACCACGCACGGGGCTGGGTAGCAGGCCGATTCGCTCGTAATGCCGAATGGACTCTGGCGAGATGCCGCTGCGTCGGGCAGCGTCTCCTATGGTGATCGCGTTAGTTGCTGACATCGTGGTTGCTTGATTGCGAGGGCTTGACCTTGTAACGGTTACAGACTGCATCGTAGCCCGCAGGTTCCCCAATCAAGACTGCGATGCAAACGCCCACATACCGAAAATCAACTTGGCTCACGACAGGCAGCCTGGTCGGCGCAATCGCCGCGTCCAGTTGCTGCATTCTGCCGCTGTTGTTCTTTAGCCTGGGGTTGGGCGGTGCATGGCTGGGGCAGTTGGGCGTGCTGGCGCCATACCAGCCGTATTTCCTCGGTGCGACACTGATTCTGCTGGCGCTGGGTCACCACCAGGTCTGGTTTCGGGCGCCCAAGGTCTGTGCGTCCGAGGACTGTGCCGAGCGTCAGCCTGGATGGCTGCTCAAATCCATCTTGATGATCGCAACCGCATTGACACTGCTGGCGCTGGCATTCCCGTGGCTGGCACCGCTGCTGGACGCGTGAAGACAGCCATTACCCGGAGATCACGATGATGACCAAGAAACTCAGTATGAGCACGATTCTGCTTGCCGCCTTGCTGCCGTTTGGAGCGAATGCAGCAGAGGCTGTCGCCACCTTCGACATCGACAAGATGACCTGTGCAGGCTGTCGATACATCGTCAAACAATCGATGAATAGTGTCGAGGGCGTGCAGGACGTGGAGGTGTCTTACAAGCAGCGCCGAGCCATCGTGACGTATGACGATACGCTCGCCGATCCGCAGGCCATCGCCGCTGCAAGCGCGGCAAATGGCTATCCAGCGACAATGGTGCAGGGCGATCAATGACTGACGCGACATCAGAAACACTGCATATCGCCATCATCGGGAGTGGCTCGGGTGCCTTTGCGTGTGCCATCCGTGCTGCCGAACTGGGTGCACGAGTGACGATGGTCGAACGCGGCGAAGTCATCGGCGGCACCTGCGTCAACGTGGGCTGCGTGCCCTCCAAGATCATGATTCGCACCGCGCAGCTTGCGCACGACAGACGCCACGTGCCGTTCGAGGGACTGAACACGGCCGAGGCCGACATTGACCCGCTGCGATTGATGCAGCAACGCGAGCGACGCGTGGCCGAACTGCGTCAGAGCAAGTACCAGCGCATCATCGATGAGCAAGACGCCATCACCTTGCTTCGCGGAGAAGCCTGGTTTGATGGACCAAAATCGCTCACTGTGCGAACGGACCACGGTGATCAACACATTGCGCCTGACCGGATTCTGATTGCCAGTGGCGCGTCCCCGGCCATTCCGAGCATCAAGGGCCTGCCGGGCACGCCGTTCTGGACCTCGACGCAGGCCATGCGCAGCGGCGAGTGCCCACCGCGACTGATCGTGATTGGTGGCTCCGTGGTCGCTGTCGAGCAGGCCCAGGCGTTTGCCCGCCTGGGCAGCCAGGTGACCATGCTGGTACGCAGCCGCTTGTTGTCCTCCGAAGACCCGGCGCTGGGCGACGGATTATGTGCGTACTTGCGCGGCGAAGGCATCGACGTGTGCCTGGATACCACGGCATCTTCGATTGCGCATGACGGCGCATTGTTTACCGTCAATGTCGGTGATGAGGCCTTGGTCGCGGAGCGTTTACTGATCGCAACGGGGCGGCGGCCCAACACAGAAGTATTGCGCCTGGGCGCGGCCGGAGTGGAAAGCGACCGCACCGGCGCGATTCTGTTCGATGAACGCCTGCGAACTTCAGCACCGGACATCTACGCCACGGGTGATTGCACCACGCTGCCGCAGTTCGTCTATGTGGCAGCCGCCGGCGGCACGCGCGCGGCAGACGCCATGCACGGCATTGCATCCACACTCGATCTGTCGGCGATGCCGGCGGTGATCTTCACCGACCCGCAGGTGGCCACGGTGGGTTTGAGCGAAACCCAGGCCGAGCAGCAAGGCCTTGAGGTGGATTCCCGCAGGCTTGAAATGGATCAGGTGCCACGGGCACTGGCCAACTTTGATGAGCGCGGTTTCATCAAGCTGGTGATCGACGCTGAATCCCGCGTGCTGATCGGGGCGCAGATACTGGCACCGGAGGCGGGCGAGATCATTCAGATCGCGGCCTTGGCGATCAGCCAGCGGCTGACCGTGGAACAGCTCGCCGGGATGTTGTTTCCTTATCTCGTGTACGCCGAGGCCATCAAGCTGTGCGCGCAGACGTTTCAGCGTGATGTATCGCAATTGTCGTGTTGCGCGGGATGACACAGCCCACCAGTTGCGATCAAATCTCTGTCTGATCTGTGCCATTGGGTACGGCCCAGTTAGCACGGACGAAATTAGTAGCGGGTAGAACGGCCGCTTTGGGCTGATTGCCGACCTTCAGAAACCAGTCCCAAGCGGGGAGGGCCGAAGCCCTCCCCTAAGGGTTCTTACTGTGTCCTATGGGCGTCCCCGCCCGAAGATGCTCAGCGATTATGTCCTGACGGATCGCTGATACGCACCGCTGTTTTTCGGGTGGTTCGCTCCACCGCTCGGCCTCATGCCGAGCGTCGCTCGGCACTACGCCGTCGTCCTCCTATGTTTGCCATGAGCAGGGCGCCAACCCTGCATTGATCGCTGTCCCCGTTTCACCGGTTGCCAGCGCTTTACCACGTGGCCCCGAAGGGCCGACCGCCAGGCACAGGCCCGGTGGTCGTCGTCGCAGTCGGTTCCAGCTTTCGGGTTTATCGGTCGCGCTGCCACGCAAACGACCTCGGTGAGTACTTCGGATGTATCGACACCCACCTTCCTGTCACCCCTACTTGCCGAAGCTCCCCTCCGACAGTTGCCTGTCGAAGTTCCCGCGTTAGCCTTACGTGTCGAAACATGCGCCGCTGGCTAGTCAGATAGGCAGTGAGATTTCAACCTCACATTGACGCAGATCGCTCTGCGGCTTCTTCCCGGGACCGAGATTCCAAAGCATCTCCGGTACCACACTATCTGACCACTCCTACATCCAGACCCCGAAGGTCACGGCCATTACTACATGTCACTTACCAAATTGCATCCAGCATGTCGGATGCTTTTACACAGTTAAGCTATCCACCAACCCCATCATTTGGCTCTCGCGATGAGGGGCTCGTTGGCTCGCCGCAACGCCGCCCGTAAGCGGTTGCGCGCGACCATTGAAGGGTTTTTTGTCGCCATTTCAGACGGTTGTTGAACCCAAGGTGGCCCTGTGTTTGGTCGAGGTTACATACCCTACGCTGCTATGGCGCGAGCATCCCCTCGGTGGGGTTAAGACCCACTATCACGCACGGCGGGGGATGAGGCATCCTTGTCCTCAGCCTGCCGGGCATCTGTCTGAAGCAGATACCCGCCAGCCACTGCGTTACCGACGCTGATTCCACAACGTCGTTCCGCAGCACCCATGTCCGCGTCGCCCAATCTACAAATTTGACCTATTCGTAATGCGATTGGGTAGAAGGAGGCAGCTACGCCTCCAGCCCCCGTAGCAGCGCAGCGAGCTCCATTAAGAGGCACTCCGCTACACCGACTGCTCGGGCATCAGGGATCAGTGGCTCACCGTCATTGGTGCTGATCATCTGAGGCCTTCTGACTCGTGGCTCGGGGTGGCAACCCGAGCTGATTCTCGTGGTTGCGACCCCGTGGCATGGGAGTCCGCCTATCCATAGGTCGGCCTCCGGACAAACCGTCCCGTTTCGGCGTTGCTTCTCCGAACCACCCGATGAACGGTAGGCGGGTCGTCACGTCGGCGGCCTTTCGGCAGGTCGCTTCGCGCCCAGCCGAAAGGCGGCTGGAGCGTCTTTGAGCCTGCTCGGCCCGCAGCCGCTCGGTTCTGGCGCCATCGGCGCCTAGGAATCTCAATGAGTGCAATTGCCCTGATAAGGCTTCGCCTTATAAGTGCGATTGCACGGCGTGTTTTGACGTTGTCATTGTCACGGCCCTCTGGGCCGCGAACCTGACACCGGGTGCCTACCGGATCTGGTCGATCCGGTCACAACCGCTGGAGGCCCAAAACAATAGCGAGTGGCCGTATTTCCGGGCGTGTTC
>CALBOV010000028.1 GCA_937896565.1 uncultured Salinisphaerales bacterium
CTTCGCAACACAGGATTGCGGGAAAACCGGCCCGTTCCATCCGGATTGCGCCTGAGATGAGGCCAGACTGCGTTGCTCGTCGTTCATTTGGAATGACCAAACCTCTCTCCTCGCGCCTTGCCTGGCCTCATTTCAGGCGGCAACTTGGCGGCGTGAATCAATCAGTGCTTCCTTGGCCGCCGGATCATCATCGAGCTGCAACACCCGCCCGCTAGCCTCTCCGGTCTTTGGCATTCACCTGGGAGCCACGGTGTCCTCGAATTCTTCCATTGCGCTATCACGGCGTTCCGTTCTGAAATCGATCTTTCTCGGCGCCGCGGCGGCCGGTTCGCCACAGCTGCTGATCTCGCGGGCGCGGGCGCAGATGAGTTCGGAACTGCCCATCCCGATCGGCCCGCTGGCGAATATCCCGGATGTCGAGCACAAGACCCTGACCGCCGGCGCCATCGACGGTGTGGACGACGAGGTGTTCGCGCCGCCCGGCTTTGACGTGCGCTGCGTCGCCCGTCACGGCCTGAATCCGCTGACCAACCAGCCGAACGCCTTCGGCTTCGAGTGGCACCTCGACCCCGATGGCGGCGCCGTCTACTCGTCGCAGGCCGATGGCGGCTGGGTCTACGTGTCGAATTCGGAGGACACGCCGGGCGGTGTGGGCGCCCTGCGCTTCGATGCCGACGGCAACCTGATCGACGCCTATCCGATCCTGCGCGGCACCCGGAACAACTGCGCCGGCGGGCTGACGCCCTGGGGCACCTGGATGTCCTGCGAGGAAACCACCGGCGGCCAGATCCACGAGTGCGACCCGTTCGGTTCGGCATCCACCGCCGTGCGCAAGCCCGCGCTGGGTTCCTTCCCGCACGAGGCCGCGGCGATCGATCCGATTCACCACGCCTGCTACATGACCGAGGACGGCGGCAACCAGCGCTTCTGGCGCTTCGTGTCCGACGCGAGCGATCTGAGCGAAGAAAACGGTGTCACCCGCATGGCGATGGAATCGGGCACCTTGCAGGTGCTGACCATCGAGGGCTTCGCCGACGGCGGCTACCCGGAGAACCCGGCCGACGTGCGCTCGGCCGTCCGCGCGACCTGGGAAACCGTGGACATCGACACCTCCGGACGCGGCGGCCTGTTTCCGACCTTCCAGAACGACACCACGACGCTGGGCACCGAATTCAAGAGCGGCGAAGGCATCTGGTATTACGAAATTCCGGAGGAACTGCGCCAGATCCCGAGCGCCGGCGCGGTACCGACCCGAGGCGTGATGTTCTTCGCCACCAAGGGCGACAACCGCGTCTGGGCCTACGACATCGACAACGAGCTGATCGAGCTGATCTACGACAACGAGAACATGCAGATGGAGACCGGGTTCAACCAGGTCGACAACGTGGTCGTGAGCCCGGCGGGCGACGTGCTGGTCGCCGAGGACGGCGCGCTGATGCGTCTCGTGGTCGTCGTCCCGAATGGTCAGGCCAAGCTGCTGATGCAGATCACCAAGGGCGGCTCGGAGATCACCGGTCCGGCATTCACCGCCGATGGTTCGCGGCTTTACTTCAGCAGCCAGCGCGGTCCCAGCGATTCCGACGGCTCCGGCACCGGCGGCGCGACCTACGAAATCACCATTCCCGAGGAATACCGCACGCGTGCGGCAATCGACGAGCCGGTGGGCGAAACGCCGGATGACCCGTCACCGGACGAAGGCGGCCTCGGCAGCTCGGGCGCGGTCGGCACGGCGACCGTGGTCGGTGCCGGGCTGGCGGCGGCGGGTCGGCATCTCATCGCCAAGCGGCGCGAGAATGAGGAGAACACGCCGGACTGAAGCGGCTCGCGATCAGTCGGTCATGACCAGCAGGGCATCGGACACGGGGCGTTCGATGCCATCGGACGGCTTGTTCACCACCTGACCGTGGACCACCATGGCCGATGAGCCGCCGCCGTCGAGATTCATCGCGTCGACGGCGCCCAGATGCTGCATGACGCGCACGGCATCCCCTAGCGGCAGCCCGGCACTCCAACCTGGCTGCCGGCCGTCGCAGACCACCAGCAGAATCCGCCCGGTCGCCGTGCGGCCGATCAGCGTTCGCGGATTCCGGCCATCCACCCAGGTCAGGCCGAACAGCGGGTTGCCGGGGTGACGGAACCCGCCCTCCCGGTCGGTGAGCATGGCCTCGCCGCCGCGGACCAGCCCCGGCCCGCCGTTGAGCATCGACACCTCGGCCGACACGGGCGCCGGCTCGCCGTCCATCGTGAAGCTCGCCTGCGGAACGCCAAGCGCCTGCGGCTGCGCGAGCGCCAGCAGTTCATCGACGCGGGTGCCGGTGGCCACCACCGTGGCGCCGCCGGCCGGGATCGGACCACCGGGTGACCGTGTTTCGATCAGCCGGGATTGCGCATCGAACACGGCTTCAAGACCGTCGACGGCCGGCGTGTCCATACCCCATGCCGGCGTGAACCGGACCAGCTCGTCGGGATCGGTGCAGGTGACGTCATGGCGCGCGTCCTCGGTCGGGCTGTCGCCGCCACGGCCACCACAATTGCGGATGGCGCCGGGCATGCGGTTGATGCCGTCCAGCTCCAGAACCTGTCCGTCGAGGTCCAGCTCCAGAATCGTGCCGGTGCGTGGAAACCGGATATCCCAGTGGCTGCGCGAGAACACCAGCGCCTCCCGGGTACCGACGGCCTCGGACAGCAGTTCGCCGTCAATCACGGTGATGCCGGCCGGATCACCGGCAAGGCCATCCGCACCTGACTCGGGTTCCGCGCTGGCGGTGCCGCCCGGTCCCACCACGAAAAATCCGGCATTGATGGCGGCCAGCGCGCCGACCTCGGCAGCCATCTGCGAGGGCGTGGCCTTGCCGGCGATCCGGTTCTGCGCCAGCGCCGGCGCCAGGTGACCGGAAAAGCGCTGAGGATCGATCTCCAGGATGTGAAAGGCGTAGGGCCCGGTATCGAACAGCGAGGCCGGGGAACCGCCGCCGACCAGCTGCGTGAGCAGGACCTCACCGCAGGGCAGCGGCAGCGCCGATTCCTCGGCCGTACCGCGCAGAATCCGATGCAGCAGCACGCCGGGTGCCACCTCGCACAGCTCACGGGATTCCGGCAACATCCAGCCCAGCGGCAACGGCGCCGGATTCAGCTCGCTCGCAGCAAGGTCCGGCGGTGCCGGCGCATGCGAGCCGTGCCCGGAATCACCGCAGCCTGCGGTGATCGCGGCAAGCGCGATCAGGCCAATCAGTCCGGATATCCGCATGTGCGCACTCACCGGCTCATTCGGCACACATCGGAAAGCCGGGCGGCTGCACCAGCGCGGGCGTGAGCCACTGACCCGGCAGGTCGCGACCCAGCAGGTTGAGCAGGCACGCCGGGTAGTTGGTGATGACACCGTCCACGCCCAGATCGATCATCCGCCGCATGTCCTCTTCCCGATCCACCGTCCAGGGGAGCACCTCCAGCCCCGCGGCCTGGGCGATGCTGACGCACAGATCCAGGTCGGAAATCACGTACTCCGGCGAGACGATATCGTGACCCATGAGCGTGGCATACAGCACGCCGTTGGTGCACAACGTGGCGCCAACCTGCCCCACCAGAAATGACGTGCGAATGTCCGGGTCACGCAGCTTCACCAGATCCAGCGCGGTGGGCAGGAAGGACTGGACGACGAACTTGTGCTTGAGCCCGGTGGCCTGGATCAGCGGCACCAGCGCCTCGGCGATGGCATTGCCGGTGGGTGGCAACTCGTCGCTCTCGATCTTGATCTCGATGTTGACGCGCGGCGCATCCTCGCCCATCTGCGCGATCCAGGCGAACACGTCCTCCACGCGCTCGATGCGCACACCCTGCCCGCGCAGCGGATGCTCGCGCTCGGGCCGATGCTGGGTGTTCGCCTCGGCCGGCTCCCACCAGTAGGCGGCATCGCAGTCGGCGAAGTCGGCGTGGTTCATCTCCGAGATGTTGCCGCTGCAATCGGTGGTGCGGTCCAGGGTCTCGTCGTGAATCAGCACCAGCACGCCATCGGCCGTGAGAATGGTATCCATCTCCAGCTCGTCGACACCCAGGCGCACCGCGTTCTCGAAGGCAAGCATGGACTCGTCCGGCGCATGACCCGTCCCGCCGGCATGGGCGGACACGTAGGGCCCACCGGGCACCGGCGGATCGGGGTTGGGATCAGGCGAGGGATCGGTGGTCGGCGGCTGATCCACCGGCTCGGCTACCCGCGCGCTCTGACCACAGGCGACCAGCAGACTGGCCAGCATGGCCACGGCCAGCCATCGTGGACACGGGACGCGCACCACTACACGTCAAATCCGTATTTGCGCGCCACGTTGCGCAGCGACAACCATTCCAGATTGTGCTGCGCGTGACTGATGCTGGCGCTGCTCAGTTCTCCGGGCTTGAGCGGCGAACCGGGAAAGGTCGGAATCGGGAATGGCAGTCCGGTCGTGCATTCCACGCCGAACGGCCCCAGCGGCACACCGAAGTCCGGTGCGGACAAATCGGGTTCGGCGTCGAAATCCAGCGCATAGGCCAGGTTCAGCGACCAGTCGCCACGCACGCCCAGCGGCTCCAGACCCCAGCGCCAGCAGACCATGTTCAGCACCGAGTTGATGTCGTACTGCTCGTGGGCGACATGCCCGCGGCGGGCGCGAGGCCCGATCACGATGGCGGGCACCCGAAAGCCCAGTCGGCCGTCATTCTCCAGCGCCGCCTCGTCATCCGACACCGGTGCCAGCGGAGGCGCGACATGGTCGTAGAACCCGCCCCACTCGTCGTAGCAGTACACCAGCACGGTGCGCTCCCAGTTCGGGCTGTTGCGCACCGCGTCGTAGATCGATGCCATGAAGGCCTGACCGTTGCGCACGTCGGCCTGCGGATGGTCGTCGTTGCTGATGCCGTTGGGTGCCTCGCCGAGGAAGCGCGGATCGACAATGGAGATGTTGGGGAGCTGCCCCAGCGCGGCCTCCAGCAGGAAGGACTCGAAGCGGCGTGAACGCGTCAGGTACTTCGCGCCCCACAGCGCCGTCACCGGCAGATCGTGAAAGTAGTAGGCGCTGCTCAGCCCGGCGGAGTCCGCCCGATCCCAGATGGTCGGCAGCGAGGAGATGTCCAGCGAATTGCTGGTCCGGTCCGTCTGGCCCGAATGCAGGTACATCCGGTTGGGGAACGTCGACGCCAGGATGCCGTGAAAGAACCGATCGAAAATGGTCCAGTGCGTCGCGCAGCCATCGAAGAACGGCAGGTCCTCGCGTCGGTAGTAACCGACCGGAAAATGGTCGATCTCGACGCTGGCGTCACCCACCGTCTTGAGAAAGCCGTCCATTGCGCCACCGGCGAAATGCGCACGGCCGGCGCTGTAGTTGTGCGCGGGGTCTTCCTTGCCGCAGCCCTGGAATCCGTACTCCTGGTGCTCGGCGAGCGGAAAACTCTGGATGAGGTCGCCGTTCTTGTCCTCGTACTGCACGCCGGCCTGAATGCCGTCGGCACCGGGCACCCAGCCCATCATGTGGTCGAAGGTGCGGTTCTCCATCATCACGATGACGACGTGATCGAAGCCCGCGTCCTCCGGGGAGGGCAGCGTCACAGCGTCCGGCGGCATCGGCCGATCGATCGGCTCGGACCCGTCACCCGATGAGGAACCGCCGCAGGCGGCCAGGCCGGCCGTCGCCGCGGCGCCCAGCACGCCGGTCAGCACCTCGCGGCGGCTCAGACGAGCGCCGGCCTTTTCATCACCCTTTTTCGAGTCCACCTGTGCCCCCAGCGGTAGCCGAATTCCAAAGAGAAAAGGCTAGCCGAGGGGCGTGACAGCGGCATGAAATCCCATGCGGACGGGGCGGCGCCCGTCGGTTACCAGACGTCGTTGGTCACCCGCACGACGTAGAAACCGCTGTAGCCGTCCGTGTACCAGATCTCCTTGCGCTCGGGGACGAAGGCCGGACTGGACATCGCCCAGTTGCTGGCCTCGAACACGGGGGTCAGGCGCGGCTGGACCGGCGCGTTGAAGTAGGCGATTTCCCTGGGATTGGCCGGATCGCGAATGTCGAACACGCGCAGACCGGAAACGATCATGCTGCACGCCGCGATGTCCGGGTTCACCCGCGTCGGCACATTGCAGTAGTGCCCGGCATAACCCTGGATGGGCAGGAACGCACCGGGATCGCCCGCGATCTCCGCACGATTCTCCGGCTCATGCACTTCCAGGCGCAGGTCGGAGACGATCACCGGCGCGGTCTCGTCGGAAATATCGATGATGCGCCCGGCGCCCACCACGTCCCCGTGCGCGGCCACACCGCCATCCGCCTGATTGGCGGAATACTCGTCGATTTCCAGCACGTAGGACTTGCCATCACGCGTGAACGGGATCGCATTCTGCGGAATGGTCATGTTGGGCCAGGTGATGTTGGCGACTTCGTAGACCTGCGGGTCCTCGACGCGCGCCTGGATCTCGGACACATCCAGAATCAGCATGCCCAGCCCGTTGCCGGAGGCGATATAGGCACGATTGCCATCCTGGCTCACCGACAATCCGTGCGAGTAGTACGGCCCGCTCCACAGCCGCGTGGGCAGCAGCGGGTTGGTGATGTCCAGCGCGACCAGCGTTGGCGTGCCCGGATTGGCCGAATAGAACGTGCGACCGTCCGGCGCCAGCCCGCTTTCGTGACCCAGGTTGCCGACCAGCGCGGACGAGCGGAGCTGCGGGCTGCGGCAATCCTCGGAAATGTCGTAGACATCGACGATGCCGGGGTAGAAACCGGGATTGCCCATCACCGCCGCCAGCACGCCGCCTTCCTGCGACACGACCAGTGACTCGTGCGGCGTGAGCATCGCCGGCGTCAGCAGCCGCGTGACCAGTTCGGGGTTGGCCGGGTCCGACATGTCCATGACATTCACGCCGGCTTCGACATCCAGCAGGTTGGTCGGAAAGAGCAGCGTGGAATCGTAGTAGGCGCACTCGTTGCCCTGCGCGTCCACGTAGCGTTCAACCTTGAACCCGCCCACCGTGCCGATCGCATTGGGCGTGGTGTACGAACCGACCAGCTCGGTGTTGCAGGTGTAGCCCTCGGCGGCTCGACCGCTGGTGTGGTCCTCGCTGCTCACGCGGCCCTGCATGCCGGTTTCCGGATTGGAGCCGGGGCCGCAGACGGCCTTCGGAGGCGGCCCTTCCGAACCCACCGGTGTGGAAGGTGCCGAATCGCTGCCCCCGCAGCCGCTCAGCACGACGGTCGCGAAGCCCAGCAGGGCCATGGCTGCCATTGATCTCATCGTTGTCTCCCGCATTGTTGTTCTGTTCGCGGCCCCGCACCCGGCCGCCGCGCGCCCTGCCCGTTTCGCGCCAGGCGGTTGCCGGCGTCAGCCCGGAGGTCGCGGCGACTCGGCCGGCGTCTGCTGCAGCGCGTGCAGCATGACGCGAATGCCGGCAATTTCCCTGGACTGCTCCAACACGATGTTGGAGGCAACCCGTCGAACTGCGTGAATTCTGGCATGTTCCGC
This sequence comes from uncultured Salinisphaerales bacterium, assembly GCA_937896565.1. Taxonomy (GTDB): domain Bacteria; phylum Pseudomonadota; class Gammaproteobacteria; order Nevskiales; family OUC007; genus Abyssibacter. Next base: position 7,483 of record CALBOV010000028.1, read on the forward strand.
GGCAAACCGGGCCATTGGCACTCCACCTTCGTGATGGGCCAGCATCAACTCCAGAAACAGGCGCCGGCGATCGCGTCCCTGCAACGAGCGAAGGCGGCGCAGCTGCTCATCAGTGGCAAGCCCGGGCATCCCTGTGGGTGAGGCCTCGCAGTCGAGCAGATATTTCGCCAGTGCCGGGCTGGGCGGACTGTCCGCCAGCAGCATCCAGCTCATGCTCGTGGTATTCGGCAGGAATGGCTCATTCCACAGGCGCAACCAGCCCCGCATCTCGCCGAGTTCCAGCAGTTGCGTCCCGATGATCGACCGCGACAGGTTGGTAATGGCGGTGGACTCGTCGCCGACCATCATCTGCGCCATCTGCACCGCCTGCTGATGATGCAGGCTCATGAACTGGGCGAAGCCGATATCCACAGCACCGGGCTGCACGCCGGCCAGCCGGGCTCGGGCCTGGCGAAGATCCTGATACTGCAACGCGGCCAGCACCATCGCGAGCAGGGCCAGCCCTGCGAGTACGGCGGCGACAAGCCGTTTCATCGCGCGTCGTCCAGTGCCGCAAGCCAGTCGCGAACCGCGCGCGTTTCCGCATGATCCGCGCCCAGCGAAGCATCCAGTAGCGCAACTGCCTCGTTCAGGTATGCGCGGGCGGAATCAATGCGCCCGTTGTTGGCCAGACAGCGTCCCATGTTGGCGATGAAGATACCGAGTGACGGCGACGTTGGATATTTCAGTGCCCGGGCGCGGGGCTCCATGCGCTCGAACAGCGCGAGCGCCTCGGCATGACGTCCGCGCTCATCCAGCGCCGCGGCGTAGTAACCGTAGAACGAGACATCCGGCGACGTGACATCGCGCGACATCGCATCCAGCCGGGCAACCACCTGCCCGAGCAGCGCGAAGGCTTCGTCATCCCTGCCCTGCGGTTCCAGCGACAGCGACAGATCGACCATCGACACCAGCGTGCCGACGTCGTAGAGGCCACGCGCCTGTTCGAACGCCGCCCATGCGTCGCGCAGCACAGTCTCGGCCTCGGCCCAGTTGCGTTGCTCCATCAACAGCATGCCGAAGCGGTGCCGAGTCTGGGCGATATCGATATTGTCGGTGCCCTGCACCCGAATCCGGTCGGCCAGCAGGTCGCGCATGCGAGCCTCCGCGGCATCAAGGTCCCCGCGAACCTGGTCGACTTTGGCCAGCCACTCGCGCGCATGAAAGGTGCGTGGATGGTCGGCGCCATACTTGGGCATCAGGGCGGCCAGCATGTCGGTGGCCAGCGCCTCGATTTCGTCATAGCGATGCTGCGGCGCCAGCGCGAAGCAACGCCACTCCATCATCTCCAGGGTCGTGTCGTCGGAAGGCCCGAGTCGGCGCCGCGCCTCCGCCAGCGCCGGTTCCAGCAAGGTGTCGCAATCCCCGAAACGCTGCTGCTCGCAGACCGCGTGCCCGAGCCGCGCGGTCAGCGCCAGACGCCATGGCGCGGTCCCGGCGTCATCAGCGGGGATCGCCCGCAGCGCGTCTTGCAGGAACACCTCGGCCTCGGCGTAGCGGCCATGGTTCAGCAGCACGCGGGCATAGTCGTTCTGCGTACGCAGCAGTGGTTCGGAGCCCGGCGGGAAATGCCGCTCGGCCAGAACCAGGGCTTCGGCGAGCAACTGCTGCGCGGGGTCGAGCCGGCCCAATGCGTTGTAGGACATGCCCAAACCGCGTCTGAGCTCGGCCTGCACCCGCGGCGGATAATCCGCCGCATCGGAATCCAGCGATGATCGCGCGAAGTCCAGCACGTCGTCCGCGCCCAGCTCGCGGCCACGGGCGACAGCGGGCGTGGCCGCGGCAAACATCTGTTGCAGGAACTCGTTGGCCGCAACCGCCTCGGCGCCGCGCTGCTCCGCCTCGACCCTGGCTCGTGCCTCGCCCCAGGCGAACCAGGCAGCGGTCACCGCACCGCCGACCAGCGACAGCAGGGCGACCCCGACCGCCGCCGCCAATGCCTTGTGCCGGCGCACCATCAGGCCGAGCAGATAACCGGCCGTGGGCGGTCGCGCCTCGATGGGCTGACGGCGCAGCACGCGTTCGATGTCGGCCGCCAGTTCCGCGGCGGAGGCGTATCGCTGGCCGGGCTCGCGCGCCATCGCCTTCATGACCACCGTGGAGATGTCGGCTCCCGCCTCGCCGCAGACCTCGCGGAGCCTGCGCGGCGTCTGCTCGCCCAGCACCCGGACCGCACTGACCAGCGACATCTCACTGAGCTGCGGGTATGGATGCCGGCCGCTGATCACGCGATAGGCAATCACGCCAAGGGCGTAGACATCGGCCCGGGCATCGACCTGATCCGACTCCAGCATCTGCTCCCAGGCCATGTACGCGACCGTTCCGATCACCTGCCCCGCGCTGGTCATCTGCGTCATGTCCCCCTGATTCACCAGGCGGGCGACGCCGAAGTCCAGCACGGTGGGATGACCGTGGGAATCCACCAGCACGTTCGCCGGCTTCAGATCACGGTGGATCACACCACGGGTATGCGCGGCATGCACGATGCGGCACAGCGCCGCCAGCAGTTCCAGCCGCTGCCGCAACGGCAGCGCGCGACGTTCAACGTAGGCCAGCAGATCCTCGCCCTCGATGTACTCCATGACCAGATAGGGCAGGCGGCCTCCATCGGTCTCGGTCTCCCCGGCTTCGTAGACGCGGGCAATCCCGTCCTGACCGAGCGCCGCCATGAGTTCGATCTCGCGCCGAAAGCGCCGACGAAACACATCGGAGGCAACCGCGCTGCGCAGCACCTTCAGCGCGACCAGACGGTGCGGCGTCTCCTGTTCGGCAAGATAAACACGCCCCATGCTGCCCTCGCCGAGCAGGCGCAGGATGCGGAAGCTGCCGATCCGACGCGGCAGATCATCGGGGCTGGCGGACGGCTCTGGCTGCACGGTCGTGCCGACGGATCAACGGCTCAGGAAGGGTTCGGCCGCAACAGGGTCAGCCGATTGCCGACGCCGGACGCGGTATCACCGAGGATGCCCTTCTCGGTGATCAGCAACTCGTCCGGTCGGAACATCGGAGGCTGTCCGACGATGACCGACGAGGGAAACGACAATCCACCCAACGCCGTCCCGCTGATCTCGACGCCATCCGCCCCCAGCAGCACGATGCGGCCGGACAGGTATCCGGTGACGATCAGCCGGTCGCCAACCGAAGTCAGATCATCGAGCAGGCTGGCGAAGGTCGCCACGGTGACAACATCGCCGGCACTGCCATCCGGCAGGATCGGCACCGAACGCACGGCGCCCAGTTCCACCGGCAGGATCGAGGAATCGGTGAAATAGAGCAGGTTCCCGCGCCGCACCAGCCCGTTCGGAAACGCCAGCCCGTCGTCCAGCCAGGTGATCTGCTCAACGACCTGCATCGGATCGTTCTCGGCGAAGCGCAGCCGGATGATCTTGGGCGACGGCAGGCTGCCGTTTCCGGGCAGCGGCCCGTCGGTCACGTACAGCGCGCCGTCGGCGCCGGTTGCCATGCCGTTGGGCAGGGCGGTGTTCTCGTAGGTATGGATCGGCGCGAGTTCGGGCTCGGCGTCCAACGCGGCCGCGTACAACTCGCCGCTGCCGCAGCTGGCGTACAGCGTGTAGCCACGCAGGGCGAGACCGGTGAAGTTGCAATCGGTGGGCGACAGCGGCGTCAGCTCGACCGTGGTGTCACCGGTGCGTACGACCTCGAACACGTTGGTGCCACCGGATACGAACAGGCGACCGCCCGGCGTGAACAGCAGGTTCTCGGCATCGGGAACGGTGGCGAGCACGATCAGTTCACCGCAGTCGGATGCGACGCAAAGTTCGACCGGAACCTCGTCACCGGTTCCCGGCGAACCGGATCCACCACCACACGCGGCCAGCGCCAGGGCCGCGAAGAGGCCCGCCAAGGGCTTCCAGAGTGTCATCGTCTCCCCCGCCCCGCCGATGGTGACGGGGATCTTCTCGCTATTCGCCGGGCGTTCGAACGCCCAGTCGTTCCAGAATACCGTCGAATTCATCAAGGCTGTGGAACGCGACGCGCAGTTCTCCCCGGGCGCCATCGAAGTCGATCGCCACCTTGTTGCCCAGCGCCTCGGTCAGTTCGCGCTCCAGCGCCTGCCACTGGGCATCGCGACGCGGCGCGCGCTCGCCCGCCGTGCGGTCCTTCAGCGCCGCGCGGCACCGCGATTCCAGCACCCGCACCGACCAGCCGCCGGATACCGCGTCCATGGCCATTCCCGGCTGCATGGCCGCTGGCAGGCCGGCCAGCGCCTTGGCATGGCCCAGCGTCAGCAGCCGCTCGTTGACCAGCTTCTGTACCGGCTCGGCCAGCTTGAGCAGGCGCAGGTAGTTGCTGACGTACTCGCGCGACTTGCCGATGCGTTTGGCCGCCTCGGCGTGGGTCAGCTCGTAGTGATCGGCCAGAAACTGCAACCCGGCGGCAGCCTCGATGGGCGTCAGCGACTCGCGTTGCAGATTCTCGATCAGCCCCAGCACCATGGCCTCATCGTCGCTGAGGTCATCGCGGAGAATGGCCGGAATCTCGTGCAGCTGCGCCTGCTGCGCGGCGCGCCAGCGACGCTCGCCGGCCAGCAGTTCGTAGCCGTCGTCCAGCGAGCGCACGACCACCGGCTGCACCACCCCGGACTCGCGGATCGACGCGGCCAGCTCGGCGATGCGTTCGGGATCGAAGCTGCGCCGCGCCTGGTAGGTTCCGGGCCGGATCAGGTCAATCGGCAGATGGCGAACCGTGGCATCCAAGGGTGTCTGGGAACCTGCGGAAAAGACGGCGGAGTTTAGCAACGCCGCGAGCTCATCCGGATCAGCGAATCTCGAAGCCGGTGGACAGCGTGTCGTCTTCCACCGCGTCGGAATGCCAGACGCTGTCGACCCGTGCCATCGCGGGCCCCTGATTCAGCCATTCCGTGAACGGTTCCAGCTGCGCGGCGGTTCCGAAGGCCACGCCTTCCACGCAACCGTCCGAGCGATTGCGCACCCAGCCGGCCAGTTCCAGGCGCTGCGCGGTCTCCCGCGTCGCGGCGCGGAAACCCACGCCCTGCACGCGGCCGGACACGACAAAACCGCGACAAGTGCGCCGGTTCGTGTCCTGTATCATCGATGCCTCCTTGCCGACAGATGTGTCATGCCGAAGCTGCTGCCTCGCTGGCGTCGTCGATCCGGCGCCTCGGACCGTCATTCGGTGCCCGCCCTGGGCGCCGGCACCGAGCACACTCGCCTGCGCGCGACCGTGCCCGGGCTGTTCGGTCGCGAACCATTGTTGCGCATCGATGTGGATGTGGAAACGCGTCAGGACACCGATGGCGAAACCGTGCGCATCGTGGCGCAGATCGACGGGCATCTCCCGGCCCCGCCCGCACCGGCGCTGAGCGCCCCGCCTTCCGGCCCGCGCTCACTGCGACTGGCCGCGCAGGCGCGGGTGGAACGGGCGATGGAACGCGTGGCGCAAAACCCGGCGGTCCGACGCGGCCTGGAGCGCGCCGCCGGCCATCTGCGCAGCCAGCTGGTCATCGAGGCGTCCACGCGGCCGCTGGCTAAGGGCGCGACGGCGCTGATTCCCTCCGGCCTCGCGCGCATCGGGTTCGGCGCGACGCGCGCCGACGATTCGCCCTACCCGGTGATCGAGGCCTGGCAGGGCCCGGTGTCGAAGCGCGGTGGGTCCTCGCATGTTGGCGTGGTGCAGATCGCCAAGCGCCACTTGCCGCCGGCACTGGTCAAATCGCTGGGTGACAAGCCGTTCAGCCTCACCGCGGTGATCGCCCACCAACTCGAGCCCGACGACTAACCCAGCTTCGCGCCGTTGGGCACGGCCTGATCGGGCACCGCGAGCACCACCGCACCGTCGTCGCGGTAAAAACCGGTAACCAGACACTCCGACCGCATCGGCCCGATCTGCTTCGGCGGAAAATTCACCACGCCGATGACCTGCCGCCCGACCAGATCCTCCAGCGCATAAAGATCGGTGATCTGTGCGCTGGATTTGCGCTCGCCGATCTCCGGACCGAAATCCACCCGCAGGCGGTAGGCGGGCCGGCGCGCCTCCGGGAACGGCTCGGCGGCGACGATGGTGCCCACGCGAAGCTCGACCCGGGTGAAATCGTCCCAGTTGATCATGTCCATGTCGCGAGTCTCCGTGGCAGTCGCAGTGGTCATTGGTGAATGGCATATGTTGCGCAATCGCCGCGGCACTTCATACGCTCGCAACATTGCGCCATCCGGGGAACCACCATGTCTGACCACCCTCGCATCCCGAGCCGCGTGCGGCTGCCACTGCTGTTACTGCTCGGCGGCCTGTTGCAGGCCTGTGGTCAGAGCCCGCAACCGCGTACGGCGCAGGATGACCCGGACCCACCGGTGGACCTGATGTGCAGTGTCGACGCGCTGACCGAAGCCGAGATTCTCGCGGTCGCTCGGCCCGAGCCTGACGCGCCACTGGCCGATCTGTCGCACTACGCGCCCCGGAACGCGAGCCGGGCTCAGGACGCCGCGCTCAACAGCGGCGGCTGCGCGCAGAACACCCGCTTTCGCTACGCCGCCGGCCGGGGCGACATCACCGGCCCGATCGGCGCCAACATGGCCGGGTATGTCGACACCGACCAGATCTCCAACGGTTTGCTCGACCGCCAGCACGCCCGCGCCTTCATCATCGAATCCGATTGCAGCGGAACCAGCGAGCGTGTGGTGCTGGTACAGATGGACATCGGCCTGATGTTTCACGCCATCCGCCAGACCGTGCTGGACCGGCTGGCCGACGACCCGGTGCTCGGCGCGTTGTACACCGACAGCAACCTGCTGATGAACGCCTCGCACAGCCACGCCACCGCGGCGGGGCAATCCCACTTCGACGCCTATCACGTGCTCACGCTGGGCCATGACGCGCAGGCGCTGGAGCACGCGGTCTCCGGCGTGATCAATGCCATCGCCCGCGCGCACGACGCCCTGCAAAGCGCCACGCCGGGGCCGATTCGCTTCAATCAGGGCGAGCTGCTCAACGGCACGGTCAATCGCTCGATCGAGGCCTACGAGCAGAACCCGGAAGACGAGCGCCTGGCGTTCGTCGACACCCAGGGCCGCGAGGTCACCACGAACCGGATGATGAGCCTGCTCAAGCTGGAGCGCGACGACGGCACCGCGGTCGGCATGCTCAACTGGTACGCGATCCATGGCACGTCCATCTGGCAGAACAACCTCCAGCTGTCGGGGGACAACAAGGGCTACGCCGGCTACCGCTTCGAGCAGGATTTCGCGGACACCGATCCGGACTTTCTCGCCGGTTTCATGCAGGCCGACGAGGGTGATGCCTCGCCCAACCTGTTCATCGTCGATCTCACCGAGGCGGAGTTGCGCGACCTGAACTCCGACGGGTTCCAGAACCGCGCAGGTGGACGCACCGAGGCCGAGAACGCGTTGATCGCCGGCTACAAGCAGTACCGCCGTGCCCGCGACCTCTATGACGATGCCGAGGAAACGCTGACCGGCGGCGTCGGACATCGATCGATCTTCATCGACTTCTCCACCGTGCAGGTGGATGCGCCGCGCGCCTATCCGGATGCGCTGCAACCGGACAACGACGTCTACGAGACCTGCACCAGCGCGCTGGGCGTGTCCTTCGCCGGCGGCGCCGAGGACGGCCGTGGCCCGACCGCGGAAGGCCAGACCTGCACCGACATCACCGACCTGGACGCCATCGTCGAACTGATCGAGGAGAACTTCTCCGCCGGTTCGGCCGGCGCCATCCCGCCGGGCCTGATCGTGCCGGTCGGCTGCGACAACGTGGCCTACGACCTGATCGGATACGCCTGCCATGCGGAAAAGCCCATCATCTTCCCGCTGGGCCTGCCCTCACCGTTCCTGCCGACGCAGACGCTGGAGCCGCAGACGGTCAAGCTGCAAGTCATCACTCTCGGCAACCTCGCCATCATCGCGGCGCCCTGGGAGGTCACGACGATGTCCGGCCGACGCATCCGTGACGCCGTGCTCGATACCCTGGAGGATGCGGGCATCGACTATGCGGTGATCTCGGGCCTGTCCAACGGCTTCGTGCACTACCTGACGACGCGCGAGGAATACTCCGAGCAATACTACGAAGGCGCCTCGACCGTGTTCGGCCCGTGGTCGCAGGAAGCCCTGGAACAGGAGCTGGTGCGCATCGCCACTCAGCTGCGCAATGACGAACCGGCGAGCAGCCCTTACGCCAATCCGGGCTTTCGCAGCAATCGCAGCCTGATGCTGAACCCGATGCTCGCGCCGGATGGCATACCTGGCGGCGCCTTCGGCGATGTCGCGACCCAGCCGGACACGCAGTACCAGCTGGGCGACGCGCGCATCGAAATCGTGGTGGAGTTCGCCGCCGGCCACCCGCGCAACGACATGCGCCTGGACGAGAGCCTGCTCTACATCGAGCGGCAACAGCCCGATGGAAGCTGGGCGACCATCCGGGCCGACGCGGACTGGTTCACCCGCTTCGAATACATCGCCGCGGCGCTGCCCACCGGCGAGAACCACGCGCGGGTGACCTGGATCGTCGAACCGGAGACCGAGCCGGGCATCTATCGCGTCCGCCATGTCGGCGCCAGCGCGTCCGGCGGCTACGAAGGCATCTCAGAAGCCTTCGAGCTGCTGCCCTGCGAGACCTCCACATAAGCCGAGCTCACGTCTGGCCGCGGCCGGACGAGGATGGCAAGATCGGCGCCCGACAAAAATAAACACCTGCGTACATGAGCTCACTGATCAATCGCCGGGACCTGGACTTCCTGCTGTTCGAATACCTGGAGGCGGACACGCTGACGGCCTTCGACCGTTACGCCGATCACGATCGCGCAACCTTCGACGCGGTGATCGACGCGGCCGAGCAGCTCGCCGTGGATCAGTTCCAGTCGCATGCGGCCAAGCTGGACGCCAACGAGCCGCACTTCGACGGCGAGCGCGTGCACATCATTCCCGAGGTGAAGGCGGCGGTGGACGCCTACATCGACGGCGGGTTTCTGGGCATGGCCTTCGACGCCGAGGACGGCGGCCTGCAGCTGCCCTATACCATCGCCCAGGCCTGCGCCTCGCTGTTCTCGGCGGCCAACATCGGCACCGCCGGCTACGCGTTCCTGACCGGCGCGGCGGCAAACATGCTGCGCATCGTAGGCAGCGACGAGCAGAAGCAGCGCTACATGCGCCCGATGATCGAGGGTCGCTTCTTCGGAACCATGTGCCTCTCGGAGCCCCAGGCCGGCTCGTCACTGGGTGACATCAAGACCCGCGCCATCCCTCAGCCGGACGGCAGCTATCACCTCGTCGGCACCAAGATGTGGATCTCCGGCGGCGAGCATGACCTGTCGGAGAACATCGTCCACATGGTGCTGGCCAAGATCGATGTGCCAGACACCCCACCGGGCACCAAGGGCATTTCGCTGTTCGTCGTGCCCAAGTTCATGGTCAACGACGATGGCTCGCTGGGCGCGCGTAACGGCGTGCGACTGGCCGGCCTCAACCACAAGATGGGCTACCGCGGCACGGTCAACACCGTGCTGAACTTTGGCGAATCCGAGGACTGCGTAGGCTACCTCGTCGGCACGGCCAACAAGGGCCTGGCCGGCATGTTCCACATGATGAACGAGGCCCGTATCGGCGTTGGCATGGGGGCGGCCGTGCTGGGGTATGCCGGTTATCAGGTCGCCCTGGACTACGCGAAGAACCGGCCACAGGGTCGGCCAGCGGCGGACAAGAACCCGACCAGCAAGCCAGTCGCGATCATCGAGCACGCCGACATCCGCCGCCTGCTGCTGGCCCAGAAGGCGGCGGTCGAGGGCGCCTACGGCCTCTGTCTGTACTGTGCCCGCCTGGTGGATACCGTCGATGCCGGCGGCGATGAGGATGCCATTGCGCATGCCCGACTGCTGCTCGAAATTCTGACGCCGATCGCCAAATCCTGGCCCAGCGAGTTCTGCCTGGAAGCGAACAAGCACGCGATCCAGGTGCTCGGCGGCTACGGTTACACGCGCGACTACCCGGTGGAGCGCCTCTACCGCGACAACCGCCTCAACCCCATCCACGAAGGCACGCACGGCATCCAGGGCATGGACCTGCTCGGCCGCAAGGTGCTGATGCAGGACGGCGCCGCGTTCAAACTGCTGGTGGCGACCATTACCGAAACCGTCGAGCGCCATGCCGGCGACGACACACTGGGCGAGTTCGCCGCCAGCCTGCGCGAGGCGCTGGCGGCCGCTGGTAGCACCACCCAGACCCTGGTCGGCGCGGCGATGTCCGGCCAGCTCGACCGCTTCCTCACCAATGCCACGATCTATCTCGACATGCTCGGTCACGTCGTGCTGGCCTGGCAGTGGCTGGAACAGGCCGGGGTCGCGCTGCGCAATCGCGCCAACGCGCCCGACGCCGACCGCGCGTTCTACGACGGCAAGCTCACCGCCTGTCGGTATTTCTTCCGCTACGAACTGCCGAAAATCCATACGCAGTGCGCACTGCTCAAGCAGCTGGACGATACGACGCTGACCGTTGATCCGGCCGGACTCTAGGGACGCTCTGATCCAGGCACGCTTCCAGGACGTTGCCGCCACACGGCCGACATTCAATCTGTATCATTCGGTCGGCACGAAACTTGACTAGAAATCCGCGACTTAGAACGCACTTCGCTACTGGAACCTGAAGACGGATGTCCTGCGCCCTGCATGCCCTCAACGATGACCTGATCGTCGAGGACAACTGCTTTATTGCTCATTTCGATGGCTATCGGCTGGAAAGTGTTTTCCAGCCAATCTTCAGCTATGCCCATCATCGCGCCATCGGGCACGAGGCGTTGCTGCGCGTCACCGACAGCGACGGGACACCGATCGCGCCGTTGCAGTTTCTCTGCCGCCCGTGGCCAACCGAACGCGCGATCGAACTGAACGCGCTGATCGCGCGGATGCACGTAGCGAACATGAGCCGCTGCCAACCGGAGAATCAGTGGCTGTTTCTCAACGTGGACCCGGTGGACACGGCCCGAAC
>CALBOV010000029.1 GCA_937896565.1 uncultured Salinisphaerales bacterium
CGCCAGCAGCAACACCACGGGCTGGACACCACCGCGTTCGCTCGCGGCGGCAGGCAGTTCGATCCGGGCATCATCCACGCGATAACGTGTCTGCGCCGGCCTGACACCGGCTTCCACCCAGGCACTGAGATCACGCAACCCCTGCTGCAGCACCCCCGAGTAGCCGACGACCTGCGTTTGCTCGGAGGGCGTCGCCGGATTGTCGTGCCGGGCATGGTCGACGAACCACAGCGCGAACTGCTCCTCGAAGCCCTTGCCCAGATGCCGTTGCACCTGGCTGCGATACCAGTCCGCATGCCAGCCGAAGGCATCGATATCCATCAGGTTCTGCACCATCAGCAACTTGCCGTTGATGCGGCCATCCGGCACCGAGCCCGCCGTGCTGCCGGCGGCAATCGGTCCGGTCAGCAGCGCACGCTGCGGGTAGATCGGATCACCCGAGGCATCGCGGAACTGGTTCCAGCCATACAGATCGGGCGTCGGCACCTGATGGCGATGATAGGTCTGCAAGGCCAGCGCCCATTCGTTGTCCAGGCGCACGGAGTCACCCGGCTTGAGCGCCTGCGTGACCGTCTGGTCGGAGGAATACGACAACTCCAGGCGATGACCGTTAACGAAACCGATGGGCGCGCCGCGGCCGGATGCATCACCGTCCAGCGCGACCAGATGCGCATAGGCGCAATCCCAATCCGGGGTTTCGGCCAGTTCGATTCGGGTCGGCAGACCGAGTTCGACCGATGTGATCGTGGTCTCGAACTGCCTGCGCTCATCGCCCACGGCGGCTGAGGCATCCGCGCCCAGGTAACCGGGCCTGTTCCAGAAGTCGTCGATGTACTCCGGATCGAGCAACGGCACGATTCCGGCAACGAAGGCCAGATAGCCGCCGGTCATGTCGGCATGATCCCACCACCCGCGGACCGGAAAGCCGAGACGCGTCGCCTCGGCCAGCGCCGCGCGTTCCTCCTCGTTCAGCGTGGCACAGGGATCACCGCTGCCCCCCGGACTGACGGCGTCCACGATCTCGGGCAACTTGTCGCGCTTGTTCAGAATGCGCAGCGCGTGCATGCGTACCGAAAAGACGCTGGGAATCACATTCGGCGTGCCGATGACATAGGGCAGAAATCCGTCCCAGACGCCCTCGGTGTTTTCCGCCGAGCCGATGACCTGGTAGGCGCCGCCGCTGCCCCCGTACAGATACCCGTAGGGCCGATGCTCACCGTACAGCTCGACCGCCAGCAGGCGGGAGTATTTCGCGGCTGCGGCGTTGACGCGAAACGCGGCGATGGTCGGATCGGCTGGCGGTTTGCCATCGTCTCCGCCCAGATTCGTTTGCAGGTAATAGGCACCGCTGTCGAAGCAAAACCCCAGGTCGCCAACCGCAACATCGAAAGCAATCGGAAACGGTCCGACATCGGCCGACTCGGCCAGTGGATACGTGTTGTGAAAGAACCGCCCGCGGTAACGCTCGGCCGGTGGAAAGTAGACCGAGAAGCGCGCGTCCGTGCCCTCGAAGCCACCGTGGATGTATCGATGCGGTTCCGGATCGCGGCGCCACTGGTTGGCGATGATGTACGGCGTGTGAAACATCGGGTCCGTCGACTCCGATGTCACCATGATGCCCTCCGGCTTGTCCGTGGTATCGGATTCGGGCGGTTCCGCCTGTTCGGACACACGCCGACCACTGACATCGGCCTTTCCGAACAGTCCCATCTTCGCCCGGCCGCGAAAGACGTTGCCGTCGACGTTCACGTCGAACCGAACCGTCAGCGGTATGGGCCTGGTGAGCTTGACGTCCCACTTGAGACGGTCCCCGTCGACGCTGCCGACGATGTCGACATCACCCGCGGGGTTCTCCATGCGACCGCGAAAACCGTCGTCCTGCGCGGTGACATGCATGCGGGAGTGCTGCGGCCCCATGGACGTCGCGAGGGTCAGCTCCCAGGTGCCGAGTACATCCATCCCTGTTCACCCTACTGTCGGTGCATCGCCTCCGTGATAGCGACGCCTGATCGGATGCGTCCCGGCATCCGCCGTGCTGAAACAACAAAGACGGACGCGGCCTTCGCCGCGCCCGCCTTCGTCAGTCTGGCACCTGCTCAGAAGTTGTAGCGCAGGCGCGCACCCCACATCCGCGGCAGACCCACGACGCGGAATTCCGCCCCCACGTTGTTGATCAGGCCGGGCACGTAGACCGTGTACTCCTCATCCGTAACGTTGGTGACGAACAGGGCCGCGTCGAACGGGCTGCTGGCGATCGCGTTCCAGTTCATGTTCAGGTTCAGCAGGTTGTACGCATCCAGGCGACCGAAGGGGCTGGTGCTCGCGGTTTCCTGCTCATCCACATAAACATGCGTGGCGGCAACGGACATGTCCCCGAGCTGTCCGGACACCGGCAGCCTGTAGGTCAGGTTCGTCGTGGCGCTGTGCCGGGGCGATTGCGCCAGATCGCTACCGGGTGTGGCCGTCGGCAGGATGGTGTCGTAGACCGCGCCGGGCGGCGCCGTCACGGGCTCGATCTCCTTGAGCTCGGTATCCAGGTAGGTGTACGCGAGGCTCAGGGTGAGATCGCGCAAGAGCAGCAGCGAGGTGTCGATCTCCAGACCCTGGATGGTGGACGAACCGGCGTTGACGATACCGGTGGTCGGCGCCACCGTTCCCGCACTGCTGACGAAGCCGCTCTGGATTTGCTGATCCTCCAGATCGTTGTAGAACAGCGCGACGTTGAACGTCCCCGGAACCGGGCCTCCGAAGCGGGTCTTGGCACCCAGTTCATAGGAATCCACCTCTTCCGGTCCGTGCGTCTGGAAGCCCTCCGGCCCGAAGATGTTGACGCTGCCCTGGCGATAGCCGCGTGCGTACTTGGTGTACAGCATCACGTTCTGATTGGGCAGGTAGTCGAAGTCGATCAGCCAGGTCGGCGCGTCGCTTTCCTGCTTGAGCCGGATCGTGCAGTCCGGCTGCGGAGGGTGTAACGAATTTTGTGTGTTGAGCCATGATCACATCCCGAGGAGGGAGACATGGCAAGACGCAGGAAGTCCGATTCACCGTTTTCCGATGAAC
>CALBOV010000030.1 GCA_937896565.1 uncultured Salinisphaerales bacterium
CTTGACCTCGAACGCGGCGCAGACGCGTTGCTGCGCGGACTCCGGATCAAAGTGCCAGGGCGGTCGCTCGCGACAGGCCGCCGCGGTGGTGATCACCGTGCCCTCGGCGATCAGCAGTTCCGCCGGGGCCAGTCGCGCTAGCTCCGCCTGCAAGGCTTCGACGGTGGCCAGCTCGCTGACGACAAAGCGTCCGGTGGACAGCTCCAGCCGCGCCAGTCCCCAGCGATCGTCATGCTGGAATGCGGCCGCCAGCAGGCTTTCGCGACGGGCGTCCAGCAGGGCCTCGTCGGTCAGCGTGCCGGGCGTGACGATGCGCACGACCTTGCGCTCCACCGGCCCCTTGCTGGTGGCCGGGTCGCCGATCTGCTCGCAGATCGCAACCGACTCGCCGAGGCGGACCAGCCGGGCCAGGTACTGTTCGACCGAGTGGTGCGGCACGCCGGCCATCGGGATCGGCTGCCCCGCCGACTGGCCACGGTTGGTCAGGGTGATGTCCAGCAGTTCGGCGGCGCGGCGCGCGTCGTCGTAGAACAGCTCGTAGAAGTCCCCCATCCGGTAGAACAGCAGCAGATCGGGATGTTGCGCCTTGAGGCCGAGATACTGCTGCATCATCGGCGTGTGGGCGGTGCTGGACTTCGTCACGACGGGTCTGACTGGCTGGGCAAACGCGATATGCTAGGTCCTGTTCCTCACCGTTGCGACATCATCGCTACCAGATGCAGGAAAACCCCCTGATCACCGAACGCGTCGCCGCGCTGGCCGACCTGCTGATGCGGTCGGGCGCGCGGCTGGCGACCGCCGAGTCCTGCACGGGTGGCTGGGTCTCCAAGGCGCTCACCGATCGTGCGGGCAGCTCCGCCTGGTACAACGGCGGCATCGTCTGCTACTCCAACGCCGCCAAGCGTGATCTGCTGGGTGTGCCGCCAGAGATGCTGGATACCCACGGCGCCGTTAGCGAGCCGGTGGTGCGCAGCCTGGCAACGAGTGCGCGCGCGCGCCTGGGAGCGGACCTTGCCGTGGCGATCTCCGGGATCGCCGGACCGGGCGGGGGCACGCCGGACAAGCCGGTTGGTCTGGTCTGGTTCGGATGGGCCGACCTGTCCGGTTTCCACTGCGAATCCCGTGTATTCCAGGGAGACCGCAACGCGGTGCGGGAATACAGCGTGGTGCATGCGATCGATGGTTGCATCACCCGCGCACGATCTGTGGCACAATGAGCCAACTACTGACGGAATAAACAGTAATGGATGAGAATCGCAAAAAGGCACTGGCCGCTGCGCTAGGCCAGATCGAACGGCAATTCGGCAAGGGCTCCGTGATGCGCATGGGCGATGCCGGCGCAGCGCGTGATATCGATGCCGTGTCCACGGGTTCGCTGACGCTGGATGTCGCGCTGGGCATCGGCGGACTGCCGCGCGGCCGTGTCGTCGAGATCTACGGCCCGGAATCCTCGGGCAAGACCACGCTGACCCTGCACTGCGTGGCCGAGACGCAGAAGGCCGGCGGCACGGCGGCGTTCATTGATGCCGAGCACGCGCTGGACCCGCAGTATGCGGCCAAGCTGGGTGTCAACGTTGACGACCTGCTGGTCAGCCAGCCGGATACCGGCGAGCAGGCGCTGGAAATCGCCGACATGCTGGTGCGCTCCAACGCTGTCGACATCGTGGTCATCGACTCGGTGGCCGCGCTGGTGCCGAAAGCGGAAATCGAGGGCGAGATGGGGGATTCCCATGTCGGTCTCCAGGCCCGGCTGATGAGCCAGGCGCTGCGCAAGCTCACCGGCAACATCAAGCGCTCCAACACCATCGTCATCTTCATCAACCAGATCCGCATGAAGATCGGCGTCATGTTCGGCAGCCCGGAAACCACCACGGGCGGCAACGCGCTGAAGTTCTATTCCTCGGTGCGCATGGACATTCGCCGTATCGGATCGGTCAAGAAGGGCGATGAGGTCATCGGTAACCAGACCCGCGTCAAGGTCGTCAAGAACAAGATGGCGCCGCCGTTTCGCCAGGCCGAATTCGAGATTCTCTACAACGAGGGTGTCTCGCGCCTGGGTGAACTGATCGATCTCGGTGTCGCCAACAACATCATCGAGAAGTCCGGCTCCTGGTACAGCTACGGCAGCGACCGCATCGGCCAGGGTAAGGAGAACACCCGGATTTATCTCAAGGAGCGTCCGGAACTCGCGCAGGAGATCGAGACCAAGATTCGCGAAATCCTGCTGCCGAAAAAGACGTCCGCAGCGGTCGAGGAAGAGGCAGTCGGCGCCGAGTAGCGCTAGGCGTCTCGACCACCTTCGGCGATGAGCAGCGACGCCGAAACCGACCCGGCGGAGATTCGCGACAAGGCCATCACGCTGCTTGCCGCGCGTGAGCATTCCGCCGCCGAGCTGCGACGAAAGCTGGCGCGTCACTTTGACGATCGCGACGCGGTCGACGCCGTGCTCGTCGAGCTGGCGAGTGACGGTTACCAATCCGATGTGCGGTTCGCGGAGGCTCGGGTCCGAGCGTCGCTGAATCGCGGGCACGGACCTTTGATGATCCGTCAGAAGTTGCAGGCCGCCGGTGTCGAGGCTGGCTTGATCGAACAGGTGATGGAAGCGCTTGACGTCGATTGGCCGGAGGAGGCCAGGGCTATCCTGGATTCGAAGTTTGGTTCGCGACCTGCGGCAGACCGTCGTGAGACGGCCCGGCGTGCCCGCTTTCTGGCCAGTCGTGGTTTTTCCTCCGACGTCATCGGTCGGCTGCTGCTGGATTAGACGGCGTCGCGCCTCACGGCATAAGGCGGCCGTGCTTCTAGAATGGTGTGCTGTCCAGTGGTAACCGCAATGCGCGTTGTGCCTGGTACTCATCCAGCCGTGATTTGGCGTCCGCGGTCGGAATGTCGGACTGTTGCAGCAGCCGGATGCCTCTGCGTTGCTCCTGGATTGCTGCCTTCCATTGTTCGGTTTCCGCCAGCGCGGCGGCGCGGATTTCGTGCCAGGCAGCCTGGTCCAGGTAGGTCGACTTGATCGAGTCCATGAGATCCAAGGCGCGTTGGCCCTGTCGTTCGGCGTCCAAGTCGATCGTTGCCAGCATCCAAGCCAGTCTGGCCGTGTCGGTGGGTCGGCCACTGGATGCCGCTGCGCCCTTGATGTAGTAGATCGCCTCGTACTGATTTCCGGCTCGCAGCCGTTCGTTCGCGAGCGAGCGCAAGGCGTCCGGCTGCCTCAGCCCGGCCGCCAGGTCCTTCCAGCGCGTGGCGGTTTCTACGTCGCGCACGCAACCGGAGCCCTGGCGAACGCGGGTGTTCAAGTCGTACGCCGCATCGCGAAGTCCGCCCAACGCCGCGGCGTGAAGCCAGCGCAGCGACTGCGCTTTGGTCAGCGTGCTGTCCTCCACGGGCAGGGCTTCGAGCGCCCAGCCCAGTTGATACATCGCCGCCACATCACCTGACTCCGCTTTGGATGCCAGAGCCTCGATTCGGTCTTGCGTGGCCTGTTCGAATTTGTGGCTGCTGCCGATTGTGTAGTTGATACGTTGTTCATAGAGATGGGCAGGAGGCGGTGATTCGAGCGCGAACTTCCATTTCGGTAGAACGGCGGCGGTGGCTGCCGTGAAGTCTTCATGTGCGCTGGAGATCAGCCTGAGGTCTCGAGGATGGCCATGATCAGGTAGGAGAAACTGAAGATGAGCCGATCCTTCAATACCGCGGTTTGCCAACCGCGGCGGATACACGGGTTGCACCCGATCGACAACTTTGATGCCGTCGAGCGATTCCCAGGTAACCGGTTTTTCCTGCGCTGTGCTGTATTCCGGTTCGAGCGCATGCATGACGGCGTCTAGCGTGTAACTCTGCTGCCACTGCTCGGCAAGTTTCAGTGCGCTGGCGCGTTCGTCCTCGTCATGGATTAGTGCCAAGGCTTTTGGTTGCAGCGCCTTCGCCTGGGCATCTCCTTGCTGGGCTGCGACCGCCAGCCACGCGTAGGCGCTCGGCAGATTGCGATCACCGCCTTCGCCCTTGACCAGCATCACCGCGAGATTGCGCTGAGCTTCGGAAAAGCCCAGGTGCGCCAGGTGTTCAAACCTGCCGCGTGCTTCCTCCAGTTCCTGGTCCGCGTAGAGTCGAACGGCGAACTCGAAGGGCCCTCCCGGGCTGGGCAGTTCCGCTCCCTGGAGGTCCGCGACCGGCAGACAACCGATCAGCATCACGAGGACGGCGTGCTTGCTCAGTGAGGTGATGGAGGGCTGAGGTAGAGACCGTCTGGAGCGGCTGATGATTCGATTGAGCATGGGCTGACTACGGTTGCCTCTTTCAGGTTTGGGGTTTGGTCCCCGCGTGCCGTATCCTTTCGCGCCTTTTCCGTCCGCCGACGTCATCCGCCGATGATCACACTGGCCCAGATTCGACAGCAGTTTCTCGACTATTTTGCCGAGCAGGAACACGCGATCGTGCGTTCCAGTTCGCTCGTGCCCGGAAACGATCCGACCCTGCTGTTCACCAATGCCGGCATGGTGCAGTTCAAGGAGACGTTCCTCGGGCAAGAGCAGCGTGACTACGTGCGTGCGGTGAGTTCGCAGCGCTGCGTACGCGCGGGCGGAAAGCACAACGATCTGGACAATGTCGGATACACCGCTCGACATCATACGTTTTTCGAAATGCTGGGCAATTTCAGCTTCGGGGACTATTTCAAGCGCGAAGCGATCGGTTTTGCCTGGACGTTCCTGACCGAGCGACTGGGATTGCCGCCGGAAAAGCTCTGGGTCACGGTGTTCGAGGAGGACGACGAGGCTGCGTCGATCTGGTTGGATGAACTCGGTGTGGATCCTGCGCGTTTCTCACGGATCGGCGCCAAGGACAATTTCTGGACCATGGGCGACACGGGCCCCTGCGGGCCCTGTTCCGAGATCTTCTACGATCACGGGCCGGAAGTGGCCGGTGGCCCGCCGGGCACGCCGGAAGAGGACGGCGACCGCTACATCGAAATCTGGAACCTGGTGTTCATGCAGTTCGACCGTGCCGCCGACGGCTCGATGACGCCGCTGCCGGCGCCGTCCGTCGATACCGGCATGGGTCTGGAGCGCCTGGCCGCCGTGTTGCAGGGCGTGCACTCCAACTACGAAATTGATCTTTTCCAGGCGTTGATCAAGGCCGCAGCCCGTGTGGCGGGCATGGAAGATCTTGATCACCCTTCACTCAAGGTCATCGCCGACCATATTCGCGCGACGGCCTTCCTGATCGTTGACGGCGTGCTGCCCTCAAACGAGGGTCGCGGTTTCGTGCTCCGTCGCATCATGCGGCGGGCGATTCGCCACGGGTACAAGCTCGGCATCTCCGAGCCATTCTTCGACAAGCTGGTCGCCCCACTGGTCGAACAGATGGGCGAGGCCTATCCCGAACTGGCCGAAGCCGCATCGCATGTTGAACAGACCATCCGCCGCGAGGAACAGCGCTTCGCCGAAACCCTCGCTCAGGGCATGCAGTTGCTGGACGGTGCACTGGCCGAGATCGACGGCCATGTCCTGCCCGGCGAGACCGCGTTCAAGCTGTACGACACCTACGGGTTTCCGGTCGACCTCACCGCCGATGTGTGCCGGGAGCGCGACGTGACCGTAGACATGGCGGGGTTTGACGCCGCGATGAACGCGCAGCGTGAACGGGCGCGTGCTGCCAGTCGCTTCGGCACGACCGAGTCCGGTGTCGCCGTGACCGACGCGACCGAATTTCTCGGCTACACGGAACAGCAGGGCCGCGGCACGGTTACCACGCTGATCGTCGACGGTGAAAAGGTGGACGCGATCGAGCCGGGCCAACAGGCCATTGTCGTGCTGAACGCCACGCCGTTTTACGCGGAATCCGGTGGACAGGTTGGCGACACCGGCGAACTGGCGGCTGGCGAAGCGGTGTTTCACGTCACCGACACGCGCAAGCAGCCGGGCGGTGCCTTTGGCCACATCGGCGCGCTGTCTGGCGGTACGCTGCGGGTGGGTGACGAGGTCGACGCCCGCATCGATGCGGCGCGGCGCGCCGCGATCATGCGCAACCACTCGGCCACGCATCTGTTGCATGCGGTATTGCGCGAAATCCTGGGGCCGCATGTCGCCCAGAAGGGGTCGCTGGTGGCGCCGGACCGGCTGCGCTTCGATTTTTCGCAACCCGAGCCGGTGACCCCGGATCAGCTTGCTGAGATCGAGCAGCGGGTCAACGCGCGCATCCTGACCAACACACCGGCGGACGTGCGCGAGGAAAGCTACGACGACGCGATCGCCGCCGGTGCGATGGCGCTGTTTGGCGAGAAATACGGCGACAAGGTACGTGTGCTGCAGTTCGGCGAGTATTCGACGGAGCTGTGCGGCGGCACCCATGTGCGGCGGCTGGGCGATATCGGTTTGTTCAAGATCACCTCCGAGTCGGGCGTGGCGGCAGGCGTGCGCCGGATCGAGGCGGTGACCGGGCTTGATGCGTTCGACTGGGTACGCGGTGCGCAGCAGCGGCTGGGCGCCGTGGCCGGGCTGGTGAAGTCCTCGCCGGACGAGGTCGAGGGCAAGGTTGCGGGTCTGGTCGAACGCACACGCCAGCTCGAAAAGGAACTGGAGCAGCTCAAGGGCAAGCTGGCCTCGTCCCAGGGCTCCGACCTGGCGGCCCAGGCGACCGTGGTCGATGGTGTGGCCACGCTGGCGGCGCGCCTGGATGGCGCCGACGTGAAGACCTTGCGCGACACTGTCGACCAGCTCAAGAACAAGCTGGGCACCTCGGCCATCGTGCTGGGCGCGGTGCAGGGCGAAAAGGTGTTGTTGATCGCGGGTGTTTCCAAGGATGCGACCGCGAGGATCAAGGCCGGGGAACTGGTCAATGTCGCCGCCGCCGAGGTTGGCGGACGTGGTGGCGGCCGACCCGACATGGCGCAGGCTGGTGGCAGCGAGCCGGGCAGGCTGGATGCCGCACTGGATGCCGCCCGGAACTGGTTGCAGTCTCAACTCGATACCAAGGCGAGCGCCTGATGGCCCTGTACGTCCAGAAGTTCGGTGGCACCTCGGTGGCCACCGTCGAACGGATCAAGCACGTGGCCTCCAAGGTTGCGGCCAGCCGCGCCGACGGACACAAGGTGGTGGTCGTGGTGTCCGCGATGTCCGGCGAAACCGATCGGCTGATCGGCCTGGCGAAGGAGGCCAGCGCACATCCGACGCCGCGTGAAATGGACGTGCTGCTGTCCACCGGCGAGCAGGTCACGATCGCGTTGCTGGCGATGGTGCTCGAGCAGATGGATGTGCCGGCGCGGTCCTACACCGGTGGACAGGTCCGCATCGTTACCGACGATGCCCACGGCAAGGCGCGGATCCAGGCCATCGACCGTGAGCGTATCGAAGCCGACCTGGATGCCGGGCGCATTGTCATCGTCGCGGGCTTCCAGGGTGTGACCGAAGCCGGCGACATCACGACGCTGGGTCGAGGTGGTTCGGACACGACGGGCGTGGCGCTGGCCGCCGCGCTGGAAGCCGACGAATGCCAGATATTCACCGACGTGGATGGGGTCTACACCACCGACCCGCGCGTCGAGCCGCGGGCGCGCCGGATGACGCGGATCACCTTCGAGGAGATGCTGGAGATGGCCAGCCTCGGGTCCAAGGTGTTGCAGATTCGCGCGGTCGAATTCGCCGGCAAGTACCGCGTGCCGCTGCGGGTGCTGTCCACATTCAAGGATGGCGACGGCACGCTGATTTCTCTCGACGAGGAAGACGATATGGAGCAACCGCTGATCTCGGGCATCGCGTTCAATCGCGACGAAGCCCAGGTGACGGTCAAGGGCGTGCCGGACCAGCCGGGCATTGCCGCGTCGGTGCTGTCGCCGGTAGGTCAGGCGAACATCGAGGTCGACATGATCGTGCAGAACGTGAGTTCGGACGGCACGACCGACCTCACGTTCACCGTGCATCGCAACGACTACGAACGCACGCTGGAGGTGTTGCGGGAGGTCGCGAACCGCATCGGAGCGCGTTTGGTGACCGGCGCCGTGGATATTGTGAAGATTTCCGTGGTCGGAGTGGGTATGCGGTCGCATGCCGGCATCGCCGGGCGCATGTTCGAGACCCTGGCGCGGGAGGGCATCAACATCCGCATGATCTCGACGTCCGAAATCAAGATCTCGGTCGTCGTCGAAGACAAGTATCTCGAATTGGCCGTACGTGCGCTGCACTCGGCGTTTGGGCTCGACACGGAGACGGCCGCGTAGTTCTGATATTCTGATTCCACTTGGCAGGGGGCGGTCGCGAGATGGCCCAAAAGGAATTTGGGACAGCACTCGATTGCGGTCTGTACATGGAGTACATGCATGCTGATTTTGACCCGACGAATCGGTGAGACAGTCATGATCGGTGACGAAGTCACCGTCACCGTTCTGGGCGTGAAGGGCAACCAGGTCCGACTGGGGGTCAACGCGCCGCGTTCGGTCGCCGTTCACCGGCAGGAAATCTACGATCGCATCCAGAAGGAAGAGGCTGCGAACAGTCCGGTTGACGAATAGCCGGGTGGCCCTGAACGACGCGGCCACGTACAATTATGGCCGCTTCGCAGGCCGCGCCGCGTCCGCGGCTTGGCAACAAGCAACTCCCGGAGAAGTGGCCGAGCGGCTGAAGGCGCTCCCCTGCTAAGGGAGTATGGGGTTTATAGCCTCATCGAGGGTTCGAATCCCTCCTTCTCCGCCAAATGAGAAACCCCGCGATCGCGGGGTTTTTTTGTTGGGTTGGTCCAGTGAATCACGGGCTCGTTACATCCAGAGCAGCCGCTCCCTCGACTCATACCAGCCGTCGACATGCGGCTGGTAGCGCTCCTCCAGCTGCGGTCGCTTGATCTTCAGCGTCGGCGTCAGAAGCCCGTTGGTCACCGTCCACGGTTCGTGGATGACCACACCGAAGGCGAGCTGCTCATGCGGGTCCAGGGTGGCGTTCACCGCGTCGATCAGTTCGATGATGGCATCGGCGATCCGCTGCCTGCCGGACTCGTCTTCAAGATGGGCGCGGGCGGCCTCGCTGGGCATGATCAGTACGTGCGGCTGCGGGCAGTTGGCGCCGGAGACGCAGGACGCCTCGATGTAGGCGTGTCCGAGCTTGTTCTCGATGGGGGCGGGAGCGACGTACTTGCCCTTGCTGGTCTTGAAGAGCTCCTTGAGCCGGCCGGTGATGCGCAGCCGGCCCTCGGCATCGTATTCACCCAGATCACCGGTGCGGAACC
>CALBOV010000031.1 GCA_937896565.1 uncultured Salinisphaerales bacterium
ACCTACCGGCTGCCGGAGGCCCAGCTCGACCGCTTTCTGATGTACGTGAAGGTCGGCTATCCGGATGTCTCCACCGAGCGCGCCATCCTGCGGCTCACCCGCGACGCCGAGCGACACGCGGCAAAGCCGGTTTCGGACCTGCGCGTCAGCCAGGCCGACGTGATGGCGATGCGACAGGCCTGTCTGAACCTGCATCTCGACGAAGCCGTCGAGGAATACATCGTCCAGCTCGTGCAGGCGACCCGAACGCCGGGCGCCTACGGCGACGATCTGGCCCGCTGGATCGAGTTCGGCGTCAGCCCGCGCGGCACGCTGGGTCTGGAACGCTGCGCCCGCGCCCATGCCTGGCTGCGTGATCGTGACTACGTATCGCCGGACGACGTGCAGGCGGTCGCGCCGGACGTACTCCGCCACCGCGTGCTGCTGAGTTTCGAGGCCGAGGCCGATGGCGTGGACAGCGACGCCGTGGTTCGCCATCTGCTGGAACGCGTGCCCGTCGCCTGATGACCCCGAACGACCCCACCCGCATCGACCTGGACGCGCTGATCGAGCTGCGGCGTCAGGCCGGGGCGCTGGACCTGTCGTCCCGCCCCCGGGTGATGACGGACCTCGCCGGCGCCCATGCCTCCGGGTTTCGCGGGCGGGGGATGGAATTCGACGACTACCGCGTCTACCAGCCGGGTGACGATCTGCGCGCGATGGACTGGCGTGTCACCGCTCGCACCGGCACACCGCATATCCGCCTATATCACGAGGAACGCGAACGACCGGTGATTCTCTGCGTCGATCTGCGGCCAGCGATGTGGTTCGCGACGCGCGGGCGGTTCAAGTCGGTCTGCGCCGCGCAGGCCGCCGCGCTGTGCGCCTGGGCGGCGCTGGAAAACCGCGACCGGGTGGGCGGTCTCTGCTTCGACGGCGACTCGCATGTCGAAGTCCGCCCCGGTAGCCGCCGGCAGTTGCTGCACTGGCTACATGCGCTGAGCACCCGGAACGCCCAACCCGGGCAGGCGCGACCCGACGCCTTCGCCCAGTTGCTGCGCCGCCTGCTGCGCACCGCGCGACCCGGCGCGCTGGTCGGCCTGTTCAGCGACTTCCGCGGACTGGGTGCGATGGAAGCCGCCCTGCTGCGCAAGCTCGGTCAGCGCGTGGAGCTGATTCTCGGTTTCGCGGTCGACCCGATCGAATGGGAACTGCCACCAGCCGGCCGCTATCCGTTGATCGATGCCGACGGTCAGATCGCCTGGATCGATACCAGCCAGCGCACGCACCGGCAGCGCTGGACCGAGCAATACCGGACGCGCCGCGAGGCCGCGGAATCCGCCGCGCGCACCTGCCGCGCCCACTGGGTGGAGCTGCGCACCGACCGCGACCCGGTCGAATCGCTGAGCGCGGCACTGGGCCGCCGCCGACAGGTGGCATGAACGGGGCCGATCCGCTGGCGCAGTTGCGCGATGTCCACCTACCGCCGGATCCCGGCTGGTGGCCGCCCGCGATCGGCTGGTGGCTGGCCGCGCTGCTGGTCCTGTTGCTCATTGTCGCGGCCGTGCTGCTGATCCGCTGGCTGCGCCGCCCCACGCTTTATCGCTCGGCCACCCGCGAGCTGGACCGGATCGCGAGCCTGCGTGATGACGCCATCTTCGAATCGGCCCTGGCCGCATGGCTGCGGCGCTGCATGATCGGGCAGCACGGTCAGCAGGTCGCAGGGCTGACCGGCGAGCCGTGGCTGGACCGGCTGGAACAATCCGCGCCGGATGTCGACATGCGCCCCCTTTGGGAGCGGCTGTTCGTCAACCGGTATGCCGTCACCGGCGATGACGCGATGGACCGGGACACCGCGCTGACCACCTGCCGGCAGTGGAGCCGGGAGGCGCTGCGATGATCGAGCTGCTGTGGCCCTGGCTGCTGCTCGCGCTGCCCCTGCCCTGGCT
>CALBOV010000032.1 GCA_937896565.1 uncultured Salinisphaerales bacterium
ACCTGGCGTCCGGCGGATGCCGTGGAGACCGCGGCAGCGTGGGATGCAGCCATCAAGCGTCACTCCGGCCCGACCGCGCTGATCCTGTCGCGTCAGAACCTGCCGCACCAGAACCGCGACAAGGCCCAGCTGGCCAACATCAGCCGTGGTGGTTACGTGCTGAAGGACGCCGCCAACGGCCAGCCGGAAGTGATCCTGATCGCCACCGGCTCCGAAGTCGGCCTGGCGATGGATGCCGCCGCCGAGCTGGAAGCCGCCGGTCGCGCCGTGCGTGTCGTGTCCATGCCGGCCACCGACCTGTTCGATGCGCAGGACGCGGAATACCGCGAATCCGTGCTGCCGTCTTCCGTCACCGCACGCGTGGCGATCGAAGCCGGTCATCGTGACTACTGGTTCAAGTATGTCGGCCTGAACGGCGACATCATCGGCATGGAGACCTTCGGGGAATCCGCGCCGGCTGGCGACCTGTTCAAGCACTTCGGCTTCACGGTCGAGAACGTGGTCGAACGCGCCAACAAGCTGCTGGGCTGATCACCGCCTGACCCACCCCGTCGATGACGGAGTGGGATGCAGATCGACGCCGCCGCCTCCCGCTGGGAGCGGCGGCGTTTTCGTCTGTGCGACACTCGAGGAGCCCTCAAGCGTCACCGGCTGTCGCCTGTAGTCGACGTGGCTCACACGAGCCGCGGCTTGATGACACGATTCATCCTGCATGAGCGGTCATTCTCCGGCGATCATGCCCACGACAGACAGCGCAGACGGCGACTACACAACCCCGTCAGTTGGGTAGTGTGACTACGTGTCCTTAGACGAAAAAAACCAGAAATCAGGCGCTTGCGCGCCTTTCGCTCCCTCCGCCCAGCAAAGCGATGCGCTACCATGGACCCCCTGAAAAACACTCGGAACACGACACCCTTGAACCACCAGCCGCCTCTGCCCACCGCCGACGCTCCCCAGGGAGACAAGGCGTCCCGACGCCAGGGAAACGCTCCCTTGCGAGTGGCCATCAATGGCTACGGACGCATCGGTCAGTGTGTGCTGAGAGCGCTGGTAGAACGTGAAGCACGCGGTGAGGCACTGCCGCTGGAAGTGGTCGCGATCAACGAGCTGTCAGACTTGGACACCATCACCTATCTGACCCGCTACGACACCACCCACGGCCGCTTCCCCGGCACGGTGGAACAGCGCGACGGCCAGCTGGTCGTCAACGGCCATGCGATCAGCATCCTGTCCGAGGCCAATCCAGATTGCCTGCCCTGGCGGGCATTGGGGATTGACCTGGTGCTGGAGTGCTCCGGCAGCTTCAAGGACCGCGCCACCGCCGAGCGGCATCTGGCGGCAGGCGCCGGCCGGCTGCTGTTCTCCCAGCCCGGCGATACCGACGCCGATGTCGATGCCACCATCGTGTGCGGCATCAACCAGTCGGCGCTGGCCCCCGCCGAGGCGGGGCAGGCAGACAGCGGCATGCGCATCGTCTCGGCGGCCTCGTGCACCACCAATTGCCTGATTCCGATTCTGACGGTGCTGGAAGAGGCCTTCGGGCTGGAGCGCGGCGTCACCACCACGGTGCACTCGGCGATGAACGACCAGCCGGTGATCGACGCCTACCACCAGACGGACCTGCGCCTGACGCGCTCGGCGATGAGTTCGATCGTGCCGGTGGACACCGGCCTGGCCAAGGGCATCAACCGCCTGATGCCGCACCTGGAAGGACGCTTCGAATGTCTGCACCTGCGCGTGCCGACCATCAACGTGTCCTGCATGGACATGTCCATCGAGGTGAAGCGTGACGTGAGCGCGGATGAGGTCAATGACCTGCTGCGCGAGGCCTGCGTACAACGCCTGCAGGGCCTGATGGGATTGAGCGAGGAGCCGACGGCTTCCATCGACTTCAACCACGATCCGCGCTCGGGTATCGTGGATGCGACCCAGACCCGTGTTGCCGGCGGCCGGCTGATCAAGATGCTGTGCTGGTTCGACAACGAATGGGGCTTTGCCAATCGCATGCTGGACGTCGCCACCCATTGGCACGCCTGCGAGATGACAACGCCTCTGGCGAGGGAAGCTCTCTCCACCGATTCACGACCAAGGAACCCGTCATGAACGTGCAAACGATGACCGCCCTCGACCTGTCCGGAAAGCGTGTGCTGATCCGCGAAGATCTCAACGTGCCGATCCGCGACGGTCAGGTGACCAGCGACGCGCGCATCCGTGCCAGCCTGCCGACCATCAAGGCGGCACGCGACGCCGGCGCACGCGTGATGCTGATGAGTCATCTGGGCCGCCCCACCGAGGGTGAGCCGGAAGACCAGTTCTCGCTGGCACCGGTCGCGGCACATCTGGGCGAGCTGCTGGGCAGCCCGGTGCGCCTGATCAACGACTACCTCGACACGGCACCGGATGTCGCCGAAGGCGAGGTCGTGCTGCTGGAGAACGTGCGCTTCAACAAGGGCGAGAAGAAGGACGAGGAATCCCTGTCCCGCGCCTACGCCGCGCTGTGCGATGTCTACGTGATGGATGCCTTCGGCACCGCGCACCGTGCCCAGGCCTCGACCCATGGCGTGGCACGCTTCGCACCGGACGCCTGCGCCGGCCCGCTGCTGGCCGCCGAGCTGGAAGCCCTCGAGAAGGCACTCGCCGCACCGCGTGCGCCGATGGTCGCCATCGTCGGCGGCTCCAAGGTCTCCACCAAGCTGGAAGTGCTGGATGCCCTGGCGGACAAGGTGGACCAGCTGATCGTCGGTGGCGGCATCGCCAACACCTTCATCGCGGCGGCCGGTTACAACGTCGGCAAGTCCCT
>CALBOV010000033.1 GCA_937896565.1 uncultured Salinisphaerales bacterium
CAGTCCAGCGAATCGGTTTCGGGCAACGACCAAAGACCGCCCCAGACACCCGTCGGTGCGCGTCTGTGCAGCAGCAGACGGTTCTCGGTGTCGCGGATCAGCCAGACGAAGCTGCGGCGTCTGGGTCGATGCGTGCGAGGCTTGGGGGCAGGCAGCTCCGGGATGCGATTGGTCAGCCGCGCGACGCAGTCATCCTGCAAGGGGCAAAGCAGGCAGGCCGGCTGGTGCCGCGTGCAGACCGTTGCGCCAAGGTCCATGGAGGCCTGGGTGAAATCGCCGTGGCGGCCATCGGGCAATCTGGATTCGGCCTCTCGCCAAAGCGCCTTCATGACCGGCGAGCGGCCGGGCCAGCCTTCAACGCCGGCGTGGCGCGCGAGCACGCGCTTGACGTTGCCGTCGAGAATCGCGGCCCGCTGCCCGAAACCCATGGAGACGATGGCGCCGGCGGTGGAGCGCCCAATGCCGGGCAGGCTCTCCAGCGCATCCACGGTTGATGGCATCTCGCCGCCGAATTCGGCGACGACCTGTCTGGCGGCCTGATGCAGGTTGCGGGCGCGGGCGTAATACCCGAGGCCGGCCCATAGCGATAGCACGTCTTCGGTGGGTGCGTCGGCAAGGTCCGCCACCGTCGGGAACCGGGCCATGAAGCGTTCGAAGTAGCCGATGACCACGCTCACCTGGGTCTGCTGGAGCATGATTTCCGAGATCCAGACGCGGTAGGGCGTTTGCGGGTGTTGCCAGGGGAGGTCCTTGCGGCCGTGGTCGTCAAACCAGGCCAGCAACCGGTCAGCGTAACTGCTTGGCAAGGCGTTCGATCCCCTCCGAGGTCTGCAGGGCCTCTTGTTCCAGTTTGCGTTTGATCACCCAGGGGCCGATCAGCGGTGGCACCCAGAAGTCAGGTTCGATCTCGGCGACGAAGGACAGGCAACTGCGCGACTCGCAGGTCCAGATACGCCATTGGGCATGACCGTAGCGCAGATTGCTCTCGTCCGGGCGGACGTCGGCCATCAGCGTGCCGCCGCCGTTTTCCAGGGGTTGCCACTGCATGTCCTGGACCTGCTGAAGCTGCTTGCAGAACCACAGCACGCAGACCTGGACCTCGGTTTCCAGTACCGCCTCGGTCGGGCCTTCCTGGCTGCGGACCGAGGCCCGCTGCACCGCCGGATTGATCTCGGTGAGATTGGCGAAGTCGGTCAGCACGGCGTAGGCGTCGGCCGCCGTCGCATCGAGTTGTACGGTCATCTCGATGGTATGCCGGGCGCCGACATGTTCGACGTTCAGCCGCTGAACATCCGCCCCTGCCGCGAGTCCCGGCCCGAGCGCGCTAACTGCCGCCGTCAGTCGAATCAGTGTCGGATTGTTCAGAACTCGTGTCCGATTTGCGATTGAGGAAACCACCGAGCTTGTCGCGGAGCTTGTCACGCGCGCGCTCCTTCTCCTCGTCGATCTTCTCCTGCAGGCGTTCTTTTTCCTTGTCGGCCTTTTCCCTGAGTTCGGCCTTCTCCTCATCGAGTCGTTGCTGCGCCTCGGCCTTGAGCAGGCCCTTGATGTCGATGCCGATCTTGGGGCTAGTCACCGGACCGGTCACCGTCACCGGAATGGCCTTGCCGACCAGCGCGCCGAGCTTGGAGTCGCTGGGCGCGGCGGTGAGCACGGGCTTGAGCGCGTAGTCCAGTGTCATCGCAACCAGATTGACGGAACCGGTGGCGGTGACGTTCAGGTTGTCGGCGCCCGCGCTGAAATCGGTGGTCTTGGCCACGCCGTCCTTGATGCTCATCGAGCCGCCGAACTTGTTGAACCTAGTCTCGCCACCCGATTCCGCATCGGCCGACTGCCCGCGCAGCTTGGCTTCGGCGGCGGTGAGCACGCGTGAGATGTCGATGCCCTTGATCGCGCCGTCGGACAAGCCGAATTTCAACGTGCCGCTCAGGTGCTTGCGCAGATCACCGACCGTGCGCCCCTGGCTGGTCAGGTCGTAGGTGACCAGGCCCTTGCCCTGGAGCCAGTCCTTGTCGACCAGATCCTGGAGCAGGTCGCCGAACAGCAGTTGGTCCAGCGAGCCCTGGAAGCGGTAGCTGGGGGCCTGGCTTGCCGCGCCAGCGACGCGATTGTCGATTCTGATATCGCCGCCGTAGGCCTTGGCGGTCAGTGACTGTTGCAGTGGCTGGCCGGGTTTGCCCTTCACGATCAGCGTGGCGTCGTCGAACGTCAGTCCGGACGCGACCAGCGTCTTGATGGCGAAACGGCCGTCGACGTTCAGGCCTTCCAACGCGTCCAGCGGCAACTCGATGTCGTTGATGTCGCCGGTGCTCTCGTCGCTGTCCGAGCCCGTATCCTCCTCCTCGCTGGACGGGGGCAGGTAGCGATCCAGGTTGAACTGGTCCACGTCGAGGTCGAACGCCAGCGCCATGGTCTCGAAGTCCTTGACTGCGGCGGTGCCGGTCAGCGTGGTGTCGTCCAGCGTGACCGTGAGTTTGCGCAGTTCCGCGGATTGGGTGGTCGCGGAGAAGCGCGCATCCAGGCCGGCCGACTTCAGCGTGGTTTCATCCTGCGTCTCGGGCAGGTCGATGGCCAGCGAGCGGAATACCGTGCGCGGGTTGATCGTCTGGGAGGTGATCTGTCCGTTGAAGCTGGGGCTGTCGGAGTTGAGGCCCGAGCCGTCCAGCGATCCGTTCAGTGTGACGCCCGCGGCCTGCAGGACGAGGTCGGCCAGCTTCAGCACGCCGGCTTCCTGGTCAAAGTTGATATTGGCCGCCAGATTGAACTGTTGCTTGCCGGCGGGAATGTCGGCGCCCTCGGCCGTGCCTTCCAGGCGCAGATCCTCCACCGAGAATTGGCTGGCGTCGAGATCGGCGACCAGTTTCGTCACCAGATCGATGCTCAGCGTGGTCTTGGGCTCCTGGACCTCGACGACGAAATTCATCGACAACGGCACGGGGTGTGTCGCCGACGGCGAAATGCGGCCGGTCGACAGGTTGAAACCCTTGAGTACGACACTTTGGCCGGCGGCGGCATCGGTCCACTTGACGGCGGCGTCCTCGATCTCGACCGCTTCCACCGAAAGACCGGTGATCTCGAACCCGCCTTCCGTGCTCGGAGCCGGCTCCTCGACCGGTGCTTCGGCTTCGCCGTCCTCGTCGCTGAACGCCTCGATCAGGTCATCCCAGTTCGTTCGACCGTTTTCGCCGCGCGCCAGATTCAGGCGCATGCCCTCCAGCCGCACCGTGCCGATCTCGATCTGTTTGCTCAGCAGCGGCAACAGGCGAATGCTGACGCCAAAGTAGCCGATCTCGGCGAATGCCTCGTTGCCAAAGCCTTCGGCGTTGCCCAGCGACACCGACTCGGTTTCGACGCCCAGCCAGGGAAAGATCGACAGGCTCAGGGGGCCGGTCATTCTCAGATCCCGGCCGGTCGTGTCCTCGACGGCCTGTTCGATGTCGTCGCGATAGTCGTTGGGGTCGAACGTCATGACCAAACCGACTGCGGCCACTACGACCAGTGTGACCAGCAGGCTCAGAATGACGAGTACGATCTTGAACGGTTTTGCCATGCGACATCCCTGCGCGAAATGGATCGGACGGGTCTCCTCCACCCGGAGGGTTGGAGGGTATCAAGCCCCAGGAGTTCCTGTGACCAAAGCGGGTTCGATGTGCTTGACGAACCGCACGGACTCGGGCCAACTACGCCCGCATGACCGGGGGGCAACCCTCGGTGCTGCGGGTGTAGTTCAATGGTAGAACGGCAGCTTCCCAAGCTGCATACGAGGGTTCGATTCCCTTCACCCGCTCCA
>CALBOV010000034.1 GCA_937896565.1 uncultured Salinisphaerales bacterium
GGTGAGGGTCTGGCGCTGGCGCTGTCGTATGCCAAGGCGATCGGTGGTGCGCGGGCCGGTGTCATCAAGACGACGTTCAAGGATGAAACCGAGACCGACCTGTTCGGTGAGCAGGCCGTGCTGTGCGGCGGCACCGTGGAGCTGGTGAAGGCGGCGTTCGAGACCCTGACCGACGCGGGCTACGCGCCGGAAATGGCGTACTTCGAGTGTCTCCACGAGCTCAAGCTGATCGTCGACCTGATGTACGAGGGCGGCATCGCCAACATGCGTTACTCGATCTCCAACACGGCCGAGTACGGTGACATCACCCGCGGCCCGCGCGTGATCACTGACGAGACCAAGGCGGAGATGCGCCGGATTCTCGCCGAAATCCAGAAAGGCGAATTCGCCCGCGAATTCATCAACGAAACCCGCAACGGCAGCACCGTGCTCAAGGCCACGGCCCGCCGCAGCGCCGAGCATCCGATTGAATCGGTGGGCGCCAAGCTGCGCGGCATGATGCCGTGGATCGCCGCCAACCAGCTGGTCGACAAGACCAAGAACTAGGGTCGTATCGCCGGCGGGCGCGACCCGCCGGCGTCGGTTCCTGGCGTCGCCATGCGCGTCCGCACCTTTCTTCATATTCCCCACGAAGGCTGGCTGATCGTTGCCGGGCTGGTCCTTTGTGTCTGGCTGGCGCTGCATGAGCAGCACTGGCTGATCGGCGCCAGCCTGTCAGTCGTCTCCCTGTTCGGGCTCGGCTATTTCTACGATTCCGACCGGACCCTTTGTTCAACGCCGCTCGGCGTCGTCGCACCGGTTGACGGTCGTATCGCCTCGGTGGAACTGGTGCGCGACGAGTACCTCGGCCGCAACGCCCTGCGCATTCGGGTGGCCACGGCGCCGCTGGGTGCCTACAGTCTGCGCGCGCCGATCGAGGGCAAGCTGCGCGAGCCCCGCACCGAAAACGGCGATCCCTGCACGAACGTGTCCTGGATCCATTCGGACGAGGGGGACGACGTGCTGATCGCGGCTGGACGCGGCGGCCTGCTCGGCCAGCGACCCTGCATGGTGCCGGTCGGTGAGCGCGTCGGCCATGGACGGCGTTGCGGGCTGCGGCGCTTGGCCCGTCATATCGATGTCTACGTTGACGAGTCGGCGCGTGCGAAAGTGCATCCCGGACAGCCGGTTCGCGCGGGCGTCGACGTGTTGGCGATACTCAAGCGCAAGGCGGCGGCTGAAGGCGAGGAGACCAGCGTATGAGCGAGTCCGACAAATCCATCGACCCGGCCGGAGGCGGTCAGCGGCGGCGCGGCATCTATCTGCTGCCCAACCTGTTCACCACGGCAACGCTGTTCGGCGGGTTCTACGCCATCGTGGCGTCGCTGCGCGGTGAATTCGTCCCGGCCGCGATGGCGATTTTCGCCGCGATGATCGCCGATACGCTGGACGGCCGCGTGGCGCGGCTGACCAATACGCAGACGGACTTCGGCAAGGAATACGACTCGTTGTCCGACATGGTGACCTTCGGACTGGCGTCCGCCGTCGTCATCTACATCTACACGCTGCATTCGCTCGCTGGTGCCATTCCCTACGGCGGCAAGCTGGCCTGGCTGGGCGCCTTCGTCTACACCGCTTGCGCGGCGTTGCGGCTCGCGCGGTTCAATGTGTCCGCGCACCTGGCCGGTGGCAAGGGTTATTTCTTCGGGCTGCCCAGCCCATCGGCGGCCGGCGTGACCGCCGGATTCGTCTGGGTCTGTTCCGAGATGGAGATTTCCGGCGAGTCCCCGCTGGTCGCGGTGGCCGCGTTCGTGCTGACGGTGATGGCCGCGCTGCTGATGATCAGCAACGTGCGCTACTACAGCTTCAAGGACCTGAATCTCAAGGAGCGGGTCCCATTCATCTACATCGTGGCCATCGTCGGTCTGTTCGTGCTGGTGTCGTTCGATCCGCCCAAGGTCGCGTTCTTCGTGTTTCTCGCGTACACGATTTCCGGGCCGGTGATGACGCTGCTGCGGCGTCGGCGCAAGCGCCAGGGCGCGTAGCTTCAGGTTCGCCGCCATCGGCCGATTGATGACATCGGGACTTGATCCTCGCCGACTTGACGCTATAGTCCTCAATATGAAGCCACGCATCCTGCAACTTGATGCCTTCTGCGCGGGCCCTCTGGCCACCGCGCGGCTTCTGCTTGCGCTCCGACTTCTGCCCTCGGGCAGATAATCACGATGCGGACGGCGGCCGCACACCCGCCACTCACCCTAGAATTTACCTGCCGCCATCGGCGTTCTTGGACCCGGTTACGGCAGGCGGCGCATCATGCAGCGCAACAGGGCTCTGGCCCTGCTCCCGAAATGAGGAGGCCATCATGGCAATGATTTCGAATCCGCAGACGAAGTACCGGTCGTTTCCCGTGGTCGGTCTGACCGACCGAACCTGGCCCGATCAGGTGATTTCCGCTCCACCGACCTGGTGCAGCGTGGACTTGCGTGACGGCAACCAGGCACTGATCGAGCCGATGAACCCGGAACGCAAACGCGAGATGTTCGAGCTGCTCGTGTCGGTGGGCTTCAAGCAGATCGAGGTCGGGTTCCCGTCCGCGTCGCAGGCTGATTTCGACTTTGTCCGTGACCTGATCGAGCAGAAGCGCATTCCCGACGACGTCACCATTCAGGTGCTGACCCAGTCGCGCGAACCGCTGATCCGGCGGACCTTCGAGGCGCTGGAGGGTGCGCCGCGCGCGATCGTCCATTTCTACAACGCGACCGCGCCGGTGATGCGTCGGGTCGTGTTCAGGATGGAGCGGGAGGAGGTCATCGATCTGGCCGTGACCCATGCCCGGCTGATTCGCGAACTGGCCGAGGCGCGACCGGGCACCGAGTGGACCTACCAGTATTCGCCGGAAATGTATTCCGGGACCGAACTGGATTTTTCCCGGGACATCGTCGATGCCGTGGTCGAGGCGCTGGGCTCCACGCCCGAGCGCAAGTGCATCATCAATCTGCCGTCCACGGTGGAACGCTCCACGCCGAACGTCTTCGCCGACATGATCGAATGGACCGGCCGCAACCTGAAACGCCGCGACTCGGTGATTCTGTCGGTGCACCCGCATAACGATCGCGGCACCGGCACCGCTGCGGCGGAGTTCGCGATGCTGGCCGGAATCGAGCGCGTCGAAGGCTGTTTGTTCGGCAACGGCGAGCGCACTGGCAACGTGGACATCGTCAACCTGGCGCTGAACATGTACACCGATGGCGTGCATCCCGGCCTGGATTTCTCCGATATCGACGCGATCCGCGCCCGGGTCGAGTACTGCAACCAGTTGCCGGTGCACCCGCGTCATCCCTACGTCGGTGAACTGGTTTACACCTCGTTCTCCGGCTCGCATCAGGATGCGATCAAGAAGGCCTTCGCGGCGCGTCAGCCGGACGAGGTCTGGGACATGCCGTACCTGCCCATCGACCCGATGGACGTCGGTCGCTCCTACGAGGCGGTGATCCGGGTGAACTCGCAGTCCGGCAAGGGTGGTGTCGCCTACCTGCTGGAGCGTGAGCACGGCCTGGACCTGCCGCGTCGCCTCCAGATCGAGTTCAGCGGTGTGGTCCAGACCGTGACCGATGCCACCGGCCGCGAGGTGACCGCCACCGAACTGTGGGACATCTTCAACGACGAGTACCTGCGCGATCACGGGCCCTACGCCTACAGCTCGCATCATCTGGTCGAGGATTCGGCCTCGGGTCACGTCGACCTGAAGGTGCAGGTCGAGGTCGATGGTCAGACCCGGGCCCTGGCGGCAACAGGGCGTGGGCCGATCGAGGCCTTCGTCAGCGCATTGTCCACCGAACTGGGTGAAGCCGTGACCGTGGTGGATTACCACGAACATGCGATCGGCAGTGGCGCGGATGCTCGCGCGGCGACCTATATCGAGCTCAAGCTGGGCGGTGGGAAGACGCTGTTCGGTGTCGGTATCGACGGCAATATCGTCACGGCCTCGCTGTCTGCGATCCTGTCCGGCATCAACCGGGCGTTGCAGGCGCGTCGCGCCGACCGCTCGGCCGCCTGAAGCCGCCCGCCGTGAAACCCGCCCGCCGATCGGAGTATCTGGCGCTGATGGGCCTGACCGAATGGGTCCGTCGGGATCAGCAACCGGCCGAGGCACCGGAGCCGGTGACCGAGGTCGCGCCGACAGCGGAGCCGGTCGCGGCCATCGAAGATCCGCTGACCGAGCAGACACCGGTAGAGTCGCCGGTGGTTGTGCCGGAACCGCAGCCCGAGGCGATTCCGGTGGCGAAGGTTTCCGAGCCGGCGCCCCCGTCCGTTCCGGAGCGAGATCCGCCGGCCATGGACTGGGACGCGCTGCGGGCGCAGGTGGCGCGTTGCACCGCCTGTGCGTTGCACGAGACGCGGACGCAGACCGTGTTCGGCGTGGGGCAGACGCAGGCGGATCTGATGCTGGTCGGCGAGGGGCCCGGTGAGCAGGAGGACCTGCGCGGCGAGCCCTTCGTGGGTGCGGCGGGGCAGTTGCTGGATCGTATGCTGGCCGCCATCGGCCATTCGCGGCAGTCCACCGTATACATCGCCAATGTGGTCAAGTGCCGCCCGCCTGGCAACCGCAAGCCGCATGCGGTGGAGGCGGACGCCTGTCGGGGTTATCTGGAGGCGCAGATCGCGCTGGTGCGGCCGAAGCTGATCGTGGCGCTGGGTCAGGTGGCGGCGACCGGTTTGCTCGGCGAGGACGCGCCGGTGGGCCGACTGCGCCGCGGCAGCCACGTGCACGGTCCCAGCGGCACGCCGGTCATCGTGACCTACCATCCGGCCTATTACCTGCGTCAGCCGCTGGAGAAGCGCAAGGGCTGGGACGACCTCAAGCGCATTCGCGCCCGACTTGCGGAGCCTGCGTGAACGCGGTCGTGCTGGATGCGGAGTGGCAGATTCGCCCCATGCATCCCAGCGACATTCCCCGCGTCGCGGCCATCGATCGTGCCGCCTACGAATTCCCCTGGACCGCCGGCATCTTCGACGACTGTCTGCGCGTCGGCTACAGCAGCTGGGTCGCGGTCAGTATGGGCGATCGGATCGATGGTTACGCGATGATGTCGATGGCGGCGGGCGAGGGTCATATCCTCAATGTCTGCGTGGACCCTGGCAGACAGCGCACCGGTTGCGGCCGCCAGCTGGTCGAACATCTGCTGGAGATCGCGGTCACCGCGGAACTGACCATCGTCTTTCTCGAAGTGCGTCCGACGAACACGGCCGCACTGACGCTTTATCGCAAGCTCGGGTTTCGCGAGATCGGTCGGCGCCCCAACTACTATCCGGCCGCGGGTGGGCGTGAGGATGCCGTCATGCTCGCTTGGGAGCGGACGCTGAGCTGATCACTGGGTAAGCGCCGGTCCGGCCACGCTGAGGCTGACCAGGCCGGAGTTGGCGAGGTCGCCTTGCCGGATCGCCGCCGCCAGTCGCGCGGCATGCTCCTGCGCCTGCTGGAAGATGTACGGACTGACATGCGTTTCTAGAGATGTGGCTAGATCATCTCCCGGTGCACAGGCATCCCAGATGCAGCGCAGCCGGGTGAGTTCGCTCTGTGGGCCGCAATCCACGCCGAGCTGGCAGATCGCCAGCGCCCAGGCCGTGTCATTGATGGCCGAAGCGGTGGGTTCGGGTTCGCCGGATTCCACTTCCAGCAGCAGCGGGGCCAGCATCAGCGCATCGGGTTGACCGGTCTCGACCAGGGTCGCGACGCGGTTCAGTGACGGCGGCCCCAGGTCCGCATCCAGGCGCTTGTCCACCCAGACCCGGAGCTGCGCGGCCGGGTGTCCGGCCTCGGCGGCCAGTGTCTGCCAGATCTCCGCGTTTTCCAGTTGTTCCGGTTGCTCGACGAAGCCCCGGCAGCGTTCGAACTGGCGGCGGTGATAGCTGGCCGCGGGCGGCGGCATCGCGGCGGTGACGACGTCGATCGCCTGACGGGCCGAGGCGAGGCTGTCGGCGTCGCCGTACTTGACCGCGAGCAGCTCGCAGCTGTCGTAGATCAGTCCCA
>CALBOV010000035.1 GCA_937896565.1 uncultured Salinisphaerales bacterium
GCAACGCACGAGTCGTGGCGGTTCCGTCGCGGGCATCAGCGGGTCGCCCGTGACCGGGTCAGCGTGCGGCGGGGTCGCGCCACGCGGCCTGGCTGCGCGTGCGCCTGGGGCGTGGTACGAGAGAACATCGCGTCAGCGCGGACTGGATCCGGCGATCGAGTCATCCGATGCCGCAGCAGGCCAATCGGAATTCGATGTCCGTCCGAACCTGATGGCTGCGGCTTCCGGTTTCCCGGGTTTCCATGAAACGGACGGTGAACCGGTGCTTGCCGGCGCTGATCTCCGGATGGGCACGGCAGGTCACCGGGACGCCGATACGCAGCATCTGTCTGGGGCCATCCAGCGACTGCACGTGAATGCCGTCGCGCGCCACCATGGTCGACGGGTTGGCGCTGTTTCGGATCAGCTCCAGATCCAGATCGATGGCGCGCTCGAACGCGCCGATGTCCGCGCACCAGGCATTCAGGTCGTGTTCGGATTCTTCCAGCGGCCGGCGTAGCCACAGTTCGAAGTTCGGAAGGTCGAAGCCCGTGGTGCCCCCCGGTATGGCGATCCGGTTGGCGATGCTGACGAGAAAGTCGTTGTTGCGTAACGCGGCCCCCGCGAACTGGGAGGACAGGCCCTGAATTGCCTGAACGGCCTGCTCGATGCGCTTGAGCACGTCGCTGAGCCGGTCGTCATTGACGCCTGGCTGCGCTTCGAGCCGGCGCAGGTGCGCATGCTGTTCCCCGAGTTCCTTGGTGATGTCGCCCTTGAGGTCGCTGCGACCGAGCAGCAGGAAGATGTCGAGCAATGCCCCGACCGCCGCGCGTCGCCCCCAGTAGCTGGCATCCGCCCGATGGTGCTTCAGACGCTTGAACAGGAATTCGAGGCGCAGGTAGGTGCGCACCCGTTCGTTGAGCGGTTGCTCGAACCAAATGATGTCGGAGGACGTTCCCGGTCCCATCATGCAATGCGCCCCACTGCGAAGGGGCATTGTAACGACATCAACACAAATTGCTCATTCAGCGTGACTGAGCGCGACATAACGACGGTGCAGTGTATCGATTTGCGACTGCAATGCCGCCAGCGAGCCATTGTTGTCGACGACATCGTCGGCGGCGGCCAGTCGTTCTTCCCTGCCGACCTGGGACTGGATCATGCGTTCCGCGAGGGCCGCGTCAATACCGTCCCTCTCGATCAGGCGCCGTCGCTGCGTGTCCGGATCCACGTCGATGACCAGCACGCGGTCGGTCATCCGGTTGAGGCCTGATTCCACCAGCAGCGGAATGGCGAGGATGCAGTAGTCCGTGTCCAGCGACTCGCGCCATGCCTGCATGGCCACGCGGACGGCCGGGTGAACAATCGCCTCGAGCGCCTGCCGCTTGTCGTTGTCCTTGAACACGATTGCACGCAATTTGGCGCGGTCGAGTTGCCCGTCGGCAGTCAGCACTTCGTTGCCAAATGTCTCGATGATCCTGGCCAGTCCCGGCGTGCCCGGTTCCACGACGTCGCGCGCGGTCTGGTCGGCATCCAGCACCGGTACGCCCAGTGCTTCGAACATGGCGCTCGCGGCCGACTTGCCACTGGCGATGCCTCCGGTCAGGCCAACCGTCCAGATCATGATTCAGAGCCCCGCGAACTGCAGGTAGCCATGGACGAGCTCGTCACCCCACAGCATCGCGACCCAGCCCGCGGCGGCGATGTACGGGCCGAACGGCATTGGCTGATCCCGTCTCAGCAGGCCGGTTGCGATCAGGGTGCCGCCGACGAGGGCGCCAACGACCGAAGACAGCAGGATGGTCAGCGGCAGGGCACTCCAACCGAGCCAGGCGCCGAAAACGGCGAGCAGCTTGAAGTCGCCATACCCCATGCCCTCCTTGCCGGTGACCAGCCGAAAGCCATGGAACACCAGCCACAGAGACAGATAGCCGGCCGCCGCGCCGATGATTGCGTCCGCTGGCGGCACCGGACCGCCAGCGACGCTCAGCAGCAGCCCGGCCCAAAGCGCCGGCAGCGTGATGTTGTCCGGCAGCAGTTGATGATCGAAGTCGATGGCGGACAGGGCGATCAGCGCCCAGGTCAGCCCGATCGCCGCGATGCCGTAGGGGTTGAACCCCAGTTGCCATGCGACCACGCCGCTGGCGACGGCGGTCAGCAGTTCCACCAGCGGATAGCGCCCGCTGATTCCGGCCTTGCAGTATCGACAACGGCCCCGGAGGAACAGGAAACTGACAACGGGAATATTGTCGTACCAGTGAATGCTCGCGTGACAGGACGGGCAGCGCGAGCCGGGGTGGATCAGGGATTCCCGGGGTGGCTCGGGAGCCGACTCGGGCAGTTCGAGCAATGTTCTGCATTCCTGTCGCCAGGTCTGCTGCAACATCCGGGGCAGGCGGTGAACGACCACGTTGAGAAAGCTGCCCACCAGCAGACCGACGATCGCTGCCACGCCGATCCATAGCGACAGCGATGTCTGCAACAGTTCGATCACATTGGGTTCCGGTGGAAAACGAGCGGATGTTCCGGCGTCTCAGACCACCGAACCGAGCTTGAAGATGGGCAGATACATGGCGACGACCAGACCGCCGACCAGCACGCCGAGCACCGCCATGATCAGCGGCTCCAGCAGGCTGGAGAGGTTGTCCACGAGGTTATCGACCTCTTCCTCGTAAAAGTCCGCGACCTTGGCGCACATGGAATCCAGCGCGCCGGATTCCTCGCCGATGGCAATCATCTGCACGGCCATGCTCGGGAAAACGCCGGACTGGGCCATGCTGACCTGCAGTTGCTGACCTGTAGCGACCTGATCCTTCATCTGCTGAATGGCATCTTCATAGACGATATTCCCGGCTGCTCGAGATACCGAATCAAGTGCATCGACCAGCGGAACGCCGGCTGCAAACATGGTCGATAGCGTGCGCGCGAATCGTGCCACGGCGGACTTGTTCAGGATATCGCCGATGACCGGTAACCGGAGCATGATGCGGTCCTGCACATGTCGATAGCGCCGGAAGCGGCGGTGGCACTGTGCGTGGGTAAAACCCACGGCGATGATGATGCCGAGAACCAGCCACCATTTGGCCTGCACGAACTCCGAGAGCGAAATCACTAGCAGGGTAAAGGCGGGTAGATCGGCCCCAAAACCTGTGAATAGATCCTTAAACTGTGGCACGACAAAATAGAGCAAGATACCGGTCACAATGAAGGCCACGACGACAACTGCCGCCGGGTAGGTCAGCGCTTTCTTGACCTTCTTCCGGATCGCCTCGGTCTTTTCCTTGTAGGTCGCGATCTTGTCCAGCAACGCCTCCAGCGCCCCGGAGCGCTCGCCGGCGTCGACAAGGTTGACGAACAGGTCGTCGAAATACTTGGGGTGCTTGGACAGGGATTCGGCGAAGGTCGCGCCGCCCTCGATCTCGGATCGGATCTCGCTGATCATCTGACCCATGGAGGGGTTCTCGTGACCCTTTC
This sequence comes from uncultured Salinisphaerales bacterium, assembly GCA_937896565.1. Taxonomy (GTDB): domain Bacteria; phylum Pseudomonadota; class Gammaproteobacteria; order Nevskiales; family OUC007; genus Abyssibacter. The sequence goes on from CALBOV010000035.1 coordinate 3,454, forward strand.
CGACAATCTCCAGCGCCTGCACCAGTGGCACGCCTGCCTGCATCATCGTCGCCATCTGCCGCGAGAACACGGCGATGTCGCCGGTTTCGATCTTCTTCTTGCGCTTGCCGAAGAGCTCGCTCTTCTTGCGCACGCTGATGGGGTTGATGCCCTGCTTGCGCAGCTGAATCTTGACCAGCGCGTCGCTGAGCGCGTCCATCTGTCCCTTGACCCGCGAGCCTTCGCGGTTGGTGCCTTGCCAGAGAAAGGTGGCTTCTTTGGTTGCCGCTTTTGCCATGGTGTTCGTTTCGCTTCCGGCTAGTCGACGGTGACCCGGTTGACTTCAACCAGGCTGGTGACGCCTTGCAGGACCTTGAGCAGCCCGGATCGACGTAAATCGTCGATGCCCTGTTGCTTGGCGAGTTGTGCCAGTTCCATGGCGTTGGAGCCTTCCATGATCGCGCGCCCCATATCCTCGTTGACCGGCATGACCTGGTAAATACCCACGCGGCCCTTGTAGCCGGTGCCGCTGCATGCATCGCAGCCCTTGGCTTCGTAGAGCGTCAGATTCTCCAGATCGGATTCGAGGAAGCCTTCCTTGATCAGTTCCTCTCTCGGGATATCGATCGGCTGCTTGCATTGCTTGCACAGGCGGCGTGCCAGTCGCTGGGCAATGATCAGCGAGACCGACGAGGCGATGTTGTAGGCCGGCACACCCATGTTAAGCATGCGGGTCAGTGTTTGCGGCGCGTCGTTGGTATGCAGCGTGGACAGCACCAGGTGACCCGTCTGCGCGGCCTTGATCGCAATCTCGGCCGTTTCCAGGTCGCGAATCTCACCCACCATGATGATATCCGGATCCTGACGGAGAAAGGCCTTCAGGGCCGACGCGAAGGTCAGGCCGACTTTCGGGTTGACGTTGACCTGATTGATGCCGGGCAGGTTGATTTCCGCAGGATCTTCCGCCGTGGAGATGTTCCGGTCCGCCGTGTTGAGGATGTTCAGCCCGGTGTAGAGCGACACGGTCTTGCCGCTGCCGGTCGGGCCGGTCACCAGGATCATGCCGTAGGGCTTGCTCAGGAACTTGAGATAAAGCTCCTTCTGGTGTGGCTCGTATCCCAGCGCATCGATCCCGAGCTGGGCGCTGGTCGGGTCGAGGATACGCAGGACGATCTTTTCGCCGAACAGCGTGGGGCAGGTGTTGACGCGGAAGTCGATGGCCTTGGTCTTCGACAGGTTCAGCTTGATGCGGCCGTCCTGCGGTACGCGGCGTTCGGCGAGGTCCATTCTCGACATCACCTTGAGCCGGGCCGCCAGCCGCATGCCCATTTGCACGGGGGGCGTCGCGATCTCCTGAAGAATGCCGTCCTGGCGATACCGAACCCGGTACTTCTTCTCGTAGGGTTCGAAGTGGATGTCCGATGCGCCGCGGTTGATCGCGTCGAGCAGAATCTTGTTGACGAAGCGGACGACCGGCGCGGATTCGGTATCGGCCCGCGTGATGTCCTCGCTTTCCTTGGCGTCGTCACCCTCGTCGAGGTCGATGTTCTCCAGATCTTCGTCGCCGACATCCAGCGACGCAGCCTCCATGGCGTTCAGCGCGTTCTCGATGAAGTTGCCGAGCTTGTCGTCCTCGACCAGGACCGGTTCGGTGGTCAGGCCGGTGTTGAACTTGATCTCGTCGAGGCCCTGCAGATTCGTCGGGTCCGACGTCGCCACGTATAGCCGCTTGCCGCGCTTGAACAGGGGTAGCGCGCGATGGTCACGAATCAGCGCCTGGCTGACCTCGCTGATCGGCGCGTACTCCATGTTCATCGCGTTGAGATCGAGCAGCGGCAGGCCAAACTCGCGGCTTGCGGCCATGCCCACGTCCAGCGCCGATGCCAGATTCTGGGAGACAACCCAATGGACGAGCGCGATGCGATCCTTGGACGATTTGGCCTGGGCCTCGCGCGCCGCGGCATCCGTCAGCAGGCCATCGTTGATCAGTCGACGCGCCAGGCCGCCGATATAACCCATCTGGATTGTCTGATCACCCGCTGTCACCGCGTCCTCCCATATCGGCGTGATGCCGTCTCCGGCGATGGTAGATCATGCACACGCGCAGACCAAATGATTCCGAGTGGTGGTTTGCGCGCGTTCTCCGGTGGATCGATCGCACCGACACCCGACGAACGGTCGTTGCTGTCGTGTCCGGAATTGAAGTTTTTCCCCGTTACTTGTTGGTGAGCGCATGTTGCGCTTGATTTTCAAACCAGTGAGGGAAACAGCATGAAATACATCATCTTTGTTGTGGCATTGTTCTATTCGGCGCTGAGTTTCGCGGGGCCGGTCAACATCAACGCCGCGAGCGCGGCAACCTTGGCGGAGGAGCTGGACGGGGTCGGCCCCGTGACGGCGCAGCGTATTGTCGCGTACCGCAAGGATCACGGCGCGTTCAAGTCCGCCGAGGAGCTCAAGAAGGTGAAGGGGGTCGGGGAAAAGACCTTCGCCAAGAACAAGGCGAACATCCTGCTCAAGTGACTGTTTCGGGTGAAGGGCGGACCGCGGCCGTCCTTTGCCCGATGACCTCGCTCAGGGTCGCAGCGGACTGCAGGTCGCGCGACGCCTGACCTGTCCGCCGGTGGCGAGGGACAGCCGGCCGGTCGCTCCTTGGATCTCCTGTCCGGACTCAAGCGCCGGCAGTTGCGTCGCCACCGCGAAGGCGTCGCGTCCCAGCGCCGAGAACTGGGCGAAATCGCCGGCTTCCCCGTTGTTGTCGCGGGGGCCGCACAGCAGCACCATCCGGAGATCATTGATCGCTTCCTGGTCGCGACGGGCGCTCAGGGCGGCGTCTGGCGCGTACACCGGCAGATCGACCGCATGATGAAAGCGCAGCAGCGGGACGAGCAGTCTCGCGTCACGCGACTTCGCGGCGAGGAACAGCATGTCGATCCGGCGTGAGCCCGCGAGTCGGCCTGGGCGGGTGTCCTGCCACAGCGGCCGTGTCGCATCGGGTTGCAGCAGATGTTGCACGGCAGCTTGCAGATCATCGCTGCCGGCCCAGAAGCTGGCCTGATCGATCACCTCGCCGCCCAGCGCTTCATAGTGTTCCAGGAAGCCGAGACCGACCCGCCTGCCCCAGTCGTCATCGGAAAACAGAATCGCGGCGCGCCGCCGGCCCGCCTGAATGGCCTGAGCGGCCGCGGCAGCGGCATCATCCTCCGGCGCCAGGCCGAATTGCCAGAGATTGCCGGCACTCCACGCGCTGCTGCTGCCGTAGTTCAGCGCCAGGGTCGGGATCAACAGCCGTCCTTGTCGGGACAGCACCTCCACGGTGCTCTTGTCCAGCGGGCCGACAATCAGGTCCGGTCCGTACTGGGCCGCCGCCTGATACACCGAATAGCTGTCACCCGCGCCGCTGTCGAACAGCCGGATGCTCAGGTCAGGTGCGGCTCTCGCCGCGTCCAGCAGGGCGTCGGCCAGTGCCCGTCCGGCGTCGCCGAGTGGCCCGGAGGTCGGCACGACGACCGCGATTCGCTGAGGGCGTACCGCGTGCCGCGGCGCGACATGCCGGTAGGTCGGTTGTGTCGGCGGCAAGTCCACCTGCAGCGTTCGCAGAATGGAGTCCCGGGCCGGGTGATCGGGATACCGGCGTGCCCAGGCGTCCAGCGTGCGGGCCAGGTCCCAGTGGGATGTCGCATGGTCGCGGTAGCTGCGCGCGAGCGCCCACCAACCCTCGGCGGTCCACGGCGCTGCGGCGGGGGGCGCGTTCAGCGCGGTGCTGGGCAGTCGTTGCAGCAGTCGCCAGATCTGATGATCGTTGTGATCCCGCTGCTCGATGCGGTGCAGCGCCTGATCCGCCCACAGGCGCTCGACAATGGCTGCGGTCAATTGTCCGCGGTTTTCCAGCGTGCGGGCGCTGGCGAGACGGTAGGCCGCGTCGTCGGCGGGGAGGGCCGGCGACGCGGCCAGTGCAACGAGCACCAGCAGTGCGACCACCGGCCACCGCATTGGTTGAATGTCGCTCAGGGGAACAACGCGACGGAGTCTGTTGAATCGGGCTGTCGTGTGACGGCCCTAGAACATTTCCGACTGGTCCGCCTGCTCCGTCGGGGCATGCCGTGACGGGATGTGATCGCCGGTGATCATCTGCGTGTAGCTCATGCCAGGGCCGACCATCGGGTAGACGCCAGCGTCCGGGTCGATGATCACTTCCAGGAACGCGGGACCTTCGAACTCGATGAAGGACTTCACCACCGCGTCGATATCCGCGACATCATCGAGCCGGCGGGCCCACGGGAAGCCATCGGCTTCCGCAGCCTTGACGAAGTCCTTCTTGTGCAGCGACTTGTCGGAGAACGCGAATCGCCCCTTGAAGAACAGCTTCTGCCACTGCTTGACCATGCCGTCGCCGTAGTTGTTCAGCACGACGATCTTGATCGGCAGATCGTAGGTGGTCACCGTCTCCAGTTCCCCGAGATTCATGCGGATGCTGGCGTCGCCATCGATATCGATGACCAGCGTGTTCGGCCGGGCGAACTGGGCGCCGATTGCGGCGGGCAGGCCGAAACCCATGGTGCCCATGGAGCCGGAGGTCAGCCACAGACGCGGCTCGCGGAAGTCGAAATACTGAGCCGCCCACATCTGATGCTGCCCGACGCCGGTGGAGATCAGTGCGTGACCTTCCGTGAGGCGGTTGATCGCCTCCAGCACCGCGTAGGGCTGGATCAGGTCGCTGTTGCGATCGAAGTTCATCGCGTAGGTCGATTTCAGTTCCGCGACATGGCCGTGCCAGGCGCCGAAGTCCGTCCGGACCTGCTGCTGGCGACCGAATTCCAGCAAGGTCTCCAGCGCCGGTTGCAGGCGCCCCACGTGATGCCAGTGCACCGGCTTGACCTTGCCGATCTCCGAGGCATCGATATCGAAGTGGGCGATGTGCTTGGCATTGCCGGCAAACTTGTCCGGCACGCCGGCCACGCGATCGTCGAAGCGGGCGCCCAGCGCGATCAGGAAATCACAGTCGTCCACCGCATAGTTCGCGTAGGCGGTGCCGTGCATGCCCAGCATGTGCAGCGCACGCGGCTGCGTGGTGTCGTAGGCGCCCAGCCCCATCAGCGTGGTCACGACCGGGATGCCGTATTCGTCCGCGAACTCGCGCATCACCTGCGCGGCATCGCTGGAGATCACGCCGCCGCCCGCATAGATCAGCGGCCGCTCGGACTGCGCCAGCAACGCATAGAAATCCTCGCAGCGACGTTCCGACAGCGGCGCCGTTTCCAGCGCGCGGATACGTTGCCGATAGCCAGGGATGGGCAGCTCGCCGGCGCCGCGGTAGGGGCCGGTCCAGTTCTGGACGTCCTTGGGCACGTCGATCACCACGGGGCCGGGTCGGCCGGTCCGGGCAATGGCAAAGGCGGTGCGCACGGTGGCCTCCAGGCGCTCCGGTTCGGTCACCAGAAACACATGCTTGGCGCAGCTGCCCATGATGCTGGTGACCGGGGCCTCCTGGAAGCCGTCGGTGCCGATGGCGCCGGTGGCCACCTGGCCGCAGATCACCACGATCGGAATCGAGTCGGCCATGCAGTCGCGTACCGGCGTCACGCAATTGGTCGCGCCGGGGCCGGAGGTCACCATCGCCACGCCGACCTTGCCCGAAGCACGCGCGTAACCGGCGGCCATGAAGCCGGCGCCCTGCTCATTGGCGGGCACGATCAGCGGCATGCTGTCGGCGTGGTCCGCGTTGTAACGGAACACGGCATCATAGGTCGGGAGGATGGCGCCACCGGAATAACCGAAGATGACATCGACGTCCTGCTCGGCCAGTACGCGGACGATAATCTCCGAACCCGACAGGGTTTCGGGTTCGCGTCGCAGGTCGGTATCGGCAGGAGTCACGGTCGCACTCATCATCTTGGGTTCCAAGGCGGATTCCGGGGTGGAACCCCCCAGTTTATCGGACGGCAAGTTGCGGTGCAGCATTCTTGTGGCCGATCTGCTTGATTTTCGTCTACGGCCTGATTACCGTGCGCGACTCTTTAAATTCGGGTCGGCCCTTGCGACACATCATTTCGATCCTGCTGCAGAACGAATCCGGGGCGCTTGCGCGCGTCGCGGGCCTGTTTTCGTCGCGCGGCTACAACATCGAATCGCTGTCGGTGGCACCGACCGATGATCCCGCCGTGTCCCGGCTCACGCTGGTGACGACGGGAACCGATCAGGTGATCAACCAGATCAACAAGCAGATCTCGAAATTGATCGACGTCGTGGATCGCGTGGAACTGACCCGCCGAGGTCATGTGGAACGTGAACTGCTGCTGGTCAAGGTGCGCTATGTCGTGACCTCCAAGGACCGCATGACCGAACTCCTGGAGCGCTACAAGGCCGAGGTCGTGGATCAGACCGACGGACTGCGAGTCATCGAGCTGACCGGCTCGGGCATGGATGTCGATGATTTCCTGCGCGAACTGCGCGAGTTCGTGGAAATCCACGAAGTCGTCCGCAGCGGCGTTGCCGCCATCGCCAGTGGCGATCAGATCCTGGCGCTACGGCACACCGCCTGAGCGCATTCCCTTCAAGCAACAAACCGGAGAGACCCCCGTGGCATTGAATGTCTACTACGACAAGGACGCCGACCTGTCCCTTATCCAGGGCAAGCAGGTCGCGATTCTGGGTTATGGCTCGCAAGGCCATGCCCATGCACTGAATCTGCATGACAGCGGGGTCTCGGTCACGGTCGGTCTGCGCGAGGGTTCCGGCTCGTGGAAGAAGGCGGAAGCAGCCGGCCTGACGGTCAAGAGCCCGGCCGAGGCCGTGCAGGGCGCCGACGTGATCATGGTGCTGGTCCCCGACGAGCATCAGCAGGCGCTGTACGAAGCCGTGGTCGGCAATATCAAGGAAGGCGCCGCGCTGGCCTTCGCGCACGGCTTCAACATCCATTTCGGGCTGATCGAGCCCCGCGCCGATCTCGACGTGGTGATGATCGCTCCCAAGGGCCCCGGTCACACCGTTCGTTCGCATTACAGCAACGGCGGCGGCGTGCCCTGCCTGATCTGCGTGCAGCAGGATGCGACCGGCACCGCGAAAGATGTCGCGCTGGCCTATGCATCGGCCATCGGCGGCGGCCGCTCCGGCATTATCGAAACCACCTTCCGTGAGGAAACGGAAACCGACCTGTTCGGCGAACAGGCGGTGCTCTGCGGCGGCGCGTCCGCGCTGGTCCAGGCCGGATTCGAGACCCTGGTCGAGGCCGGCTACGAGCCGGAGATGGCCTATTTCGAGTGCCTGCACGAACTCAAGCTGATCGTCGACCTGATGTACGAAGGCGGCATTGCCAACATGAACTACTCCATCTCCAACAATGCGGAGTATGGCGAGTACGTGACCGGCCCTGAGGTGATCAACGACGAGTCTCGCGCTGCAATGCGCAATGCACTCAAGCGCATCCAGACCGGCGAGTACGCCAAGATGTTCATCCAGGAAGGCAACACTAACTATCCGTCCATGACCGCACGTCGTCGCCTGAATGCCGAGCACGAAATCGAGCAGGTAGGTGCCAAGCTGCGCGGCATGATGCCGTGGATTGCTGC
>CALBOV010000036.1 GCA_937896565.1 uncultured Salinisphaerales bacterium
CCGCATCGAATACGGCAGCCGTGGTCGTCGCCGAATATTGCGGATAAAGCGGAATGACCAGCAGACGTTCCGCACCCGCGGCCTTCAGCTTCCGCAACTTCGTCGCGACGGCGGGTTGTCCGTAGCGCATTGCCCATTCGACCTCAACCGGTCCGGGTAGCTGGCTGCCCAGCTGGTGTTGCAGGCCGGTCGCAAGGTCGGCGGTATGCACCGCCAGCGGGCTGCCGCGTTCGGTCCAGATCGCGCGGTATCCAGAGGCAATTCGCTTGGGGCGAAACGGCAGTACGAACAGATGGAGGATCGTCAGCCACAGCAGGCGTGGCAATTCGATCACTCGCGTATCGGACAGGAACTCGCGCAGATAGCGTCGGATTGCCTTTGGCGTCGGTTCATCCGGGCTGCCGAGGTTGACGAGCAGCACGCCCAGTTTCGGTTGGCGCGCGTGCGGCGCTTGCGATTCATCCATTGTTGGGGCGGATTTCTCCACTACGAATCCGTGCGAAATAGTCGCGGTAGCGGCTGACCATGCGGCTGCCCAGCAACAGCATGATGGGCAGGTTGATCACCAGCATGAATCCGAGCGCGACGGTGCTGATCGAATCCAGTTCCGCGGATGTGCGGATGAAGCCCAGACAGGTCACGACGATCAGCACACACCAGACCGCCCGATAGGGCACCACCCAGCGTGATCCCAGCAGATAGATCACGCCCTGTTCGCCATAGTAACTCCACGTGATGATCGTCGAGATCGCGAACAACCACACGGCCATGGTGACCATCCATTTGCCCAGGCCATTCGCGCCGCTGTCGAATGCCCTGGCGGTCAACGTGGCACCGGTGAAGTCCTCGTAGAGCCCCGAGTCCACCGGGACCGGGGCGCTGTCCGCATTGATGCCGCGCCAGTCGATCCGGTCTCCGTCGACACTGCCGTAGAGGCGGGTACGCGTACCATCGACGGTGACGAGGGTGAAGATCTGGGCGCCATCCTGCCAGTCGCCCGCGGGCAGGGCTGTTTCGGTTGGCTGCCATCCGGCTGTCGTCTCGACCAGCTCCAGCGGCGCCGGGAAGGTCCCGCCGGCGTCACGCTGCCAGATGCCGCTGCTGAGAATGACCAGCGCAGTGATGGTGCAGACGACGATCGTGTCGATGAATGGCTCCAGGCCCGCAACGACGCCTTCGGTTACCGGTTCGTCGGTCTTGACCGCGGAGTGGGCGATCGGCGCGCTGCCCAGCCCGGCTTCGGAGGAAAACAGCGCGCGTTTCATGCCGAAGATGAATGCGGTGCCGAAACTCGCCCCGACGAAGGCGCCGGTGGCGTCCGCCGGGGAGAAGGCGGACTTGAAGATCAGCGCGAAAACCTCGGGCACCGCCTCGCGATTCACGAAGATCACGAACAGCCCGGCGATGATGTAGATCGCGCACATCAGCGGCACCAGCGTCCCGGCGATCACGCCGATCCGGCGAATGCCGCCCAGGATCACCAGGGCCACGATCACCGCGAGCACCACGCCGGAGATCCAGGGAGGCACGCCGAAGTAGGCGTTCGTGGTATCTGACACGCTCCAGGCCTGGAACATGTTGCCGCCCGTCAGCGCGAACAGGATCAGTGGCAGGGTGAACAATGCACCGATGACCGGGCCGGCGGTCTTGAACCGGGCGGACAGTTCCGGCAGGCCGCGCTTGGCCACCCACATGGTGCCGCCGTGCGGGTTTGTGGGGTCGCTGGTGTCGCGGTAGAGCATCGACAGCGTGACCTCGGTGGTCTTCACCGCCATGCCGACCAGACCGATCATCCACATCCAGAACACCGCGCCGGGGCCGCCCAGTTCGACCGCGATGGCGACGCCGGCGATGTTGCCCAGGCCCACCGTGGCCGACAGCGCGGCCGACAGTGCCTGGAAATGAGAGATCGCGCCCGCGCCGTCCTTGCCGGTCCAGCGGCCGGTGAGCAATCCGACGCCGTGAGTGAGCGAGCGGAACTGGCAGAAGCGGGTCCAGATCGTGAAGATCAGCCCCACGGTCAGCAGTGCCAGTAGAACCGGCACGCTGAGCATCACGGCGTTGATCGCGTTGATGACGTCGAAGAAGCCTTGCATCAGAACAGCCCGCTGATCAGAACGTAGACAATGCCGATCGGTGCGACGAAGCGCAGCACGAACAGCCAGACCGGCGCCAGGGCGAATCGCTGGGTGCCGTCATTGGTGACCAGGGACAGCGCCTTCGGGCCGAGCTTCCAGCCCACGAACAGGGCGGTGCACAGCCCGCCGATCGGCAACAGCAGATCGGTCAGCGATGCGGCGGCGCTGAGGAAGTCCATGCCGAGGATCTGGATGTCGACCGCGCCCTGGGACAGCGAGGATGGAACACCCAGCGCGAAGCAGATCAGCCCCGCGCCCAGCGCGGCCTTGCGGCGAGTCAGGCGGGTCTCGTCGACCAGGTAGGTGACGACCACTTCCAGCAACGAGACGGATGACGTCAATGCGGCCACGAACAGCAGCGCGAAGAACACGAAGCCGAAGACGGAGCCCGCGGGCATCTGCGAGAACACCACCGGCAGCGTGACGAACGTCAGTCCCGGCCCCGCGGCGGGGTCCAGACCATAGGCGAACACGGCGGGGAGAATCATGAAGCCCGCGAGAACGGCGACCAGGGTGTCCAGGCCGACGATGATGGCCGCGGATCCGGGCATTGGCGTCGTTTTGGGCAGGTAGGAGCCGTAGGTGATCAGCGCGCCCATGCCCAGCGACAGTGAAAAGAACGCCTGACCAATCGCCGACGTGAACGTGGAACCGTTCACCTTGCTCCAGTCCGGCACCAGGAAGAAGCGCAGGCCTTCGCCGGCACCCGGCAGCGAGATCGAGCGGATGATCAGGACCAGCAGCAGGACGAACAGCATGGGCATCAGCAGCTTGGATGCGCGCTCGATGCCCTTGCCGATTCCGCCGAGCACGACCGCGACGGTGGCGGCCATGAACAGGCCCGCGAGCAGGACCGGTGTCAGGCCACCGCTGATGAAGCTGTTGAACTGCGCGCCGATGCTTTCGGCATCTCCGGAGATCAGGCTGCCGTCGAGCATGAACCCCATGTAGGCGACGGTCCAGCCGGCGATGACGATGTAGAACGACAGGATGACGAAGCCGGTGAACACGCCCAGATAGCCCACCAGAGGCCAGCCGCCACCCCCGAGCAGGCGGAAGGCGCCCACCGGGTTTCGCCCGCTCGCGCGGCCCAGCACCATCTCCGCCAGGATCAGCGAGGCGCCGAACACGACGATGAAGAGCAGATAGAGCAGCAGAAACGCGCCGCCGCCGTTGGCGCCGGTCTCGTAAGGAAATTTCCAGATGTTGCCGAGCCCGACCGCGGAGCCCGCGGCGGCCATGATAAAGCCGAATCGGCTCCCCCAGTGTTCGCGTGCAGCAGCCACGAAACCCCCGATGTCGTTGATGTTGTTGGGGCCGATTGTAATGCACGGCCCATGCCGCGCGATCCGGTGACGTATGATCCGCGCCCTGACGTGACTGTTCCGCCTGCATGCGACGTTCCGACTTTCACTACGATCTGCCCGAGACACTGATCGCGCAGCAGCCGCTGCCCGATCGGTCGGGAGCACGTCTGCTGCGGGTCGATGGCGGCAGCGGGGCGTGTGTTGACTCCATGGTCCGTGATCTGCCGGCCTGCCTGGAACCCGGCGACCTGGTCGTCACCAACGATGTGCGAGTCATTCCGGCCCGCGTGTTTGGCCACAAGTCGACCGGCGGACGGGTGGAGGTCATGGTCGAGCGGATCGTGGAGCCCGGGCTGGCCTGGGCGCATCTGCGATCCAGCAAGTCACCCAAGGCGGGCGGGCGCGTCACGCTGGACGGTGGCGCCGAGGTCGAGGTGGACGGGCGCCAGGACGACGGCCTGTTCGTGCTGCGGCTGCTCACGTCGACCTGGGCGGAGGTGCTGGATGCCGTCGGTCACGTGCCGCTGCCGCCATATATCAAGCGTTCCGATACCGCGGATGATGCGGAGCGGTATCAGACCGTGTTCGCGCGACAGCCTGGCGCCGTGGCGGCGCCGACGGCCGGGCTGCATTTCGATGCGCAGCTGTTGCAGGCGGTCGAAGCACGCGGTGTGGAGTTCGCATCCACGACCCTGTGGGTCGGCGCGGGGACGTTCCAGCCGGTGCGAGCCGAACGGCTCGAGGAGCACCGCATGCATGCCGAGCGTGTTCAGGTTCCAGAGGCTACGGTCGAGGCGGTGCGGCGCACGCGCGAGCGTGGTGGGCGCGTCGTGGCCATCGGGACCACCGTGGTCCGCGCGCTGGAAGCCGCGAGCGCCGATGGGGAACTGGCCCCCATGGATGGCGACACGCGTCTGTTCATCAAGCCGGGAGACCGTTTCCGCGTGGTCGACGCGCTGATGACCAACTTCCATCTCCCGGAGTCCACGCTGCTGATGCTGGTCTGCGCCTTTGCCGGATACGACACGGTGATGGGCGCCTACCGGCATGCCGTGGACGCAGGCTATCGCTTCTTCAGCTATGGCGACGCGATGTGGTTGACGCCGCAGCCGGGAGTGCGGGCATGAGCTTCCAGTGTCTGACGACGGACGGCGGCGCCCGTAGGGGGCGGCTGGTCACGCAGCATGGCGTGATCGAGACGCCGGTCTTCATGCCTGTCGGCACCTACGGGACCGTCAAGGCGATGACGCCGGAAGAGCTCAGCGGGCTTGGCGCGAGCATCATCCTGGGCAACACCTTTCACCTGATGCTCCGTCCCGGAGAACGCGTGATCCGGGATCTCGGAGGGCTGCACCGGTTCATGCACTGGGACGGGCCAATCCTCACGGATTCCGGTGGCTTCCAGGTCTGGAGTCTCACCGAACTGCGCAAGCTGACGGAGCAGGGCGTCGTTTTCCGCTCCCCGGTCAACGGTGATCGGGTCGAGCTGACGCCGGAGCGGTCCATCCAGGTTCAGCACGCGCTGGGTTCGGACATCGTCATGCAGTTCGACGAATGCACGGCTTATCCGGCGACCGAGTCCGACGCGGCCGAGTCCATGCGTCTGTCGCTACGCTGGGCGTCGCGCTGCCGCGACGCTCACGCGGAGAACCCCAATCTGCTGTTCGGCATCGTGCAGGGCGGCATGTATCCGGAGCTGCGCGCCGAGTCCCTGCAGGGGCTGACGGCGGTCGGGTTCGACGGCTATGCCATCGGCGG
>CALBOV010000037.1 GCA_937896565.1 uncultured Salinisphaerales bacterium
CAGGTCCAGCAGGGTGTCCGCCAGCCGGTCCAGCGCGGCACCGGTCTCGTCGATGGCGTCGCGCAGGAACAGGCGCAGGTCGGTGGCGACCTGGTCGTTGCGCGAGCGCGCGGTGTGCAGCTTCTTGCCGACATCGCCCACCTGCTCGGTCAGGCGGCGCTCGATGTTCATGTGCACGTCTTCCAGCGCCGTGTCCCAGTGAAATTCGCCGCGCTCGATCTGCTGCGCGATTTCTCCCAGGCCGTTGACAATGGTCTCGACCTCCTCGGCCTGGAGGATGCCGCAGCGGCCGAGCATGGTGGCGTGCGCGATGGACCCGCGAATGTCGTAGGGCGCGAGGCGCTGATCGAAGCTCACCGATTCGGTGAAAATCTCGACGCGCGGATCGGTGGCCTGGGTAAAGCGTCCGGCCCAGGGTTTGTCTGCACTCATGATGTAACGGCGCTGCAAGCTGTGCGGGGCGGCGCAGTATAGCTTGACCGTTTCCCGTCCTCCGCCAAGACTGCGGGTATGGCCAACCTTGCGACGCAACGCGCGCCGGAACTGCTGCCGGACTTCTGTTCCGGTCCGGTGCTGTTGTCGGTGGCGCTGATCACCCAGCTTGTCGCGGTGCTGGTGATGTTCGTCACCCAGCCGGTCGGCGCGTTCTTCTGGGAGCGCTTCGCGTTGCTGTCCCTTTACCTGCAATGGAACGGGCTCTGCGGCGCAGCGGTGCTATGCCAGGCACGTTCCTGGCTGTCGCGCATGCCGACCTGGTTCGTGCTGTTTACCAGCTACGTGCTGCTGCTGGGCGTGACCGCGCTGCTGGCCGAGCTGTCGTGGATGCTGATCCGGGTGCTGGGCTGGTCGTCCATGCTGGAGATTCGCGGTCGCTGGAGCTTCGTCGTCGGCAGTCTGGGAGTGGCGGCGATCATCGTTGCGTTCGTGCTGCGCTATTTCTGGGTGCAGCACCAGTGGCGCATGGAAATCCAGGCGCAGGCCGAATCGCGCTATCTCGCGCTGCAGGCGCGCATCCGGCCCCATTTCCTGTTCAACACGCTGAATACCCTGTCGGCGCTGATCCGCAAGGATCCCCGACTGGCCGAGTCCATGGTCGATGACCTGTCCGACCTGTTTCGTGTCAGTCTGGAGAAACGACATCGCCTGGTGCCGCTTGGCGAGGAAATGGATACCGCGCGTTCCTATCTGAATATCGAGCAGGTGCGCGTCGGTGATCGGATGCATGTTGAATGGGACGTGCCCGATGAGGCGCTCAGCGTGCCGGTGCCGGTGTTGTCGCTGCAGCCGCTGGTGGAAAACGCCGTACATCACGGCATCATGCATCGAGACGAGGGCGGAACCGTGCGGATTTCGGCAGAGTTGCAAAAACACGGTCTGGGAGTGGACTATTTATCCCTGACCGTCGTGAACCCGGTGCCGGAGGTGCCGGTTCCGAGTCAGGGTTCTCGGCTGGCGCTGACGAATCTGACCGAACGGTTGCGGATTGCTTATGACGGGCGCGCCAGCCTGCTGAGCGAACGTGAAAACGACCATTTCCGCGTTGAGATGCGACTTCCGGTCGTCAACGAGGTGCGGCAGGGGGTTGCATGAGGCTGGTGATCGTCGACGACGAAGCTCTCGCCCGCGAGCGGGTCAAACAGCTTGTATCGGATTTCCCGGGCTGGGAGATCGTCGGCGAGGCCGAGAATGGCCGCAAGGCGCTTGAGGTGATCAAGCAGACCGAGCCCGATGTCGTGCTGCTCGATGTGCGCATGGGCGAGGTCGACGGCCTTCAGGTTGCTCGCAAGCTCGCCGAGGAACCGACGCCTCCAGCCATCATCTTCACCACCGCATTCGCCGAGCATGCGCTGTCGGCGTTCGAATCCAGCGCCGTGGCCTACCTGCTCAAGCCGATCCGCGCGGAAAAGCTGCGTGATGCGCTGCAGCGGGCGCGCCGACCCAGCCGCGCGCAGCTGGAGACGGCCTGGTCGCAACACGCCGAGCCTGCGCGCGCGCACATCGTTGCCTCCACCCGCTCTGGCCTGGTTCGCGTGCCGTCCCGGGACATTCTCTATTTTCTGGCCGATCAGAAGTACGTCACCGTGTACCACCTGCACGGCGAGGTGCTGATCGAGGAATCACTGCGGCAGCTCGAGGATGATTTCGCGCCGCTGTTCGTGCGCATCCATCGCAAGGCCCTGGTCGCCAAGCGCTACATCACCGGGCTGGAACGCTCGCGTGAGGGGCACCACTGGGTGCGGTTGCAGCATTGTCCGGAACCGCTGCCGGTCAGCCGGCGCCGGCTGGCCGAGGTTCGTCGCGTGCTTTCCGACGAAGGCGGCGACGGCGCGCTGGATCATCTCGACGACGCCTGAGGCGGCTGCCCGGCCGGTGGCTAAGCGGTATGCTCCGCCTCCCCGCCTGTCCGTCGAACGCCCATGAAGCTCGTCATCGCAACCCGGCAGAGCCCGCTCGCCCTGTGGCAGGCCGAACATGTCCGCGACCGCCTGCTCGTCGAGCACCCAGGGTTGTCGGTGGAACTGCTCAAACTCACCACCGAGGGTGATCGTCGCCTGGACCAGCCACTGGCCGCGTTCGGCGGCAAGGGGCTGTTCATCAAGGAACTGGAACAGGCGCTGCTCGATGGGCGCGCGGATCTGGCCGTGCATTCGATGAAGGATGTGCCGGTCACCTTGCCCGACGGCTTCGCGCTGGGGCCGATTCTGGAGCGGGCGGATGTCCGTGACGCGCTGGTTTCCGCTCGAGCTGCGCGGGTCGAGGATTTGCCCGAGGGCGCGCGGGTCGGTACCGCCAGCCAGCGACGCCAGGCGCAGCTGTCGGCGCGTCGTCCGGACCTGCGGATCGGTCCGGTGCGCGGCAACGTCGGCACCCGCCTGGGCCGGCTGGACGAGGGGCGCTTTGACGCGTTGATCCTGGCGGCCGCAGGCCTCGACCGACTCGGGCTGGCGGACCGGATCGCCGCGAGAATCGACCCGATGGACATGCTGCCGGCCGCGGGGCAGGGCGCCGTGGGCATCGAGTATCGAGCCGGTGATGAGCAGACCGCTCAATGGCTAGCGCCGTTGAATCATGACGACACTGCGACCTGCGTGCGCGCCGAACGTGCGCTCAGCCTGGCGCTGGGCGGCGATTGCACGCTGCCGCTGGCGGGTCACGCACAGCTGGACGATACGGAGCTGGCGTTGCAGGCCTTCATCGGCCTGCCGGACGGCAGCCTGCATGCTCGCTGGCATGGCCGCGGCCCTGCGTCAGACCCTGAGTCTCTGGGTCGGCAGGCGGCTGCCGGGCTGCGCGCCAAGGGCGCCGATCGCATCCTGGAGTTGCTCCGGTCCGACGCGTGAACGCCAGCCCGGAAACGTCCCCGCTGCGCGGACTACGGCTGCTGATTCCGCGCGCGCCCGAGCGGGCTGATCCACTCCGGCGAAAGATCGAGGCGCTCGGGGGTGAGGCACGCTGTGTACCGGCGCTGGACATCGTGCCGACCGCGACGGCTGATGACGTGCGGCGACGGCATCGGGAGGCTGGCGTGGCGGATGTCGCCATCTTCACCAGCGTCAACGCCGTTGACCGGTGGTTCGCGCTGGGCGACAGCCCGCCAGCGCTGCCGGAGCAGGTCTTCGGCGTGGGGGCGGCGACGGTGGCCGCGCTGGCCGGTCACGGCGTCCGGGCCGTCGCACCCGCCCGACACGACAGCGAAGGCCTGATCGCGGAGCCCGCGATCCGTCATGCGGCGACGGTGTTGCTGCTGACCGGTGAGGGCGGCCGGCAGACCCTGCGCGACGCGCTTGGCCGTTCGGGACGCCTGATCGACATCCCGCTGTATCGGCGTCGGGCGCATCCCGGATTGCGACAGGCGCTGACCGCTGTTGTCCACTGGGCGAACGCCGTGGTCGCGTCCAGCGCGCAAACCTACAGCGCGTTGGTCGATGCCGACCCCCTGATTGGCGCGACGCTGCTGCGGTATCCGGTGGTCGCGCCGAGCGAGCGTGTGATAAAACACATTCGCACCCTGGGATCCAACGCACCGGCCTGGCTGGCGGCTCCGTTCGGCGACGCGGCCGTGCTGAATGCCTTGCGTGCGCACTGGGTGCCCCAGCCCAACCAACGTGCGAGAGACGATGACTGACAGCGCCGCTGACGCAGACAGCCCGAAACGCCAAGGCTCGGAGTTGGTCCCGTATTCGCCGGGCGAACACCTGCCACCACCGGTCAGGACCGGCCGCCCGATCGCCTGGACGGCTCTGGTCATCACCCTGCTGAACCTGGTGATCCTCGGCTTCGCCGCCGCGCTTGCCTGGCAGTTCGGGTTGCCTTACATGGAGCGCTCCGGCGTGCGTGTGGACAGTATGCGCGAGCGCGTCGCCGACCAGTCCCGTGATCTCGAGCGCCATGGCGAACGTCTGGCCTCGCTGGAGGCGGGGCAGGGCGACTTCCGCCAGGGCTTGCGACAACGCGAGCAGATGCTGGATGACCTCGGCGAGCGGACCGACACGATGGAGTCGGCTATCGCGTCGCTGACCACGCGTGTCGAGGGCGGGCGCCGCCTTTGGCAGCTCAACGAGCTGGAACACCTGCTGCTGATCGCCAACGAGCGCCTGCAACTGTCGCGTGATCTGGATGCCGCGCAGGCGGCGCTGGTGCTGGCGGAGGAACGTGCCGCCGCGATGAACGATCCGGCGCTGTTCGATGCGCGCAATCTGATCGCCAGCGAGATTGCCGCGGTCCGCAACGCGCCGCGGGTTGACCGTCAGTCCATCGCGCTGCGCATCAGCAGCCTGATCCGTCAGGTGCCGGGGCTGCCGGTGGAGCGCAACGTGCCCGAGGCCTTCCAGCCCGGAGACGGCCGCCCACCGGTCGAGGGCCCGGTGGCCGATGCCGGTCGCCGTGCGTGGCAGAAGCTTCGGGAAATCGCGAACAAGATGTTCGTCATCCACCGCACGGAGGAGGCGGTGCATCCGCTGCTGCCACCCGAGCAGGCCTACTTCCTCAAGCAGAACCTGATCCTGCAGCTCGAGACCGCGAGGCTTGCCGTGTTGCAGTCCGATGGCGCGAATTTCCGTGACGCCATCAACGAGGCCCGAGCCTGGACCGAGCGGTACTTCGATGCCGAGGACCGTGGCGTGACGACGGCCATCGAACAGCTCGACGCGCTGGCCGGTGGGCGCGTGCGGACCAGTCTTCCGGACATCTCCGCGAGCCTGGAAGCCGTGCGTGCGGTGACGGAGCGCCGGCGCTCGTCATGATGCGAATCCTGCTATTGGTGCTGGTGTTCGCGGCGGCCGCCGCGGCGGGCGTCTACCTGCTGGGCGACAGTGGCTATGTCCTGATCAATCTCGGCGCCTACATCGTCGAGACCTCGGTGGTGACGCTGATCGTCGTGGCCCTCGGCGGTGGGCTGCTGCTGATGTTCGCCTGGCGCGCGCTGCGCGGCGGTATACGTGCGCCGGGCGCCATCCGCCAATCATTCCGGCAGCGGCGCATGGAGCGCGCGCGCACCTCTTATCTGCGCGGCATGCTGCGGCTGACCCAGGGGCGTCCGAAGGATGCCGAGGTGGATCTGGTCCGCCATGCCGCGCACCACGACTACGCATTGCTCAATTACCTCGGCGCCGCCGAGGCGGCGGATGCGATCGGCGCGTTTGACCGGCGCGACCGCTATCTGGAACTCGCCTACGCAACGCGACCGGACGCCGAGCTGTCGGTGCTGATGAAGCAGGCCGACCTGCAAACCCGGCGAGGCCGGCATGCCGAGTCGCTGGCGACGCTGGTGCGCCTGCGGGATCTGCATCCGCATCACCCGGGTGTGCTGCGCCGGCTGGTCGATGTCTACGAGCAGTCGGAGGACTGGGAGCCGCTGCGCCTGCTGCTGGAGCAGATCGAACGCGAGTCGGTGATTCCCGACGAACGCTGGCAGATGCTGATGCAGACCTGCTACCTGCGGTTGCTGGAATCCGCCGGCGAACACCGACGTCTGGACAGCGTGCATGGCGCCTGGGAGACCGTCAGCAAGCGGTTCCGTGGTGACGCGACCGTGCGTCGCGGCTATATCCGGCAGTTGGCGCGCTGCGGTGCCGATGGCGAGGCGATCGCCTTGATCACGCAGGCGCTCAAGGCCGAATGGGACGCTGAACTGGTCCTGCTGTTCGGCGAGATGCGCGCCAGCGACGACGTCAGCCAGCTTGCCGTCGTCGAGCAGTGGCTGCGCCAGTACGACGAGCGTCCGGAGTTGCTGCTGGTGGCCGGGCGGCTGTGCCTGCGGGCCCGTCTGTGGGGGCGTGCGCGCAGCTACCTGGAAGCGAGTCTGACCAAGCGCAAATCGCCCGATACCTTGTTCGCGCTGGCGCGGCTGGCGGAGGAAACCAAGGAATCCGACCGGGCCCGGGGTCTGTACCGGGAGGGGCTGGAACTGGCGCTGGAGAGTTGAGGCGCGCGCGGCGCGCTAGGATGGCGCCGGCTGTGATCGAACGAACTGACGAAGGAGCAAAGGATGTCCCACGAGGGCTATCACGAACCGTATGAGGAATTGAGCGACGAGGTGCGTGACATGCATCGCGCGATCGAGTCGCTGATGGAAGAGCTGGAGGCCGTGGACTGGTACAACCAGCGCGTCGCGGCCTGCAAGGACCCGGAACTCAAGGCGATCCTCGAGCACAACCGCGACGAGGAGAAGGAGCACGCGGCGATGACACTGGAGTGGATTCGTCGGCGTGATCCGAAGATGGACGATGAGCTCAAGGACTATCTGTTCACCGACAAGCCCATCACCCATCACGGCCACGATCACGACTGATCGGCCGGAACAGTTCGCCAGCGCCACCTCCGGGTGGCGTTTTGCGTTGGAGCAGATTGCATGACGACAGCAACCATTGACCCCACCGGGGCGGACCTCAAACGCATCGCCAGTACTGTTGGCGCCGACACGCCGGTCACCATGCTCAACCTGTTGCGGTTTCGCGAGCAGGCGCGCTATCCGGATGACACCGAGCCTTGCTCCGGTCGGGATGCCTATGCCCGCTATTCGAAACTGGCGCTGGCGCATGTTCGCGCCGTGGGTGGCGAACCGGTCCTGATGGCGGACGTGCTCGGCCGCTTCATCGGCCCCGATGGCGAAGACTGGGACGAGATGCTGCTGGTGCGTTATCCCAGCCTGAGCGCCTTCCTGTCGATGATCGGTGACGCCGACTATCAGGCCGCCACCGTGCATCGCACGGCGGCGCTGGCCGACGCGCGACTGATCGTCACGCGGACCCCGTCGTCAGGCGATTGACCGACAGCGCGGCCAGTGCCGCGGGGCGCGCGCTGGTCCGGGGCTAGTCGTGTACGCGCACCGGCTTGAACAGCACGAACAGCATCGGCAGCAGGGTCAGGTTGGCGATGAGCGCTAGCACCATGGCCAGACCGGTGAACAGGCCGAAGTAAATGATCGGCACGAAGTTCGACAGCCCCAGAATCGAGAAGCCGACGGTGATCGTCACCGAGGTGTAGTACAGCGCGCGGCCCACCGATGCGTGGGTGCGCCGGATTGCCGGCCAGTAATCACCGCGCTCCGGCCCGTCGGCCTTGAGCTCTTCCAGGAAGCGATGGGTGTAGTGGATGGTGTCATCCACGCCGATTCCGATGGTGATCGCCGCGATGGTGATGGTCATGATGTCCAGCGGAATGCCCAGCCAGCCCATGAGCCCCAGAATGCTGGCGGCGGCGAACAGCGTAGGCACGACGCCAATCAGGGCCAGCGGGATCGACCGGAACAGCAGGGCCAGCATGGCCGCGATGACCAGGAACACCGTGCCCATGGTCTTGATCTGCGAATCGAACAGGCTCTGCAGCACGTTGTTGTACAGCACCAGCAGACCGGACAGGTGGACTTGTTCCGGTTCCAGGTCGAATTGCTCGATCAGATCAGTGCGGATCTTCTTGAGCAGCGCATCACGCCGCAGGTTGTGATCCGAGTCGATGACCCGGATCGAGAAATGGATCTGGTTGCCGTCATCGGACATGTAGGGGTCGATGAGGATGGACTTGATGTCCTCGGGCAGCCGGTTGTACATGATCGACAGGATGAAATTCGACAACGGCTCGCCGCCGTTGAGCTGGGTCATCATGTCCATGGTCGTGGCCAGCGACAGTACCTTGCCGGTCTCGGGAAGATCGTCCAGGTAGTCGTGAATCGCCTGGACCGTCTCGAGTTCGTAGCTGTTGTACCAGTAGCTGTCCGCCGACAGGCCGCCGCTCCCGAGTTCGTCACCGAACTCCGCCTCGAACGCGGCCTGTTCCTCCAGAAAGTCCTGAGGCGCGTCGATGACGATATCCAGTGGTGTCGTGCCGCCCAGCGTCTTGTCGATTTTCACCATCCCCTGGTAGATCTCGGTGGACGGCTTGAAATAGTCGATGAAGCGGTTCTCCACCCCGAGCCGGAGGATGCCCGCGATCGCCGCGGCCAGCAGCACCGCGTAGAGCGCCAGCATCAACCAGCCACCACGGTGGATCACGTCGGCCAGGCTGGCGGTGATGCGGGCGGTGATATCCCTGTCACTCATCGACGGCGAGCCGCTCTTGAGCGGTGTCAGGGCCGCCGGGTACAGCAGGAAATTGATCAGGAACGCGACCGCGACACCACAGACCATCATCAGGCCGAAGTCGATCACGGGTCGGATGTCGGCGATGATCAGCGAGCCGAATGACACCATCGTGGTCGCCGCGGTGAAGGCCGACGGCGCGAACTTGCTGCGCAGGGTTTCGGCGACCAGCCAGCTCTGCTTGGCGTCGGGATGCTCCGCATGCAGCTCCATGTGGCGCACCACCAGATGCACGGTGAGCGACAGCGTGATGATCAGGGTCAGCGCCGTGAAGTTCGACGAGACGACGGTGACCGGCCAGTCCATGAACCCGAGCAGCCCGACGGTGGTCAGCACGGTCACCGCGCAGATCGTCGTTGGCAGCACCACCCAGCGCACTCGCCGGAACGCCAGGCCCAGCAGAATGATCAGCAGCAGGCCGACGATCACGCTGAAGATCTCGATGTCCGAGCGGACGAAATCGATCATGTCGGAGGCGATCATCGGCACACCGCCGAGGAACAATTCCGCGTGGTCGCGGTAGCCATCCATGATGCCGCGAATCTCCGTGATCGCGGCGGCGATGTCGTCCTGGCGCTGCGCCGACAACGCCGCGTACTGCTCGGAGACCTCTTCCAGGCGTGCGGCCTGCTCGGCGCTCAGTTCGCCGTCCCGTTCCTCCAGCCGCAGCGCATTGCGCTCGTTCAGCAGCCGCTCCAGTTCCGGCACCCGGTTCAGCGTGGCCTGGACCGCCGTGGTCCGGCCGTCGGCGCTGACCAGCAGCTCCTTGTACAGCGGGCTGGTCGTGAACTCGGTCCGTGCCATGTCGATATCGGTGCCCGGATCGCGCAGTGTGCGCGTGTGCTTGGACACTTCGGTCAGGGTCATCGGCGGGCTCTGGATCAGCGGCACATCGAGGATCGTCGTCACCGATTCGATGACGTCGACGCCAAGCAGGTCCTGCCTCAGCGCCTCCAGCCGATCCAGCGTGTCCTCCGCCAGCAGATCTCCGTCGGGGGTATAGGTAATCACGACGAATTCCTGCGAACCGTAGCGATCGGTGACGTCGCGGTAATAAGCGAGATCCTGATCGTTCTCCAGCACCAGTGAGTCGGAGGAGGCGTCCAGCCGGAAGTCCTGGGCGAAGAACAGCGCGCCGCCGAACAGGGCCAGGACGATGAGTCCGGCAACAATCGGCTTGCCGACCGTCATTCGGAGGTAGGCGGAGAACAGGGCGTGGCGCATGCGAAGGACTTCCTGTCGGGACCGGTTGGATCACCGGTCGAAGGCTGTGATGTTAACCGTTCGCTGGTCGGCTTTCGTCGTCGGGCCAGGTCACGAAGGCGTATTCGAACGCGTCATAGAACGTGCGTTCGGGGCGCAGGCCGCAGGCGGCCAGATCCCGCTTGGCCGATTCGACCAGCACCGGCGGTCCGCTTAGATACACATCGCAGTCCGAACAATCGGGAAAATCCCGGATCACCTGCTCATGGACGAAGCCGGTGGCACCCTGCCAGTGGTCGGCCTCATCGGGTTCGGACAGCACCGGCGTGTAGTGGACGTTCGGGTATTGATCCGCCCAGGACTGCGCGAGTTCCTGGTCGTACAGGTCGCGCCGCGCACGGGCGCCCCAGTACAGATGCAGCGGTTTGGTTTCACCGCGGGCCAGCGCTTCCATCAGCATCGCGCGCACCGGGGCGAACCCGGTGCCGCCGGCGATGAAGATGGCCGGCCGCTCCGGTGCGTCGCGCAGGTAGAACCCGCCCAGCGGCCCCTGAATGCGCAGCACGGAGCAATCGGGCATCTCGTTGACCACGTAGCTGACGAAGCTGCCGCCGGGCACATGCCGAAGCTGCATCTCGATGCGGTTGTCGGCGTTGGGCGGGCAGGCAATGGAAAAACTGCGACGGCGCCCGTCGCGCAGCAGGATGTCGACATACTGGCCGGGCAGGTAGTCGAAGCGGCGCGCCTTGGGCAGTTGCAGCACCAGGCGTACGACGTCATGCGACAGCCGCTCCTTGAGGTCGACCCGGGCCGGTACGCTGCGCACCTGATGGCGCCCGTCGCGGGCGAGCAACTGCACGTCGATGTGCAGATCGCTTTCCGGGTGCGCCTGGCACAGTAGCGCCAGGCCCGCCTGGCGCTCGGAATCGGACAGCGCGCGCGGGTTGTGTTGGTGATGGATGTCACCACTGACGATGCGGGCGCGGCAGGCTCCGCAACCACCGGTCTTGCAGCCGTAGGGCACGGGCAGTCCCAGGCGCAGGGCGGCGTCCAGGACCGATTCCCCGTCCTCGACGGTAAACTCGATATCACTGTTGTCGATGGAAACCTGATGCGGCACAACATAATCCGCGCAAGTGGGCTGGCGATGGTACCGGACGGCGTGGCGGTGCCGCCAAACACCGTCGACGGGAACGCGGCCCGATGAGCGTGCTGGTCATCGGCTGCGGCGACACGGGCTTGCGCGTGGCCCGGATGGCGCTGGCGGCCGGGCGCTCCTGCGCCGGTCTGGTCCGGACGGCGGATTCCGCGGCCCGGTTGCGGGCGGAGGGTGTGGAGCCGTTGCAGCAGGACCTTGATGGCGAAAGCTTGTCGCTGCCCGCAGTCGACGCCGTCGTGATCACCGCGCCGCCGCCCAAGCAGGGCATTGAGGATGCCCGCATTGCACGTGTACTCGATGCATTGCCGCAGCCCGCGCGGCTGGTCTACATCAGCACCTCTGGTGTTTACGGCGACTGCGGCGGCGACTGGGTGGACGAGGCCGCCCCGCCGCGTCCGATCACGCCGCGGGCGCAGCGGCGCGTGGACGCCGAGAACCGGTTGCTGGCATGGGCCGGGGCGGGTGATACCGAACTGGTGCGCCTGCGGGTGCCGGGCATTTATGGTCCGGGCCGGCTGCCGGCGCAGCGCCTGCGGCGGGGTCTGCCGGTCATACGCCCCGATGAGGCGCCCTGGAGCAACCGGATTCATGTCGAGGATCTGGCGCGTGTGGTCTGGGTAACGCTGACGGCTGATGCCGTGGAGCCCGTCTACAACGTCAGCGACGGGACGCCAACGACCATGACCGACTACTTTCTGCGCTGCGCCCGCCATCTGGGGCTGCCCGAGCCGCCGCAAATTCCGCTGGCGGATGCGGAACAGCGTCTCGGTGCGCAGGCCGCGTCATTCATACGCGAGTCACGTCGGCTGGATATCCGAAGATTGCGCGAAGGTCTTGGATTTGAACCGAATTATCCGGATCTGGATGCCGGAATCCTCGCCAGCATCGAGCCGAATTCGCTCTAAAAGTGCTTTAAAATCAATGCCCTGATTTTGATCGAATCGCGCTCCTTGGCTATGATTGGAGGCCACTTCAGATAGGTGATGCCTGCATCACCGACGCTCAAGGAGCCTCTATGTGCGGACTGTGCGGTGAGATTCGTTTCGATCACCGGCAGCCGGATCTGGGCGCGATTCGCGCCATGGCGGATGCCATGGAGCCTCGCGGTCCCGACTCGGGTGGTGTCTGGTCCCAGGGCGCGGTCGCGCTGGGTCATCGCCGCCTGAAGATCATCGATCTGTCCGACGCCAGCCAGCAGCCCATGGTCGATTCGGCGCTGGGTCTGGCAGGTGTCTACAACGGCGCCATCTACAACTTTCGCGAACTGCGCGCGGAGCTGGAAGCCAAGGGCTACCGCTTCTTCTCGCAGGGTGACACCGAGGTGCTGCTCAAGGCCTACCACGCCTGGGGGCCGGAGTTTGTCCAGCGACTGAACGGCATGTTCGCGGTGGTCATCGTCTCGCGCGACACCGGCGAGGTGTTCGTGGCCCGCGATCGCCTGGGCATCAAGCCGCTCTACTACGCCGAGGTGGATGGCGGTCTGCGCTTCGCGTCCTCGTTGCCGGCGCTGGTGGCGGGCGGCGGCATCAGCAGCGATCTCGATCCGGTCGCGCTGCATCACTACATGAGTTTTCATGCGGTAGTGCCGGCGCCGCACACCATGCTCAAGCAGGTGCGCAAGCTGCCGCCGGCGCACACCATGCGCATCCATCCGGATGGTCGCCGCGAGCTCAACGAGTACTGGCGGCCGTATTTCGGCACGCCGGATGCTGACCAGGGTCTGACCTTCGACGACTGGAAGGACCGCGTGCATGCCAGCCTGCGCCAGGCCGTGGATCGGCGTCTGGTGGCTGACGTGCCGGTGGGCGTGCTGCTGTCCGGCGGGCTGGACTCCAGTCTGATCGTCGGCTTGCTGCACGAGGCCGGGCAGACCGGGTTGCAGACGTTCTCGGTGGGCTTCGAGAGCGTTGGCGACATGGAAGGCGACGAGTTCAAGTACTCGAAGATCGTGGCCGATCGCTTCAATACCGATCACCACAAGCTGTTCATCGAATCCGAACGCATGCTGCGCGAGCTGCCGAACGCCGTCGCGGCGATGTCCGAGCCGATGGTGAGTCATGACGTGGTGGGTTTTTATCTGCTGTCGCAGGCCGTCTCGAAGCACGTCAAGGTCGTACAGAGCGGGCAGGGTGCGGACGAGGTGTTCGCCGGCTACCACTGGTACCCGCCGATGCTGGAGTCCACCGACCCGGTGGGTGACTACGCCAAGGTGTTCTTCGACCGTGACCAGGCCGGTATGGCGAAAGCGCTGAACCCGCAGTGGCTGGGCGAGGACTACAGCCGCGCCTTCGTCGAGGCGCATTTCGCCCGTACCGGGGCGACGCGGCCGATCGACCAGACGCTGCGCATGGACACGCAGATCATGCTGGTCGACGACCCGGTCAAGCGCGTGGACAACATGACCATGGCCTGGGGCCTGGAGGCGCGGGTGCCG
>CALBOV010000038.1 GCA_937896565.1 uncultured Salinisphaerales bacterium
AGGTCGAGAAACAGCGCGTTGGCCTCACGCAGCTTCGCTCGCACCACATCCGTCACGGTGGTGCTGAACACGATCGGCCGCACGCCGTCCTCGCGGGCGGCATGGTCGATGTAGGCAACCACCGAACTCGCCTTGTCATCGGTGTTGACGAAGGGAAAGGTCAGCGACTGGAAATCGACACCATCGAACTGGGTCAGCAGGCTGTTGCCCAGGGTTTCGGCGGTGATGCCCGTTCTGTCGGACACGAAGAAGACGCGACGGTTGGTCTGTGACACGCAAGTTTCTCCCTGACTGGCCCACTGGCTGACGGGATCAGTCAAGCATGATTGGCGGCCCAGCACGAGGCGCCGGAGCCCAAGCACGCTAGAATAGCCGACCCTGTGGTCGGAACACCCCGGATTCGGCCCGGTCATCGACAACAAGAGAGGCACGCACGTGGAAGACGCGACCATCGTCTGGTTCAAGGATCTCGGCATGAACGATGTCGAGCGGGTGGGCGGCAAGAACGCTTCGCTCGGGGAGATGATTTCCAACCTCGCCGGCGCCGGCGTGAGCGTGCCGGACGGCTTCGCGACCACCGCCGACGCCTATCGCGAGTTTCTCAAGCACGAAGGCCTGGACGACCGCATCAACGCCGCGCTGGACGCGCTGGATGTCGACGATGTCGAGGCGCTGGCGAAGACCGGCAAGCAGATCCGCGAGTGGGTCGGCGAAGCCCCCTTCCCCGCCAATCTGGAAGCCGACATCCGCGCCGCGTTCACGACCCTGTCCGGCGACCACGATGTCTCCGTCGCCGTACGCTCCTCCGCCACCGCCGAGGATCTGCCCGACGCGTCCTTCGCCGGCCAGCAGGAAACCTTCCTGAACATCCGCGGCATCGACGCGGTGCTGCATGCCATCAAGGACGTGTTCGCCTCGCTGTTCAACGACCGGGCAATCTCCTACCGCGTGCACCACGGCTTCGATCACAAGCAGGTGGCGTTGTCCGCCGGCATCCAGCGCATGGTGCGCTCGGACATCGGCGCCTCGGGCGTGATGTTCACCATGGACACCGAGTCCGGGTTCCGTGACGTGGTCTTCGTCACCGCGTCCTGGGGACTGGGCGAAGCCGTCGTCCAGGGCGCCGTGAACCCCGACGAGTTCTACGCCTACAAGCCGAACCTCACGGCCAACAAGCCGGCGATCGTGCGCCGCGGCCTGGGCTCCAAGGCGATCAAGATGGTCTACACGGATGACAAGACCGTGGGCAAGACCACCGAATTCGTCGACACCAGCGCCGAGGAACGCGGACAGTTCTGCCTGAGCGCCGAGGATGTCGAGGCGCTGGCGCGGCAGGCCGTGATCATCGAGAAGCACTACGGTCGCCCGATGGACATCGAATGGGGCAAGGACGGCGAGACCGGCGAACTGCTCATCCTGCAGGCCCGCCCCGAAACGGTGCAGAGCCGCAGCAGCGCCAGCACCCTGGAACGCTTCAAGCTCGCCGGCAAGAGCAAGGTGCTGGTCACCGGTCGCGCCATCGGCGCGCGCATCGGCGCCGGCAAGGTCCGGGTACTGGACGACTTGTCGCAGATGGCGCGCGTGCAACCCGGTGACGTGCTGGTCACCGACATGACCGACCCCGACTGGGAGCCGATCATGAAACGCGCCTCGGCGATCGTCACCAACCGCGGCGGCCGCACCTGCCACGCCGCGATCATCGCGCGCGAGCTGGGCATCCCCGCCGTCGTCGGCACCGGCCACGGCACCGACCTGCTCAAGGACGGCGTCGAAGTCACCGTCTCCTGCGCCGAGGGCGACACGGGCCTGATCTACGAGGGCCAGCTCGAGTTCTCGGTGGACGAGATCGCCCTGGACAAGATGCCCGAAGCGCCGCTGAAGATCATGATGAACGTCGGCAACCCCGACCGGGCCTTCGATTTCGCCGGCCTGCCCCACAAGGGCGTGGGTCTGGCGCGCCTGGAATTCATCATCAACCGCATGATTGGCGTGCATCCGCGCGCGCTGCTGGAGTTCGACGATCAGCCGGCGGACATCCAGGCCACGATCCGCCAGATGATGGCCGGCTATTCCGACCCGGTCAGCTACTACGTGCACCGACTCGCGGAAGGCGTCGCGACCATCGCCTGCGCGTTCGCGCCCGAGCCGGTGATCGTGCGCATGAGCGACTTCAAGTCCAACGAATACGCCAACCTGGTCGGCGGCGAGCGCTATGAGCCCGAGGAGGAGAACCCGATGCTGGGCTTCCGAGGCGCGTCCCGTTACGTCTCCGAAGAGTTTCGCGCCTGCTGGGAACTGGAGTGCAAGGCGCTGCGCTACGTCCGCGAGGAGATGGGCCTGACCAACGTGCAGGTCATGATCCCATTCGTCCGCACCGTCGACGAGGCACGTCGCGTCAGCGAGGCGCTCAAGGACAACGGCCTGGAACGCGGCAAGGACGACCTGAAGCTGATCATGATGTGCGAGCTGCCGTCCAACGCGGTGCTGGCCGACCAGTTCCTGGAGTACTTCGACGGCTTCTCCATCGGCTCCAACGACATGACCCAGCTCACCCTGGGGCTGGACCGCGACTCCGGCCTGATCGCCGACCTGTTCGACGAGCGCAACGACGCGGTCAAGGCGATGCTGTCGATGGCGATCAGCGCCTGCCGCAAGCAGGGCAAGTACATTGGTATCTGCGGCCAGGGGCCGTCGGATCACCCGGACCTGGCGCAGTGGCTCATGGACCAGGGCATCGAGTCCGTGTCACTGAATCCGGACACGGTCGTCGAAACCTGGATGATGCTGGCGGGCAAGTCGGTTTAGGAACGCCCCGATCGACAACTCAGGCAGGGACCGGAGTCGCCGACGCCGCGGATGACGGCGCCGCCTCCGGTTCCTCGGGCAGCGCATCCGGAATGTCGAAGCTGAAACGGCTGCCACGACCGGGTTCGCTGTCTACACTGATCTCGCCACCTCGTTTCTGCACGAGCTTCTGTACCAGTGACAGGCCGATGCCCGTGCCCGGGAACTCGTCGGTCGTGTGCAGTCGCTTGAAGACCAGGAAGATCTTTTCGCGATTGTCCGGACTCATGCCGATCCCGTTGTCCTGCACCGAGAAGCGCCACGCCTGCCCAGCGCGTTCCGCCCGCACGTGAATCTCCGGCGCCTGGTCCTTCGGCTGGAACTTGAGGGCGTTGCTGATCAGGTTCTGGAAGATCTGCTGTAGCGCGCGGGCGTCGGCCTGGACCGTGGGCAGGTCCTGATACTCGAGAACCGCCCCGGACGTCTCCAGATCCGCATGCAGCTGCTCGGCCACCCGCTCCACGATCTCGCCGCTGTCCACGGTTTCGATCCTGGGTTCCGCCGAGTTCACGCGTGACAGCTCCAGCAGGTCGCTGATCAGCGCCCGCATGTCGGTCACGCCATCCTGAATGAATTCCAGATACTCCCGCCCGCCTTCGTCCAGCGTGTCGGCGTAACGCTTGCCGAGCAGCCCGGTGAACGAGCCGATCGTGCGCAGCGGCGCCTGCAGGTCATGGGAGGCGATGTACGCGAAGCGCTCCAGCTCGGCGTTCGACTGCGTCAGCTTGGTGACGGTTCGGCGCAGCTGCTGTTCGGCATCGGCGCGGCGCTGTACCTCGTCCTCCAGCTTGCGATTGATGGCCTCCAGCTCCGCATGGCTGCGCATCGACAAGGCCTGGGGGACCAGCGGGATCAGCACGATCGCGGTGAGTACCGACACGATGGCCGTGAGCACCTTCACGACGCCTTCGAAGTAATACACCGGCCGCCAGATCGTCCAGATGCCGAAGATGTGCGTCATGCCGCACAGCAGGATGAACGCCGCGAACAACGCCAGGATGTGCTTGAACGGCACGTCCCGCTTCTTCCGCGCAAAGTGCAGCAAGGTGACCGGAATCGAGAAATAGGCGAAGGCGATCAGACCATCCGCGATCACGTGCAGCGCGATCAGGTCCGATCGCATCAGGAAACACACGCCGTGGGGCATCAGGCCCGCCGGTCCGAATAGGCTGTCGATCCAGCTCATGTCCGTCTCCTAGTGACCCCTTGGCCGGTCATTGTGCGCGAACGCCCGGAGACAGGCTCTCCGGCCGGTTTTCCGGCTCTTTGCACACGGTCGGGAACCGGTCTCTACGCTGCGCCCGCCTTCAGCCATTGCTGAAACTCCGACGCATTGATCGCGGCCTGTCGCCAGTGCCCCTGCAGCCGGGTGAAGCCTCGCCCCATGAGCTGGCGCACCTCATCCTCGGATTCCACGCCGCAAAGTTCCACCTCGCTGCCCACCGTACCGGCGATCGCGAGTATCGCCTCGGCGGCACGCCGCTGCGGGTCGCCCTGGTCGGCCATCAGTGCCTGGATGAGCGGGCGACGCAGCTTGATGCTGTCTGCACCATAGCCGGTCAGCTGGCTGACGGGGACATCGGCGTCCCACAATTGCAGCGTGATGGAGACGCCGAGTTCCCGCAGCATCTTCAAAGTAGGCGCGACTGCCGCGGGGCTGGCGGCGCCATCCGGCTCGACCTCGATGCAGAGGCGGTTGCCGGGCAGCTGCTCGCGTTCCAGCGCGCCCCGCAGCGCCTCGGCTACCGTGCTCTGGATCAGGCTCTGGCCGGACAGGTTGAGCGCGAGAAACCCCGGGGCGACACCCTCACGATACCACCGCGCGAACTGGCGAATGGCCTGCGTGACCATTGTCACCTCGACGCCTTCCAACGCCTTGTCGCGACGCGCGGTGTTGAGCAGCTGCTCCGCCGGATGCCAGCCATCGTCGCCACGCCAGCGCAACAAGGCCTCCACGCCTTCGAGCCGAGTGCCGTCGGCGCCGAAAATCGGCTGAAAATGCGGCGTGAACTCCTGATTCTCGATCACCTTTCGCAGGTCCGAGTCGCCGTCATCGCGCCCCAATCCCGGCAACCCGCGCATCTGATCGCTGTAAATCACGACCTGACCTCGC
>CALBOV010000039.1 GCA_937896565.1 uncultured Salinisphaerales bacterium
CATCGGCTACGGGCTGCCCTGCGCGATGGCGTTGGCGCCGGCCGGGTTCTTCGTCGGCATCGGCCTGCCGCTGAACATTTACACCGCGATCTTCACCGCCTTCGGACTGGGCCTGCTGCTCGCGATCGTCGCCACGATGACGGCACCGGCGACGGTGGCGCGAGTCCGACTGCGGCGCGCCACCGGACTCGCGCTGCTGCTCTCCGTGTCGCTGCGCTGGCTCACCGGTGGTCCGGGCTGGGTCGATGCCATCGTCCAGGGCCAGATCACGGTCCTGGTACTCGATGCGGCCATGGTGCTCACCGCCCTCGTCCTGCTGTGGCGCAAGCGTCCAGCCTCCGAACCCGCCCGCGCCCGCCGTACCCGCCGGATCGAGGACGGCGCCGGATGATTACCTGGTTGCCGGCCCTGCTCGCCCTGCTGGTCAGCGTCCCGGCGCTGACGGCGCTCGCCTGGCGCGATGGCAAGCGCCTGCGAGCGGCCAGAAATCGCGCACGGCCCTGGACGACAGCGATCCGACGCGGACTGACGATGATCGTCCTGCTGCCCGGCCTGCTGCTGATGCTGTCCGGCCTGTGGCCCGCCTGGCTGCTGTGGCTGACGCTCATCGCCGCCGCCGGCTGGCTGATCACCCGTGCGTTCGCCCCCAATGCAACGACCCACTCCCAAGCACCATGACCGATCTCATCGGCGTCTGCCGCAACAGCGTTCTCGCCTCGCTGGGCCTGTTCTTCGCTCCCGAGTCACAAAGCCGGTCCGCACTGGCCGCGACGGGCTTCGCGGAACTGCAACTGGAGCAGGTGACCCACCACGACAGCGACGGCCGGTCGGGTCACTCCACGCTGCTGGCGCGGGGTGAACTGGCACCCACCTGGACGCTGACCCCGGGAGTCCGTCTGGAGAGCACCCTGGTGCTCGAATCGCTGCGTGACCCGGCGGTGAATGACGACCACTGGGCGGGCGACGAAGGGGTCTTCGTCGAGGAGCTGAAGCTGGTCGTCGAGCAGGGGTCGTGGCAGGCCACGCTGGGCAAGTTCAATCCCGCATTCGGCAGCGCCTGGAACGATGGCCGCGGCATCTGGAGTCGACAATTCGCCGAGGGCTACGAGATCACCGAGCGGCTTGGCGCCGGTCTGGAGCACACCGGACCCGACCATGCGCTGGGCCGCTGGAGCGGCAGCATCAACGCCTATGTCGCCGACACCACGGCGCTGTCCGACGCCGTGATCACGTCGCGGCCACGCACGGATCGCGAGGCTGGCGGACCGGCCAACACGGACAGCATCGCGTCGGGCACGGCGACGCTTGGCGTGGAGCGGCTGCTGGGGGTGGAGCGACTGGTCGCCACGATCGCCTACCGGCATCAGGGCGCCGGCGATGCCGACCCGACGGCGGAGGACGAGACCGGTGTCGCGGTCACCTTGGAACACGGAACCCTGTTCAGCCCCACGCTCGGCGCAGACGTTCTCGTGGAATACGTGGATATCCAGCACTTCGAGACGCAGGACGCCGACGCCAGCTGGCTGACCACCGGCGCCGTGATCCACCTGCATCGCCGCTGGCAGCTCGCGGCCAGCCACACCCGACGTCGGATCGGCGGCGAGACTGACGACCGGCTGCTGCAACTCTCCGGTGGCTACCAGTTTGACCACGGCGGCACCCTGGA
This sequence comes from uncultured Salinisphaerales bacterium, assembly GCA_937896565.1. Taxonomy (GTDB): domain Bacteria; phylum Pseudomonadota; class Gammaproteobacteria; order Nevskiales; family OUC007; genus Abyssibacter. The sequence goes on from CALBOV010000039.1 coordinate 1,667, forward strand.
AATCGGCTGGCGACGCAGCCGCGAGGCGGGCGAGGACGCGGACATCATCGGCGCCCGATGGCAGCAGCCATTCCAGCTCGGCGAGAGCGGCTGACCGCGCGGGCAAGACCGCTCAGCTCAGCGGCATTTCCATCCGCCGTGCATCCGGCACCGGACCATTGAACCCGCGCTCGGCGACGACGCGAAAGCCAAAGCGCTCATACAGACGCTGCGCCCGCGGATTGGTGACCGCCACGTCCAGGGCGTAAATCCGGCGCCCCTGCTCGACGGCGAGTTCGCGTTGATAAGTCAGCAGCGCTTCGCCGATGCCCTGCCCCCGGGATTCCGGCGCCACACCGAGATGCGCGGCGTAGTGAGTACGGCGCGATGGCGGCGGCAGCAGGCGATCCAGGCGCAACGCGTGGCTCAGCACACGCGGCACGAGCCGAGGCGGATAGTGCCGCAGAATCTGGAACGCCACGGCGCGAGACATGGCGCCGGCTTCCGCGCCGCTGTAGAACGCCCCCACGGCGACCAGGCGACCGTCCTGTACCACCGCGCAATGATTGCGATAGCCGAACAGCCCCCGCCCGTCGCGAAACGTGCGCGTGAGGAATTCCTCCGCGGTTAGCCCGCCGTGGGCGAAGCCGTAGTCGAAGGCCGCGGGTCCGGAGCTGTAGATCAGCGGCACCGCGGCCTCGGCGTCCTCGGCCACACAGGGTCGAAACTGCCAGTTCATGTGGAACCCCTCTCCGGCCGGAACCGTCCGGCCGGAGGACAACGCAAGCGGTGAGCCAGCCTCAGCCGAATACGCCGACATGCGTGGCCAGGACATCGGCGACACAGGCGGTCAGCCGCTTGCCCGTGGGGATGTCCAGGAACTCGTTCGGCCCGTGGGCATTGGAGTTCGGACCCAGCACACCGGTGATGAGGAACTGGGCATCCGGAAACTTCTCGCCCAGCATGCCCATGAACGGGATCGAGCCACCCTCGCCGTTGTAGGCGGCGGGCTCGCCGAAGTAGCGTGCCGACGCACGGTCCACGGCGTCCTTGAGCCAGTCGGCCAGCGGCGGCGCCTCCCAGCCATTGGCGAATTCGTGCAGATCGAAGCTGACGGTCGCGCCATACGGCGGATCACGCTCCAGCTCGGCCTTGAGCGCGGCCGACGCCGCCTCGGCATCGACGGTGGGCGGCAGCCTCACGCTCAGCTTGACCGTGGTGTAGGGCCGCAGCACGTTGCCGGCGGATGCCAGCGGGGGCATGCCGTCGACGCCGGTGACGGAGATCGTCGGCTTCCAGCTGCGCGCCAGCACCAGATCCACCGGCTCGGACGCGGCCGCCGCCATCCCCTGCACGAAGGGAAAGCGTCGTGACACCTGCTCGCCCATCACCTGCGCCGTGTGGCGGGCCTGCTCGATGCGCTGCTCCGGCACCGGGGCATGCAGCGCGGGCAAGCGAACCTCACCGGTGTCGGCATCCTCGATGCGTTCCAGAAGCTGACGCAGCACACGGAAGCTGGAAGGCACCACGCCGGAGGCATCGCCGGAATGCACGCCCTCGCGCAGCACGTCCACGCGCAGGTCGCCGGAAAGCATGCCGCGCAGCGACGTGGTGGACCACAGCCGCCGGTAGTCGCCGCAACCGGAGTCCAGGCAGACGACCAGCGACGGCGCGCCAATGCGGTCGGCCAGATGATCGACGTAGTACGGCAAATCGTCGCTGCCGGACTCCTCGCAGGCCTCGATGATCAGCACGCAGCGGGCGTGGGGAATCCCCTGCGCCTGCAACGCGGCGATGGCGGTCAGCGACGCGAAGATGGCGTAACCGTCATCGGCGCCGCCGCGGCCGAACAGGCGGTTGTTCTCGATCACCGGCTTCCACGGGCCCAGGTGCTCGGCCCAACCGGTCATCTCCGGCTGCTTGTCCAGGTGACCGTAGAGCATCACCGTTTCCGACCCGCTGCCGGCGACCTCGATGAAGATCAGCGGCGTGCGCCCCGGCAGTCGCACCACCTCCAGGCTCATCCCCGCGACCGGCTGCCTGCGGGCCCAGTCGGTCATCAGCGTGACCGCCTGCTCCATGTAGCCGTGCGCCTCCCAGTCGGCGTCGAACAGCGGCGACTTGTTAGGAATGCGGATGTAGTCGATCAGCTGCGGGATGATCTCGTCGTCCCAGGTGGTCTCGACATGCTCGAACAGCTCGGCGGTATTCAAATCGGTCACGGCGCGGGCCCGGTCGCGCCGGGCGATGAAAAATGTGGCGCCAGTGTAGACGCTTCCCGCCCCGGTTCATCGGGAGAACCACCGACCCGCAGATTACGCAGTTCTGCCGATGTGACGGGTTCCAGACAGTCCTACGGTGTGCTCTCTGCTTTGGGACATCGCCGTGCTCGCATTCAGTCGACATCCGGACGGACTGCGCTGTCTGTTCTTCACCGAGCTGTGGGAACGCTTCAGCTTCTACGGCCTGAGCGCGATCCTGGTGCTCTACCTGGTGCTGCCCGTCGACGAGGGCGGCCTGGGGTATGCAACCGACGATGCCGTGGTGCTCTATGGCAACTACGCGATGGCGGTCTACCTGCTGTCGGTGGCCGGTGGCTTCATCGCCGACCGCTGGACCGGACCCGATCGCGCGGTGCTGATCGGCGGGGTCATCATCACCGCCGGCCACGCGCTGATGGCGCTGGGCCACTCGGCGGCGGCTCTGCTCACCGGGCTTGGCTTCGTGGCCGCGGGCACCGGCCTGCTCAAGCCGAACATCAGCGTGCTGGTCGGGCAACTCTACGCGGCCGATGACGACCGGCGCGATGCCGGCTTTTCGCTGTTCTACATGGGCATCAACGTCGGCGCCTTCCTCGCCCCGCTGATCTGCGGCTATCTGGCGCAGTCGGACCGGTTCCGCGACGCCCTTGCCGAACTGGGCCTGGACCCGCGCACGAGCTGGCACTGGGGATTCGGCGCGGCGGGCGTCGGCATGCTGCTCGGCCTGATCGTGTTCGTGGCGCGGCGCTGGCCGGCGATCCGCGCCGCACGGCCCGGCACGGGCTGGAGCCGTCCGGTCGCGCCCCCCTCGGGATGGGCCGATCTGTCGCGACGCTTTGGCGTCATCGCCTTCTTCTGCGCCTGCTCCATCCTGTTCTTCTCGGTGCTCCAGCAGGCCGCCGCATCGCTGAACCTGTTCGCCGACCGCTACACCCGCACCGAGCTGTTCGGCTGGGTGTTCCCGTCGTCCTGGTTCCAGTCGGTACCCGCGCTGTACGTCATCGTGCTCGCGCCGCTGTTTTCGGCGCTGTGGATTCGCCTCGGCACACGCCAACCGGACAGCGCCACCAAGATGGTCATCGGCCTGTTCGCCGCGGCGGCCGCGCTGGCGGTGATGATTCCGGCGGCCGCCGCCGCGCAGACCGCTGCCGTCAGCCCGTTGTGGCTACTGGCCGTGTACGGGTTGATCGGCATCGGCGAAATGTGCCTGAGCCCGGTGGGGCTCAGCAGCGTGACGCAGATCGCCCCGGCGCGACTGGTCGGCGTGGCCATGGGCGCGTGGTTTGTCGCCGCCGGCCTGGGCGGCAAGCTGGCCGGGGAATTCAGCGCCTGGCTGAACCTGGACGCCGTCGACGGCCTGGCAGATGCCTTCGCCCGGCAGGCCGGACTGATCCTCGTCGGCGCCCTGCTGCTGGCCGGGATCTGCCGGCTGATCCGCGACACCGCGAGACGATTGGCGACCACCGCACCGGACCCCGAAACGCCGACCGCCCTGCTGGCCGGAGACACGCCGTGACGCCTCTGGACGCGGCCATCGCGCCGGACGGGATGCACCCGGTCATGACGGCCGCCGCCACCCCCGTAATGGAGACGGGGCGTTTGCAGGCGGAGACGATCACGACCTGCACGCGCGACTATCCAAGGGGTTCGGTGGTCGAGCAGCACCAGCATGCCGAGGCGCAGTTGATCTACGCCTCCGAAGGGGTGATGCGCGTGGAGACCCCGGCCGGTGTCTGGGTTGTTCCACCGTCGCGCGCGGTGTGGGTGCCCCCGCTGACCCGCCACGGCATCCGGGCCTCGACACCGGTGAGGCTTTGCACGCTATATCTGCGCCCCGATGTGGTCGGCGCCCTGCCCCGGCAATGCTGCGTCGTCAACGTGTCGCCGCTGTTCCGGGAGCTGGCGCTGCGACTGACGCACCGGCAGACCGCGGACTGGAATCCCGCGCTGACCGCGCATGCCACCGCGTTGATGCTTTCCGAGATCCACGCGATGAACGTGCAGCCCATGCAGATCCGCATGCCGCAGGACCCGCGGCTGCGCAAGGTCTGCCGCGCCCTGCTCGATGATCCCGCAAGCCCGCGAACCTGTTCGCAATGGGGTGACGTGGCCGGCGCCAGCGCCCGTACGCTGGAGCGGCTGTTTCGCAAGGAAATGCAGCTCAGCTTCGGACTCTGGCGCCGTCAGGTTCGATTGCTGGAGGCGATGGATCGCCTCGCCGCCGGAACCCCGGTGACCAGCGTGGCGCTGGATCTCGGCTATCGCAGTCCCAGCGCCTTCACCGTGATGTTCAAGCGCGCGCTGGGCTGCCTGCCCAGCGAAATGTATGACTAGTCGGCCGCCTCATCACGCGTGGCCAGATAGTCCGTGGCGCGGGTGGGCCCGAGCACGTAGGTGTCCTCGTGCGACGTGTACATCCTGCGAAATTCGAAAAAGAAGTCCGGCCCGCTGGGATACCCCTCGTCATGAAGGATCTTCATCATCTGCTCCCATTTCCCGTCGTCCTGCCCGAGCGGCTTGACCAGGACGAAATCCCAGCTGGCGCCGGCCTCGTGGATGTACAGATCACCCGGGTCCAGACCCACGGCCTTTGCGGCGCGCTCCTGCTGCGCGATGCGTTCGAGAAAGGCCTCGTGCTGACCCGGGGCGATATGGAACACCTCGATGATGCTGCGCGGGATGTCGGGGGTCTCCGCGAGCGTGGGGCCGGCGAACGCGAGGCCGACCACCAGCAGGACAGGACGAATGTTCATGGGTTGCCATCCGGACAAAGGGGTTGCTCAGCCTAGGCGGCCCGGAATCACGCCACATCGGAAATCTCACCTACCGACCAAGGAGCTCAATGCACATGTGGGACGTCATCGTCGTCGGCCTCGGGGCCATGGGCTCGGCCACGACCTACCAGCTCAGCAAGCGCGGCCTGCGGGTACTCGGCTTCGACACGCACCGCCCGCCGCACAGCGAAGGCTCCAGCCACGGCCATACCCGTCTGACCCGTCGGGCCATCGGCGAGGGGCCCGGGTACACGCCGCTCGCGTTGCGCTCGCATGCGATCTGGCGGGAACTGGAAGCCGCCACCGGTTGCGAGTTGCTGACGGTTACCGGCGGACTGGTGATTTCGAGTCCGACGCCAGCGCGCAATGACCACGCCGAGGATTTCTTCGGCAACACCCTCCGCGCCGCCCGCAAGTACGGCATCGCGCACGATATCCTCGACCGCACCGACATGCAGCGGCGGTATCCGCAGTTCGCGCTGGCCGAGGATGAGTATGCGTACTTCGAACCCGGTGCCGGCTTCGTCTGCCCCGAGCGCTGCATCGAGGTTCAACTGAAGCTGGCGCGCCAGTTCGGCGCGACGCTGCGCACCGGCGACACGCTGCTCGGGTTCGAAACCGGTGACGGCGGCGTCACCGTGCGCACGGAATCCGGCACCTACACGGCGGAACGCCTGGTGCTGACCGCGGGCGCCCGGTTGCCGGAGCTGCTGGGGACGGTCGCGGACAACTGGTTCCGCGTGACGCGTCAGGTGCTCTACTGGTTCGAGCCCGCGCACGATGCGCCGTCCTACGCGCCGGAAGACTTTCCGGTGTTCATCTGGGAATCGCAGCGGGCGGCGCATTCACTCTACGGCTTTCCAGCGCTGGATCGCCCGGCCGGCGGCGTGAAGATCGCCAGCGGCAACTATCTGGACAGCACGACACCGGACAGCATCGACCGCGTGGTGTCCGAAGCCGAGATTCGCCGGATGTACGAACAGAATGTCGCGCCCTGCTTTCCGACGCTCAGTAGTAACTGCATCCAGACCGCGACCTGCATGTACACGGTGACGCCGGACACGCGCTTCGTCATCGACACGCATCCGGAATCCGAGCACATCCTGCTGGTGTCGCCCTGCTCCGGCCACGGCTTCAAGCACTCCGCGGCCATCGGCGAAGCGGTGGCGCAGCGGCTGGTGGACGGACGCAGCGACATCGACCTGGACTCGTTCGCGCTGGACGGACGCTTCGCATGAGCCATCCGCCACCGTGGCGGGTACTCAGAGGTTCTCGGCCAGGTAATCGATGAACGCCAGCACGCGACGCGAAGGACGCCTGCCCACGGCATGGACCGCGTAGAGATTGATCTCCGTTTGCCGGAAACCGTCGAGGACGGTTTCCAACCGCCCCGCCGCCACGTCGGCGGCAATGTCGTAATCCGACTTCATCACCACGCCGGCCCCGGCAACGGCCCACTGTCGCAACAAACCGCCATCGTTGGCCGTCCGGTTGCCGGAAACCTGGACCGCCAGCTCCCGGGCGCCGTCGACGAACCGCCAGGTACTTTGCGGATGGCCCATCCGCGACAGCACCAGGCAATTGTGCTCGACCAGCTCCTCGGGCCGGTCGGGCCTGCCGTGCCGTGACCAGTACGCGGGTGAGGCGCAGATCGAGCGCCCGCCGCGCTGGATCAGGCGCGCCTTGAGCCGCGAATCCGTCAGCGGGCCGGTGCGAAGCGCGAGGTCGTAACCCTCGTCGATCAGGTCCCGCACGTCGTCGCCCAGCGCCAGCTCGAAGCTCACCTCGGGATGCCGTGCCTGAAAGCCGTCGATCAGCCCGGACAGCCGCGAGCGCCCGAAATCGTTGATCGACGTCAGGCGGATCGCCCCCCTGAGCAGACCGGCGTCCGCCACCTGCTCGATGGCCTCGTCCAGATCGCCGACGATGCGCCGGCATTCATCCAGAAAGCGCTCACCCTCGGCGGTCAGCGAGAGCCTGCGGGTGGACCGCAGGATCAGTGTGGCGCCGAGGTGATCCTCCAGCCGTTGCAGGCTGGCCGTGACGGCCGGGGGCGCCAGATCACGCGCCCGCGCGGCCCCGGCCAGGCTGCCGTGATCGACGATGTCGATGTAGATGCGGATGTGCCTGAGCAGATCGATCATTCATGAATTATGAATGATGACTTTTCATCAAGCCCAATTATTTCGCCAGAACACGCGTTTAGGGTGCTGTTTTTCTCCCGCAGAGCACAACACATGAAGATCGACCTCACCGGAAAAACCGCCATCGTCACCGGCTCCACCAAGGGCATTGGTCTGGGCGCGGCCAAGGGGCTGGCCGCAGCCGGCGCCACCGTCGTGGTCAATGGCCGCAAGCAGGCGGATGTCGACACCGCGATCGAGGCGGTGAAACAGACGGCGCCTGATGCGGAGGTCATCGGTATTGCGTTGGATCTGGGCTCCGCCCAGGGCTGCGATGCGCTGGTGGCGGCACAGCCGTCCTGCGACATCCTGGTCAACAATCTGGGCATCTTCGGTCCGCAGGATTTCTTCGAGACGCCGGACAGCGACTGGACCCGGTTCTTCGAAGTGAACGTGATGTCCGGTGTGCGACTGTCGCGGGCCTACCTGCCCGGCATGCGGGAGCGTGGCTGGGGCCGCGCCGTGTTCCTGTCCTCGGAATCGGCGTTCAATATCCCGGCGGACATGATCCACTACGGCTTCACCAAGACCGCGGTGACCTCGATTGCGCGCGGACTGGCCAAGCGCATGGCGGACACCGGCATCACCGTCAATTCGATCCTGCCTGGCCCCACGTATTCCGACGGACTGATCGACATGCTGCGGGATGAGATGGAGAAGTCCGGCAAGACGCTCGATGAGGTTGGCCGGGAATTCGTCATGGCCAACCGTCCTTCGTCGATCATCCAGCGCCCGGCCAGTGTCGAGGAAGTCGCCAACCTGATCGTCTATACCTGCTCGGCGCAGGCATCGGCCACCACCGGCGCCGCGCTGCGCGTCGATGGCGGCGTGGTCGACAGCCTCTGAGCCTCGACGCGGGATCGGTGACGCATCATCCGGACCGCCGCTGCCTCAGGGCAGCGCGGTCATGAGCAACACCGCGAAGATCGCGATCGGGCAAAGCCAGCGCAGCAGCCACACCGCCGCCCTGCGCGCCCAGGGCGTGGCTTCCTCCAGCTCCTCGACATAGGCCTGACGCACGCGCCAGCCCAGCAGCAGGCTGGTGAGCAACGCGCCCAGCGGCATCATCACGTTGGCGGCAAAGTAGTCCAGCGTGTCGAACAGGGTCTTGCCCTCGAACAAGGCGATGGCGCCCAGCGGGTGCCAGTCCGCCAGCAGATTGAACGACATCACCGAACCGATGCCCAGCAGCCAGGAGGCCGTGAGCACGATCAACGTCGTGCGCTGGCGCGAGGCGCGGAAGCGCTCGTGCGCCCAGGCCACGGTGGGCTCGACCGACCCCACCGACGGCATCAGGGCCGCCAGCACGAGCAGCAGGAAGAACAGCGTGCCAACCACGCGGCCGCCGGGCATCTCGGCGAAGGCGCGGGGCAGCACCTCGAACACGAGCTGCGAGCCCTGGGCCGGGTCCATGCCGTAGCCGAATACCAGCGGAAAGATCATCAGCGTCGCCAGCAGTGACACCAGCAGAATCGACCCGGTGACGATGCCCGAGGTCTTCAGCAGCGAGGTCCCACGCGGCACATAGGCGCCGTAGGCGATCATCATCGCCTGGCCGACACCGGTGGCGTAGAACGCCTGGCCGATCGCGGCGAGCACCACATCGGAATCGATGGCGGAAAAGTCGGGCCGGAACGCGAAGGCCAGGCCCTGGCGCACGTCACCGGTGATCAGCGCGTAGGCGACGAGAATCAGCAGCAGAATCAGCAGCCCCGGCGCGCGAATCTTGTTGGCGACTTCGATGCCGCGCTGCAACCCACGCGAGGTGATGACGGCGACGCCAACAACAAAGGCGAGATGCCACAGCGCCATCTCCACCGGATCGGCGAGAAAGTCGTCCCAGATCGCCTGGGTGCCATCGGGGCCGGCGGACGAGAGCATCCCGACGCCAGCCTTGAATGTATAGGCCAGCACCCAGCCGGCAATCAGCATGTAATAGGACGACACCACGAACGAGGACAGCGCGCCCATGACGCCGATGGCGTTCCAGCGACGACCGCCACCCACACGCGCCGCGATGGAGCCGGCCGCCGCGGGCGGACTGACACGGGCGCCGCGACCGATCGCGAACTCGGCCGCCAGCAGCGGCGTGGCAATCAGCAGACAGGCGATGACGAACACGAGTATGAATGCGCTGCCGCCGCTGGATCCGGCCAGATAGGGAAACCGCCAGATGCTGCCAAGACCGACGGCGGCGCCGGCCGCGCCAAGGTAGAACGCGACCCGGGAGGACCAGCGCAGTTCGGCGCCCGCGCTCATGCCCGGTGGCTCAGGCGAACGGTTTCTGACGAGACGGCACAGGCGACTGGAGGCATTCGGGGATTCCGGTGGATCACATGGCGACGCCGGCACAACAACCGGCCCTCACACCGTAGAAAACCCCGCCGCTCCGGCCTCCGGAAAAGCCGTCATGCGATGTCGTGATTGCGCCATGTCACCGAGCTGTCGCATTTCCGACAGCAAGTGACCAGCCGGCGCGCGCGTGCCCGGGTCGATGTTTCTAGGCTGGGCGCTCGCTCAATCCCCCTTGTCACCATGCAGCATGCAGCCGGCCGCGCGCCCTACCCCCCGCCTCTGAACGAACCCGAACTGTCCTATGCCCCGGGCACACCGGAACGCGCCGCGTTGCGCACCGCGCTGGAGACCATGGCCGGCGAGAACACCGACATGCCCTGCGTGATCGGCGGCCGGGACGTCACGACGGGCCGCCTCGAAGCCGCGCGGATGCCGCATGACCACCAGCACGTGCTGGGTCAGGCCCACCTCGCCGGCACCATCGAAGTCCGGGACGCGATCGACGCCGCGCTCAAGGCCAGAGCCGACTGGGCGAACTGGCCCGCCGAGGAGCGCGCCGCGATCTTCCTGCGCGCGGCGGAGCGGCTGTCCGGTGACTGGCGGCAGACCCTGAACGCCGCAACGATGCTGGGCCAGTCGAAAAACGTGCAGCAGGCCGAAGTGGATTCGGCCTGCGAGCTGATCGACTTCTGGCGTTACAACGTCGACTTCATGCAGCAGATCCTCGCGCAGCAGCCGCAGAACGCCGACGGCGCCTGGACCCATATCGACTACCGTCCGCTGGAAGGTTTCGTCTACGCGGTCTCGCCGTTCAACTTCACCGCCATCGCCGGCAACCTGCCCAGCGCGCCGGCGCTGATGGGCAATACCGTGGTCTGGAAGCCGTCACCGGCGGCCAAGCTCTCGGCTCACTACATCATGAAGCTGTTGCAGGCGGCCGGCCTGCCCGATGGCGTGATCAATCTGGTCTATGGCGACGCGGCGGAGGTCACCTCGACGGTCATGGCGCATCCGATGCTGGCCGGCGTGCACTTCACCGGGTCCACGCAGGTGTTCGACCGGTTGCAGCATGCGGCCGCCACCCACGCGCACCGATCGATTCCGCGCCTGGTCGGCGAAACCGGCGGCAAGAACTTCATCCTCGCGCATGCCAGCGCCGATCCCGAGCAGCTCGTCCCGGCGATCCTCCGTGGCGCCTTCGAATACCAGGGACAGAAGTGCTCGGCGCCGTCGCGGCTGTACCTGCCCGAATCGCTGTGGCCCGGTCTGCGCGAGCGGCTTTGCGACGAGATCGCGACCATTCGCATGGGCGATGTCCGCGACTTCGGCAACTTCATGACCGCAGTGATCCACGAAGGCGCCTGGTCGCGCCACATGGAAGTCTTCGAGGCGGCGAAGTCCGATCCGGACACCGAGATCCTGACCGGGGGCCGCGGCGACCAGTCCGTCGGTTACTTCATCGAACCGACATTGCTGCGGACCACCAACCCCGCCGCGGCATTCATGAAGGATGAATACTTCGGCCCGATCACCTGCGCCCACGTCTATCCGGATGCCGAATACGACGCGCTGCTGAACACGATTGATACCACCGCGGACTACGCGCTGACCGGTGCCATCTTCGCCAACGACCGCGCCGCGTTGCAAAGCGCCAGCGCCGCGCTGCGCTACACGGCGGGCAATCTGTATCTCAACGACAAGCCCACCGGCGCGCTGGTTGGTCAACAGCCCTTCGGTGGCAGTCGCGCCTCCGGAACGAACGACAAGGCTGGATCGACCTGGAGCCTGGCGCGCTGGACCTCGCCTCGCACGGTCAAGGAAACCTTCAACGCCTCACGCGGCGGTTACGCACATCCGTTCATGGCGGCGGAGGACTGAGGCGGCCACGGTCCCGGGGAATTCCAGCAATTCTACGGATGGAGGCAACCGGGCCCGAGCGTCAGGCTTGCACCACATCTTTCAGACCGCTGTTCCCGTGACAGGCCTCGCCGACTCCATGACTACCGCCGCCCGCTCCACGTCTCCAACCGCCGGCTCGCCAGGTGCCCCGTTGGCATTGCGCAAGCCCTATCTGCTGTTCGTCGGCGACATCAGCTACAAGCCGCATGCGAAGACCGCGTTCGGCATCCGCGACTGGGCGCCGGACGACTGCGCCGCGCAGATCAGCCTGCCTGGCTCCGGCCTGGATCTGGGGTTGCCGGAGTGCGATCCGGCCACCGCGGCGCGCGAGCACGGCGCCAAGACACTGGTACTGGGCGCCGCGGCGCCCGGCGGTCGCATCCCCGACCACTGGCGTCCCACCCTGCTCGCGGCGATCCAGGCCGGCATGGATGTGGTCGCCGGCATGCACACGCGGCTCAGCGACATCCCGGAGCTTGCCGCCGCCGCGCAGGCCGCCGGCGTTCAACTGATCGACGTTCGCGTGCCCCCGGTCGGCCTGTCGGTGGCGACTGGCCGCAAGCGCTCGGGCAAGCGCCTGCACACCGTCGGCACCGATTGCGCCCTGGGCAAGAAGTACACGGCGCTCACCCTGGCAGCGGCGCTGAAAGCCCGTGGCATCGACGCCGATTTCCGCGCCACCGGGCAGACCGGCATCCTGATCGCGGGCGGCGGCATTCCGATCGATTCGGTGGTGGCCGACTTCGTCGCCGGTGCCGCGGAAGCGCTGAGCCCCGACGCCGACCCGGATCACTGGGACGTGATCGAAGGTCAGGGAGCACTGCTGCATCCGTCCTACGCCGCCGTCACACTGGGCCTGTTGCACGGTTCACAGCCCGATGCCCTGGTGATCTGCCATGACCCCACACGCACGCATATCGTGACCTGCCCGAATGCCGCCATCCCGCCACTCGACGAGATCGCTCGCCGGTATCTGGAAGCCGCGCGCCTGACCAATCCGGACGTGCGTATCGTCGGCGTGAGCCTCAACACCTCCGGCCTGTCCGACACCGCGGCCGAAACCGCGATGTCCGAGGCATCGGCGCTGCTGGGCGTGCCCTGCTTCGACCCGATGAAGACCCCGGCGGACGCCGTGATCGACCGGCTGCTCGCTGCATGAGCCTGTCGCTGACCGTGGAGACGCGGGCCTGGGCGCTGAAGGAACCCTTCGTGATCTCGCGTGGTGTACAGACCACGGCGGATGTCGTCGTCGTCCGACTGCGTGATGGCGATCTGGAAGGCCTGGGCGAGGCCGCCGGCGTGCCCTACCGCGGCGACACCCAGGCGCGAATGCTGGGGGATCTGGAAACCGCCCGCGCCCGCGTGGAAGCGGGGCTGACGCGGGAACAGCTGCTGGACGTGCTGCCGCCCTGTGGCGCCCGCAACGCACTGGACGCCGCGCTCTGGGATCTGGAATCCAAGCGCAGCGGAACACGCGCCTGGACCCGCGCGGGCATGCCCCGGGGCGATGCCATCACCTCGGTGATGACCATCGGCATCCGCGACACCGAGGCCTATGCCGAGGCGGCGACCCGGTTGGCGCACTATCCGTGGCTGAAGATCAAGGTCGACGCCAGCGACCCCGTGGCCGCGATCGAAGCGGTCCGCCGCGGCGCGCCGGACGCCCGCCTGGTCGTGGACTCGAATCAGTCCTGGACGGTCGATCAGCTGCGCGCCGTCGCGCCGGACATGGCCCGGCTTGGTGTCGACCTGCTGGAACAGCCGGTGTCCGCGGGCTCCGACGACGCCCTCATCGACTATGACAGCCCGGTCCCGCTCTGCGCCGACGAATCGGCGGAGACGCTGGCCGACCTGCCGCATCTCAAGGGCCGCTACGATTTCATCAACATCAAGCTGGACAAGACCGGTGGCCTGACCGCCGCCCTGGAGCTGGCGCATGCGGCGCGTGCCAACGGACTGCGGCTGATGGTGGGCTGCATGGTCGGCGGCTCGGCGGCGATGGCGCCGGCAATGGTGCTGGCGCAGATCTGCGAGGTCTGCGATCTGGACGGCCCGATGCTCCAGGCCGAGGACTGGCCGGGCGGCATCGTCGAGAACGCGGGCGTGATGCAGCCGCCCTGGCCCGGCCTCTGGGGCTGATCCCGTGGTCGAGATCGCTTCGCCCGTCCGCGAACTGGCCGCCGCGCACGGCGAGACACTGGCCGAGGGCATGGAGACCTTCGTCGACGCCCTGACCCGCGGCTACGAGGAACACGCGGATGCCGACTTCGGGATACCGGCCGAACGCCGCCGCGTCGCCTCCCTGGTCCGCGCACCCTGGACCCGCGGCGGACCGGTCATGCACCGCAGCATCAACCGCATTGTCCCCACGGCCGCCGGCCGGATTCCGATTCGCGTGCATCTGCCAACCGATGAAACGGCGTTGCCGGCCCTGCTCTACATCCATGGCGGCGGCTGGGTGATGTTCGATCTGGACACCCACGACCGTCTGATGCGCGAATACGCCGCGAGGACCGGTTGCGCGGTGGTCGGCATCGACTATTCGCTGGCGCCGGAAGCGGTGTTTCCGCGACCGATCCTGGAGATTTCCGCCATCACCCGCGCCCTGGCCCGCGGGCGGCTGGACCTGCCGGTCGATCCCGGGCGTCTGATCCTCGGCGGCGATTCGGCCGGCGCGAATCTGGCGGTCGCGACGGCGCTGACGCTGCGAGACGCCGGCATGGGCGAGGCGCTGGCCGGGCTGCTGCTGAACTATGGAGCGTTTGATCCCCGCTGCGACAGCGCCTCGTATTCACGCTTCGGCGACGGTCGCTACCTGCTGTCCGCGGAAGAGATGCACGGCTTCTGGGCGGCCTACGCGGGTGACCCCGAGCTGCTGGATGACCCGCTGCTCGCGCCGGTGGAAGCCGACCTGGCCGGACTGCCTTCCACGCTGCTGTGCGCCACCGAATACGATGTGCTCGCCGACGACAGCGAACGGCTGTACCGGGGATTGCAACAAGCCGGCGTCAACGCCGATCTGCGCCGCTACGCGGGCACCGTGCACAGCTTTCTGGAGGCGGTGTCCGTCGCGCCGGTGGCGGAAACGGCACTGGACGACGCGGCGGCCTGGATGCGGCACATCTTCAAATCCAATCGCCGGAGCTGAACCATGTGGACTCCCGCCCCGTTCGAGCAGCCCGAACTGAAAGCCGGCCATGACCTGGTCCGCCGGATCCGCCTTGGCACCGTCGTGACCGCCGCCCCGCTGAACGCCACGCCCGTGCCGTTTTATCTGGACGGGGATCGTGGCACCGGAGGCACCCTCGTCGGCCACCTGGCGCGAGCAAACCGGCACTGCGAGGCGCTCGCCACCGGTCCCGAGGTGCTGGTGAGCTTCACCGGTCCGCAAACCTATGTCTCCGCCGAGTGGTACGTGACGCAGCCACGCGTCTCGACCTGGTATTACGCCGCGGCGCATGTGCACGGCTGCGCCCGGCTGATCGAATCACCGGAGGCCGTCCGCGCCATTCTCGACCGCAGCTTTGCGGCGTTTGGCTCACCAGACAGCAACTGGCGCCCCGACCCGACCTATGTCGACCGGCTGCTGCCCGCCATCGTCGGCCTGGAAATCGACATCGAGCGGATCGAGGCGCAGCAACGCTATGGGCAGGATGGGCCGCCCGCCGACCAGACCGCCGTGTTCGAGCGCCTGCGCGACGGTGGCCCCGGCGACCGGGAGATCGCGAGCTGGATGCGCGACGCACCCGGCAGTGCGCTGAGCCCGGCCTAAAACCGCCACTCTGCCTGTCCGGCGTGGCAACACACGGACCGGCGCCCCCCAACAATCACCGCCACGCCACACCGCGGGACCGGTTATCCGCCACTATTTGACTTATGTCATTTACTGTTTGACCATAATTTGACAAGTGTCATGCCAACAACGATTGGAGGAGACCATGACGCAACAAAGCCTGGAAAAAGGCTGTGAACGGCCCGTAGTGGCCGCAGTACGTCGCCACCATGCCCACCGGCTGTGGCCCGCGCTCTTGTTGATGCTGGCCGCCGCCTGCAGCGGCGGGGGTGATCCGCAGACGGGGGCGACCGACCCACCCGATGGTTGCGCGTCCAACCCCGACGACTGTGGCGTCGCCGAGAACTACCCGCTGATCGGCAAGGCGCGCGGTGGCAACGTCTGGGCGAATTACTGCGAGGACAAGGCCGATTCGGCCGTGCTGCCCCGCGACCCGCGCGAACTGCTGACACCCGGCGTGAACGACGGCCTCGCGGTGGCGTTCAACGCTAACTGGCAGTCCTGCGACATCGGCGTGGAACGCCCGACCACCTGCGGAGAGATGCGCGAGCAGGCGGAGATCGGCAAGTTCGTGGCGTTCGGAAACGGGGAGGTCGGCAGTCCGGTGGCGTTCGCGGGAGGCCAGGACGCGCCTTCCGGTGTGGACGCCGAGAACTACAACAATCTGTGGCAGGTCTGGGGGCTGTCCGAGCGCCCCGACAACTTCGATGAACTGGTCGCCCAGCGGCACGGTTCTCCGCTGGCGCCCTGGCCCAATCCCTACCCGCTCCCCGGCGAGGATCCGAACGAGACGAACGGTGGCTCGGGCCAACTGCCGCTGGCCTACACGCAGATCCGTGAACCGGACGGCACCTGGACCGGCGAGATCGGCACCAAGGTCTGCGTGTTCTGTCACAACGGCCGCATCGACACCACGAATCCCGATGTCGAACTGGGCACCATGCTCGGCGGCGCCGGCAGTATCGGGGACTTCGCGGTCTCCGGCTCCGATCTAGACAAGGCCGCCGGTGTGCTCGCCGCGCCCAGCCCGACATCGCTGATCACGATCTCGACCAACCGCGGCACCGGCGCCATCGATTTCTTCCAGCTCGCGTTCGTGCTGTTCAGCAAGGGCGACCTGGAACTGTTGCTGAACCCCAAGATCCTGTTCAGCCAGGCGATCGGCAACATCAAGAGCCCGCCGTGGTGGAACCTGGCCTACCGGCCGCAGAAATTCCACGGTGCGATCCTGCCCACGGACGCGTCACGAATCGATCTGGCGGCGTATTACGACCTGGTGTCCAGCCTGTCGGGCGATGACGAAGCCGCGCTGGCGTGGAACGACGCGCATTCGGGGCCGTTCCAGGTCTGGGCGGAGACACAGGCATCGCCGCGCTACCCGGGCGAGATCGACATGGATCTGGCCGAGGCCGGCGCGGTGCTGTTCCATGCCAAGGACCTGTGGGCCGACAATCTCAACAATCCGGTGCCCCGCCCCGACGAGGGCAACGGCTCCTGCGCCAGTTGCCACGGAGCCTATTCACCTCGCTTCATCCATGATCCGGCCTATCTGGAAACGCCGGAACTGGGCGGGCTGGCGGCCTACACCGTGCCGATGGACGTGATCCGTACCGATCCGACCTACGCCGAGGCCATGCAAAGCCTGCGCAATCCTGACGGCAGCTTCCCGAATGCCACCGACCAGCAGAACTTCCTCTGGTGCGGCCACGGGAACTACGGCGACACCGAGAATCGCACGCCCATCCTGCTGGCTCCGCCCCTGTGGGGCGTCTGGGCGGCCGCGCCCTATCTGCACAACGGCTCGATTCCGAACATCTGGGGCGTGCTCGATCCCGCCAGCCAGCGCCCGAACATCTGGCGCCGCGTATCCGCGCCCGCCCGGCCGGATCAGGAAGGCGAGGTGGTCATGGGATACGACACCAGCTTCGAGCGCGCCTACGACACCGAGCACCTGGGCTGGAAATACGACGAGCTCCAGTGTGGTGACGACGGGACCGAGCCGTTCCTGGCCTGCAGCCCGCTCAGCGAAGATCAGCCATCCACGGCGCAGCAGGCGATCAGCCTGCTGTACGAGCAGATCGGCATCACCTGGAACCTGCCCCGCCCGGCCGGCATCCGGATGAGCGAGCAGGACATCGAAAATCGAAAGATCTACAACACCAATCTCTACAGCCAGGGCAACCAGGGACACGACTTCACGATGGTGCTCACCGACGCCGAGCGACGCGCGTTGATCGAGTACCTGAAAACCCTGTAGCGGCGAACCACCGCCGAAGGCTGCCGCGTCAGCCGACCGACGCGGCAGCCTTCGGCGCGGCCTCGGGCGGCGGTGTCACGGTGATGTCGGAGGGATGCCGCAGCGCATCGTCCTGGCCGAGACGCCCGAGGATATCCTCCAGCGTGCGCGACACGCGGGTGGCGTTGCGGATCATCTCCAGCTTGGGCCAGCTCGCATGCTGACCGGCGTCGATGATCCGGTCGATCTCGTCCGCGTTCATGTAGTGCAGCGCCCTGAGCGGCCGGATCAGCCCGGGCGGCGGCAGGATGTTCACGTCACCGCTGTATTCCTGTGTCCACACCGCCATGAGCGAACTGACGACATGTCGCAACTCCGGCCAGCGGCGGCCGTAGCGGTGGGTCATGCGCTGCGCCAGATGGGCGATGTTCTTCGCCGAATGATGCGCGAACAGCCGCAGATCCTGAGACAGCGATGCCGGGTATTGCACCGGCAACATCACCGCGAACGGATTCACCTGGCTGACGATGTAGTGATTGACGGCGAATAGCCGCGAAAGACGCCGCGCCGGCAGGTCCTCGCTGACCGAGCCGTCCACCCACTTGCGGCCAGGCAGATAGGGCTGGATCTCGCCCCGATGGTTTTTCGCCATGAGCTGGACCGGCGGGAAGAAGCCGGGCACGGCACAGGACGCCATCACCGCCGAACGAATGCAGACGTTGGGCGAGGTGATTGCGTTGAGCAACCGGGAGGTCTGATGCAGCGCCGCCGGCGACACGGTGATGTTGATGTGCAGTCCGGTGATCTCGAAGGCCTCGGCGAAGGTCAGATCCGGCACCAGGCGGCAAATCGTCGAGCGGATGTCGCGCTGATCGAAATACGGAATCACGCCGAACTTGCGCTGCGCGGAGCGGCTGCTGGTCGGCTGCACCTCGAACTGCTCCGCGCGCAGAATCCCGTCGAGCTGCTCGCGGGGATAGCTGCCGACCATCGCCACGGTCAGCGATCCCGCGCTGGAACCGGACATCCCCCGGGGCAGCAGATCGGCCTCCATCAATGCCCGGACCACACCGGTGTGAAAGCTCCCGTAGGCGCCCCCTCCGCTGAGCAGCAATGCCGAGCGTCCGAAGCAGAGATTCGCGCGGCGGAAGAAATCCAGACGCTGCGCCCGTGTCACGCCGCCGCCATCCGACCGGGCCAGATGTTCCAGAGCCTCGCAAAGCGCGTCGACGTACTCACCGATCAGCGATTTCGTGCCGGCTTTCGCGCGCTCGTAGAGTTCCTTGGACCCCATCCGGCCGAAGTTGCCGTGCACGCCCTCGTTCAGCGCATCCAGCAGCGCGGCATCATCGCCGGCGGCCCGCAACGCGCGCAGGGCGTCCAGCCTCGCGCGGATCGCCTTGTAGTCATAAATCCGGGTCTGCTCGACGCCGCGCCAGCTGGCCGCCCCGGTCGCCGCGTCATGCGCCTCCGCCGCCGTGCGCCAGTCCGCGTATGAATCCGCACGCGCCATGCGGTTGGCTATCTCCGTGAGTTCACCCATTCGATTCCTGTTTCGCTCCGGTCGGTGTGGGTTTTCGTCAAGCTGCCCTAGCGGGCGTCAAAGCCGCGTAAACGAAGGATCGTCGGCTACCGCCCGCACGACCCGTTACCGTCGCGCAGTCACCACCATGCCGGGAGTTTCCCGGACGGAAGCACTGGGCGCGGGCTGAGAAACCCATAAGTTGACATTTGTCGTATTTTAACTAAATTGGGACCCAATAGCGAAGCGGGAAGCAAGCCGGTCACGGCGCAAATCGACGCTCCGCAAATAAGAACAGACGACGTGTGCGGTGTGGAGAGATGACGGGAAATCACTGGAGTTGGGGCATCCTGATCGTGCTGGCGAGCGCCGTGCCGCTGACGGGTCACGCCCAGGACGACGATTTTTTCGACGAGCTGTTCGCCGAGGAGCGCGAAGACTCCACCTCGGAACCCGCATCCAGCCGGCCAGCGGACGACGGTGAAGCCAGCACCGCCCCGCAGCGCGACCCTGATGCCGACCAAACGCCGGAGACCGTCGACGTCATCCAGCTTCCCGAAGAGCAGAAGACCTTCGACGACGACGCCCCGCCCCGCACACGCAGCCGCCTGGTCGAGGAAATCGTCGTCACCGCCCAGAAGCGCGAAGAAAGCCTGCAGGACGTTCCGATCTCGGTGCAGGCCTTCTCGGGCGACAAGCTCGACGCGCTGGGCATCACCGAGCAAACCGACCTGCAGCGCATCACGCCGGGGCTGAACGTCACCGAGCAGGTCAGCTACACCATCACGTTTCTGCGCGGGATCGGCACCGACGCGACCATCGCCGCCGACCCGAGCGTCGCCACCTACATCGACGGCATCTACTACCCGTTCGCATCCAACCTCGCGCAGAACTTCGGCGCGGTGGAACGCATCGAGGTCCTGAAGGGCCCCCAGGGCACGCTGTTCGGCCGCAACGCGACCGGCGGCGCCATTAGCATCCATACCAAGAAGCCCGAGTTCGAAGGCTTCTTCGGCGAGTTCATGGGCGAGGTCGGCAGCTTCGACCGCAAGCTCGGCCGCGTCCATCTCAACCTGCCGATCGGCGACACCATGGCCGCCAGCATCACCGCCCTGCGCGGCGAGAGCGAGGGCTACTACAGCGGGCTGCACGGCACGCCCCGGCGCCCGATTCCCGGCAACAGGCAGGAGGGCTACCGCATCAAGCTGCGCGCCCAGCCGACCGAGAACCTGGACATCAACCTCGCCGCCCTGCATTTCGAGATGTACCTGGGCACCGACAGCGTCGGTTTCACCTCGGATCCCTCCGCGCTTGGCGCCACCCTGGGCATACAGCCGCAACCGGGCTACGAAGGCGAGGTCGACGCCCTGCTGCGCAACGACACCGACGCCAATGACGTGGTCTACGGCTCCATCGAGTACACCGCACCGTGGTTCGACGTGAAGCTGCTCGGCAGTGACCAGCGCATGGACACCTACGGCGTGCGCGACTTCGACGGCTCGCCCCGGCCCCTGATGGTGCTGGCCACGCCCAGCCAGTACATCGATGCCCAGTCCGCGGAAATCCAGATCCTCTCCAATGGCGAGTGGGGTCCGGACTGGCTGGAATGGATCGTCGGCGGCTTTTTCTTCCAGGCCGAGAACGGTTTCGGCGAGCTCGACTTTCAGGTCGCCGGGCTGGATCTGGCGACGGGCACCGTCCTCGGTATCGCGCTGCCACCGGCGCTGGTCAACCTGCTCAACACGGTGGTCGAACCGCTGCCGATCGGTCTGCCCACCGGCGAGTTCGATCTCACCGGTCTGATCGGCACCGATTCACGCGCGGTGTTCGCGCAGACCACGATCTCGTTCACCGAATGGCTGGACCTGACCCTGGGTGGCCGTTATCAGGTGGAGGAACGGTTCATCATCGAATCCACCGCCAATCTGGACACCTCGGACGGCGAGATCCCGCTGATCAACAACAGCAACCGCGCGGAGGACAGCGACGGCAACCCCTACCCCACGCGTGACATCCAGAAGGACTTCACGCCCAAGGTCTCGCTGCAACTGCGCCCGTTCGACAACGACACCCTGATCTACCTGTCCTGGCAGGAGGCGATCAAGGCGGCGACCTACAACACGGTCGTGCTCTACACCGCTCCGAACTACGTCGAGCCGGAAGAGTTGCGCGCCACGGAGATCGGCATCAAGACGTCGTTCTTCAACGGCCTGGCCACGTTCAATGCCGCCGCGTTCGACTACGACGTCAAGAACCTGCAGACCTACTACCTGTCGCTGTTCGCCGGCGGCGTGATCAGTTTCCAGAACGCCGGTCGCGCCAAGATTCGCGGGCTGGAGTTCGACACCCTGCTGCAGCTGTTCCCCAGCGTGATCGACAACCTCGTGCTCGCGGGTGGCGCCGCCTACCTGGACACGGAATACGTCGACTTCGACGGCGCCTCGGGCTTCGGGGAAAACGGCGCGTTCCGGCAGAACCAGAACAACACCGGCAACCAGGTGATCCGGACGCCGGAACTCACCGCGACCGCATCACTGAGCAAGACCTGGGATGTGCCCGGCGGACCGCTGGAGCTGGCCTTCGATGCCTATTACACCGACGATTTCTACTACGAGGCCACCAACCGCGATGCCTCGCTGCAGGAGTCGTACTGGCTGTTCGGCTCCAGGATCAGCTACCTGTACGCGCCGTGGGATCTGCGCGCGACCTTCAGCGTCGACAACCTGACCGACGAGTTCTACACGGCCGGCTTCTTCGCCACGGATTTCGGCGTGCAGCCCACGCTCGCACCGCCGCGTTCCTACCGTTTCCAGATGATCTGGAACTTCTAGGGAAGCACCGATGTATTCACACCACCAAGACGGAGCCAGTTTTTCCGCAAGCCTAGGCGGAGTGAGTGCCGCTTGGTTATTCCAAGTCAGCGAACGACAACGCAGGATTGCGGAAAAACCGGCCCGTTCCATACGGATTGCGCCTGAAATGAGGCCATGCAGCGTTACTCGTCGCTCATTTGGAATGACCAAACCTCTCTCCTCGCGCCTTGCCTGGCCTCATTTCAGGCGACAACTTGGCGGCGTTAATACATCGGTGCTTCCCTAGATGACTCGGATGGCGGGAATGACCTACGGGATGAGATGGCTGGGCGGCGCCTCGCTGGCCGCAGGACTTTTCGTCAGTGCGGGTCATGCGCAGCAGGATGACGATGCCTGGCTGGACGACATGTTCGGAGAGTCATCCGAACCTCGGGACGCCGCCCCGTCCGAGCGCGAGCCCTCGGAGACGAAGCGAGACGACACCGCCGGGACCGCACCGGAAACCGTCGAGACGATTCCGCTGCCGCAGCCCGAATCCGAGCCCCTGCCATCCGCCCCGCGCCAGCGTCGGACCATCGAGGAAATCGTCGTCACCGCCCAGAAGCGCGAGCAGGGACTCAGCGAGGTGCCGATCTCGCTGTCGGCCTTCGACGAGAACTTTCTGATCGAGAATGGCATCAGCGATTTTCGCGATCTATCCGCCTTCGTCCCCAACGCCCGGATCGACGCCAACGGCACGCTGCCGCAGCTGAGCATCCGCGGGTTCAACGCCCATCCCCTGAACCGGGCATTCGAACAGGCCATCAGTCTGGTCGTGGACGGGGTCACCTACGGCACCTCGCCCTTTTTCCAGACGCCGTTGTACGACATCGGACGGGTCGAGGTCCTGCGCGGACCGCAAGGCACGCTGTTCGGCAAGAACAGTACGGCCGGCGCGTTCAACATCACCACCCGTGAAGCCGATGCCGACCGGATCGAAGGCCGTATCAGCGTCCAGGGTGGCGAACTGGAGCGTGAGCGCGTGGAACTCGGTGTCGGCGGCCCGCTGGGCGGCGTCGGCCACTGGCGCATCGCCGGGCTCTACGATGCCCGCGACGGGCTGATCGAGAACACCACGGCCGCGACGGTGCCTGCGGCCAACGAGCGCATCAACGCACGGGACCGCCGCGCCGCGCGGCTCAAGCTGGCATTTCCCGACATCGGCGGTTTCGGGCTGAAACTGGGCGCGGAAACCGTGGACGTGTCGCTGACCGGATTCGGCGCCGAGTTGTACCTCGTGGCTCCTGAGGCGGAAGGGCTTTACCGGCTGTTCGACCCGGATTTCGATACCACGCCCAACAACTACGTCGGCTCGATCGACGCGCCCGAGTTCACGGAGATCACCGGCGAGATCTACACGCTGGAGCTGACCCGCCCCCTGGGGGGCTGGGACATGACGCTGGTCGGCGGCTACGCGGAACTGCTGTTCGAGAACGCCGCCGACACCGATTTCGGACCGGCGCCGTCCCTGACACTGCTTCAGAAGGACAACCACCCGCAGACGACGGTGGAACTGCGCACCGCCTCGCCGGAGATCGACGGCCTGTTCGGACTGGACAGCCTGTTCGGCCGCGATCTCGGAAGCAGCCGCCTGACGGCCGGGGTGTTCTGGCAGGACCGCGGTTTCGAGGACAGCGAGGCCGGGCTGCGCATCGACCCGACCGCGACGATCGTGTTCCTGGCCGGCGACACCCTGCCCCTGCCGATCCCGATACCGGACCCTCTGCCCATCGTGTTCCCGCCGAACCAGCCGCAGGACGATGAAATCGGCATCATCTATTACGACCAGACGACGCGATCGGCGGCCCTGTTCGGGCAGTTCGAATGGTCCCCGACCCCGCCGCTGACGCTGCAGCTCGGCCTGCGGTATTCCGACGAAACCAAGGAGGCGGACTGGAACTCGGTCACCGTCCAGGGCACCGGGCTGCTTGCACGCGCCGCGCTGGGCCGCCAGCCTTACACGGCCAGCCGCGAACGCTCTGAGCAGCAGCTCAGCCCCAAGGTGCTGGTGAGCTACGCCTTCTCGGAGGACGTCAACGCCTACGCCGGCTGGGTCCGGACGTTCCGCGCCGGCGGCTTCAATCAGATCGCATCCACCGGCGACCCCGAGGGTCTGGAGTACGACGAGGAACAGGTGCGCTCCTGGGAGGCTGGCACCAAGCTGACGCTGCTGGACGGGGCGGCCAACCTCAACATCGGCCTGTTCTGGATGAACCTGGAGGACTTCCAGGTGGTCACTCAGGACCCCAGCGACGTCGGTTTCACCGTGCTCAACGCCGGCGAGGCCCGCGCCCGCGGCGTGGAGATCGACGGCCTGTGGCTGGCCAACCAGTGGTTCAGCCTGCAGGGCAGCCTTGGCTACAACGACAACGAATTCCTGAATTTCCCGTTCGGCACCTGCGCGGCCGGCAGCGAGGACACGGACGGCGACGGGGACGAGCGCTGTGACATCACCGGCGAGCCGCTGGATTTCGCGTCCAAACTCACGGTCACGCTGAATCCGCGCGCCGACTTCACCCTGCCCTGGCACGGGCTGTCTCTGACGGTGGGCGCGGTCGCCGCCTACCAGAGCGAGTATTTCGCCGACAACGCGCTGCGCGACGAACGCGTCAAGCAGGAGGGCGTGACCCGCTGGAACGCCAACATCGGACTCGGTGCCGCCGACGGAAGCTGGCGGTTCCGTCTCGTGGGCGAAAACCTCACCGACGAGGTCGTGGCCAGCTACAAGAGTGATGTGCCGCTGGCGACGGATACCTACTACCAGACGCTTGAGCCCGGACGGCTGCTGTACGGCGAACTGAGCTGGCAGTTCTGACCCGAGCAGCCTGACCGGGCATCCCGCCCCGGCGCCACCAGGTCTCAGACGGACCCGATGGCGATCCGGGGAAACCTCGGGTAGAGCGACTTCGGATTGTGTCCCAGGCGCCGGCAGGCTTCGATCGCCGGGCTGCCCGGGATCATCCAGCGATCCGCGATACCGCCGGCCAGCCGGACAATCGGACGCTCCCAGGCGCGCAACCGCCACTGCGGACCGATCTCCAGCTTGTCCAGCGCCCAGGCCGGCACGATGTCCACCGCGGCGCGTAGCAGACGCTCCTGCAACGGACGCAGAGGCCGGGGGAACACGGCGGTCCGCCGCATCAGTTCCAGAAACTCGAAGATCACCGGCGTCGGGGTCAGCCTGGGTTCCATGGTCTGGAACAGAGACTGCAAACCGGCCTCCGACGTGGGCGCACCCACCGCTCCGTACAACCTGGCCGGGATGGCGCTCTCCCCGTAGAACGCGTCGCGCTCACGTGCGTCCAGCGCATGCACGTACTGCGCGTAGGCTTCCAGAAAGCCGAAGCTGGCGGTTGCCTGAACCCAGTTCAGCAATTCGGGTTCGCTGGCCCGGTAGGCCTGGCCACTGGCGGTGACGCCACTGACGCGATCATGCATGCGCCGCACGCCGGCAATCATGCGCTCGGCTTCGCTGCGAGCCCCGTATACCGTCATCATCGCGGCCAGCCCGGTCCGGCGCAGCCGGCGCAACGGGTCGGTACGGAATGTCGTGTGATCCCAGACGCCCGCGCAGACCCGGGGCTCGGCCAGCTCCAGGATGACCGCGGTAATCCCGCCAATGTAGGTCGCGACCGGATTCTTGAACACCTGCCAGGTCATGGAGTTGGCCGGAATCAGCGCCGGCTCGCCCGGAGGGCTGGTGAAATCCACGCGACGCGATGACCCACCCTTTCCGCTGGGGGCCGCATGGTCGACGTTGGTCCGGCTGGGCTGGGTCATGTCACAAACCTTAAAATGACTTTTGTCAGTTTAGAGTTTAGCAGGCTTGTGCCCCTGCGGCACCGTGTTCAACCCGGAGGTGTCCGCGAGACCGGCATGCGCGCCGGCCTCGCGATTGACTGGATGTTGCTAGGCGACCTGCGCGACGTCGTCCGTCTCGCCAAACATCGCGCTGGCTCCGGTGATCGCAGCCTGGGCGTCACGGACCATCCGCTGCAGCAGCTCCTTGCAGGTCGGGATGTCGTCGATCAGGCCGACGATCTGCCCCGCGGAGATGATGCCGCCATCGGTTTCGCCGGCATCCAGGGCCTGCTTGCCGCGGGCGCCGGAGACCAGGTGGCGGATGTCCTCGAATTCGCAGCCGGCCTTCTCGGTTTCCACCACCTCGACGGAGACGGCGTTCTTCAGCACGCGGGCCGTGTTGTGCAGCGTGCGGAAGATCAACCGCGTATCGCGTTCCGTGGCATCAACCAGCGCCTGTTTCACGTTGGGATGCAGGGGCGCTTCCTGGGTCGCGCAGAACCGCGTGCCCATGTTCACGCCCTCGGCGCCCAGCGCCAGCGCCGCCGCCAGTCCGCGACCGTCACCGATGCCGCCGGAGGCGATGATCGGAATCGACACGCGACGGGCGGCGCTGGGGATCAGGATCAACCCGCCGATGTCATCCTCGCCCGGATGTCCGGCGCACTCGAAGCCGTCGATGGACACGGCGTCGACCCCGGCACGCTCGGCCGACAGCGCGTGACGCACGGCCACGCACTTGTGGATGACCGTCAGTCCCGCGGCCTTGGCCTTGGTGGTGAATTCCTTGGGATCGCTGCCGGCGGTCTCCAGGATCTTCACGCCACTGTCGATGATGGCGTCCAGATACTCCGAATATGGCGGCGGATTGATGGTCGGTAGAATCGTCAGGTTCACGCCGAACGGCTGATCCGTCATCTCCCGGCAGCGCGTGATCTCCTTGCGCAACTCGTCCGGCGAGCTCTGCGACAGGGCGGTCAGGATGCCCAGGCCACCGGCATTGGAGACCGCCGAGGCCATCTCCGCGTAACCCACCCACTGCATGCCGCCCTGGATGATCGGGTAGCGAATGCCGAGCAGGTCGGTAACCCGGGTTCGCATCGGCGGCAAGTCTGCTTGCGTGGTCATGACGACTCCTAGCGTGGCTGCATGCGAATGCCGCCGTCGATGCGGATGCACTCGCCATTGATGTAACCGTTCTCGACGATGGTCTTCGCCAGATGGGCGATTTCCTCGGGCTTGCCCAGACGCTTGGGATTGAGCACCTGCGCCGACAATGCGTCGATCACGTCGTCCGGCATGCCGTTGAACAGCGGCGTGTGGATCAGCCCGGGGACGATGGTGTTCACGCGAATGCCCAGCGATGCCAGATCGCGGGCGATCGGCAGGGTCATGCCGACGATGCCGCCCTTGGAGGCCGAGTACGCGGCCTGACCAATCTGGCCTTCGTAGGCGGCCACGGACGCGGTGTTGATGATTACGCCCCGTTCGCCATCCACCGGCTCGTTGCTCGCCATCTGCTCGGCAGCCAGACGCAGCACATTGAAGCTGCCGACCAGATTCACCTGCAGAATCTTGTTGAACTGATCCAGCGGAAACGGTCCGTTCTTGCCATAGGTCTTGATGGCATTGCCGATCCCGGCGAAGTTCAGACAGGCGTGGATGGCACCGAAGGCCTTCATCGTCTTCGCGATCGCCGCCTTGACCGAATCCTCGTCGGTCACGTTGACGTTGCAATAGATCGCGTTGTCGCCCAGCTCGGCCGCCAGCGCGTTGCCGGCCTCGTCGTTCAGGTCCAGGATCGCCACCTTTCCGCCCGCGGCGACAAAGGCTTCGGCGGTGGCCTTGCCCAGGCCCGACGCGCCGCCGGTGATCAGGGATACGGATTGCTCGATGTTCATTGACTCCTCCGAAGTCTTGTCTGATGGGCCGCCGCCACGAACACGGCGGCTGGGAATTACTCGATGCCCCAGTCGGCCAGTACGGCCTCGGTGTCGGCGCCAGCGGGGCGTGAACCGAATCGCACGGCCGTCGGGGTGCGGCTGAATCGCGGCGCGGGCGCCGGCTGGGTCATGCCGTCCACGTCGACGTAGGTCTGTCGTGCGGCGTTGTGCGGATGCGCCGCGGCCTCCAGGAAATTCAGCACCGGTGCGACGCAGGCGTCCGAGCCCTCGAAGACCGTCCGCCACTCGTCCCGGGACCGGGTCTTGAAGGCCTTGCCGATATCCGTCCGGAGCTGGGCCCAAGCGGTCGGGTCGTACTGCCTGGCGGCGTAACCCGGATCCAGGCCCAGCTTGTCGATCAGCTCGGCGAAGAACTGCGGCTCCAGCGGACCCACCGACATGTACTCGCCGTCGGCGGTTTCGTAGGTGTCGTAGAACGGTGCGCCGGAATCGAGCAGATTCGCTCCGCGCACCGGTTGCCAATGCCCCTGCGCATGCATCGAATGGAACATCGCCATCAGCACGGCGGAGCCATCGGTCATGGCGGCGTCCACCACCTGCCCCTGGCCGGAGCGCTGCGCTTCCAGCAGGGCCGCGAGCACGCCGGAGACCAGGAACATCGTTCCGCCGCCGTAGTCACCAACCAGATTGAGCGGCGGCGTTGGCCGCTCGCCGGCATGACCGACCCCATGCAACGCGCCGGTCAGGGAGATGTAGTTGATGTCGTGGCCGGCGCTGTGCGCCAGCGGACCGGACTGCCCCCAGCCGGTCATGCGGCCGAACACCATCTTCGGATTGCGCTTCAGGGCCTCGTCCGGCCCGAAACCGAGGCGCTCGGCCACGCCCGGCCGAAACCCTTCGATGAGCACGTCGGCCTTCTCGATCAGGTTCAGCAGCCGCTCGATGTCCGCGGGGTCCTTGAGGTTCAGCACGATGGATCGCTTGCCCCGCAGCGTGCACTCGGGCACCGCGTGCTTGCCGGCCTTGCGATCGACCAGCACCACCTCGGCACCCAGGTCGGCAAACATCATCCCGGCCAGTGGCGCGGGACCCAGCCCCGCAAGCTCGATGACCCTGTAGCCGGCCAGCGGTCCGCCGGCCTGCCCGTTCTTGTTCGTCTCTTCCAACGTGATTCCCTTCCTGGCTGACACGGGTCAAACCGTCCGGCCGCCCGTGCAATCTTGTGAAACGCGACGCGGCGCGCTTATTTCTTGGCCCGGTAGTACTCCAGGTAGCGCTGCATCGCGATGACCGCGGCCTCCTGGTATTCGGGCGTGATCCACCCGTGATCCAGAAACGACCGCCGGAAACAGGTCAGCCCGATATCGGCCACCAGCGTGGACACGTCGGGCGACGTGGGCAACGGCGAGTCCTGCTTTTCCCAGATGCGTCGCCCCAGTTCGCCGAGGTGGCGCATGAGCATGTCCTGCGCGCGAAAACTGGTGTCGGTGACCGCCCCGCCGAGGATGAGCATCCGCGCCGCGGGCCGCGAGTTGTGGAATTCCACCGCGTACTGGACCACGGTCCGAATGGCATCCCGCCAGGACATCGCCGCCAGATCGACGGCCCGCTCGTTGAACAGGGCCTGCAATTCATCCAGGTGCCGCTTCGCGAGTTCGTTGAGAATCGCATGCGGTGTCGGAAAATAGGTGTAGATGCTGCCCCGCGTCATGCCGAGCCGCTCGGCGACCGTGGGAATCGAAAAGGCCTGCAGACCGGACTCCTCGAGCAACTTCTCGCTTTCCGCCAGCACGGCCTCGAAACGGGCCCTCGCCCGGCTCTGCATGGGAACGCGGGCGACTGCGAGCGGGTCCAGTTCCGTCGCGGGCTTGGCCTGCATCAATGCTCGATCCTCGAATTCTGAAATGACATCTGTCAACTTTTAGCAGATTACACGATTCAGAGTGTGCCGCAAAATCCCCTGCACCACCTATCCGGACAGGTAGTTCGAATCAATTCCAGCGGTACTGGATGGCCGCGCTGATCACCGAAAACTGCACCAGACCGGGGTTTTCGACAGCGACATCCTGCAAGGCATACGACGCATCGGCCTCGTAGCGCTCGGCCGCGAGCGACACGACCCAGGCCGGCCAGGCACGTTCCACGGCCACCCGGACGCTGACGGCGCCGTAGGGAGACAGGCGATAGTCGCTGGAATAGTGCGCATCGCCCCGTTCCGCATTGAAATACGGGCTGTAGAAATCCGCCCCGCTCTGCTCATACCAGCGCAGCCGCGCCTCGGCGCGCCATTGGCCGCCGATGTTCTGCAGCCATGCGGCCTCGACGGTGTCCGAGTAAACGCCCCAGTCGTCACTGTAGAAGCGCGCGTCCAGATGGACCGCGGCCGCCAGCCGTTTCAGGTAGTGGCGCAGGCGGCCGGAGACCGACAGGCGGACACGACGGTCCGGGCGCGCATCCGGCAACAGGTCACCGTCGACGAACACCTGCTTGTAGGGGTCGGACAGATACCCCGTTTCGTAGGCAAGCGAGGCGCCGACCTGCGCGACGGTCCGCGCCGAGAATATCTGGCTGAACCCGACCGACGATGTCACCCGGTCGCGATCCGCGGAGATGATGCGATCGGGAAAGCGCGTGGAACCGCCATCCGTCGGGTCCAGCTGATCGTAGGAATAGCCGATCGCCGCGCTGAGCGTGCGCTGGCGCTCGTCGAATTCCCACTCGCCCTCCAGCCCGCCGGTCAGCGCGAGATAGTCGTTCTCCGTGGAAATCCCCAGTAGCAGCGCCTTGGCGCCCGTCTCCTCGTGACGGGTGAGCCGGGTCATCAGGTCGTAGCGATCCTCCTGAATGGTTGCACCCGACATCACCTGCACCGGCCGGCCATCCGCGCCTGGCGTGATGAACCAGGGCGAGGCCCCGGACATCGTCTCGATCATCACGTCGGTTTCCAGCTCCAGCTCGTCGCCGAGCGGTCTGGAAAGCTGGAACTGGTGGGTGGAAATCTCGTAGCGGCTGGCGCTGCCGCCGGACAACCTGTCGTCCGGCAGGTCGTCCTCGCTGTAGTACGAATAGCGGTAGCCGACCGTTGGCTCGTCGACGGTGCCCGCGCGCGCGGGGCCGGAATAGACGGGCAACGCGGACGCCGCCGCCGTCAGCACGGCCAGCGTGCTCTTCTGGTGATGCGCCATGATGTCTCCTTCCCTGGCCTGGCCGATGAGGCCTAGTTGCAGCCGCAGCCTCCGCCGCCCAACGCGGCGTTGTCGGCCGCCGCTTCCTTGCTGACGTAGGTATGCGATCGAATCGCCGACTCCCCGGCGATGCCGGCGCTCCAGGCCATCTCCGGCCGCGCCAGATCCCCCCGTTCCCAGGGTTGCAGCGGAGTCGTCGAGCAGGCCTGGAGCCCGCCGGCGATCAACAGCGCCACCAGACAGCACACCCTGCGAATCACTATGCGAGTCATGCCTCTCCCCCTGCTCAGTCGAGAATGGACCGGGCGACGATTTCCTTCATGATCTCGGAGGTCCCGGCGAAGATCCGGTTGATGCGCTCGTCCTGATACATGCGACAGATCGGGTATTCGTCCATGTAGCCCGCCCCGCCGTGCAGCTGCAGGCATTCGTCCACGGCGCGGCCATAGACCTCACTGGCGAACAGCTTGATGCGGGCGGCGTCCTCGGCGCTGAGCTTGCCCTCGTTGTGCACCTCGACGCAGCGATCCAGGAAGCACTGGGCCATCTCGATCTCGGTGTCCAGCTCGGCCAGCTTGAAGCGGGTGTTCTGCATCTTGCTCAGCGGCTGACCGAACAGGATGCGGTCGCGGACGAACTCACGGGTCACGTTCACCGCGGCGCGCGCCGCCGGCACGTTCCCGGCGGCGGACAGCAGCCGCTCCTCGGCCAGGGCGTGCATCAGGTGGTAGAAACCCTTGCCCACGGTTCCGAGCACGTTGGACTTGGGCACCTTGACGTTGTGGAAGAACAGCTCCGCGGTGTCCTGCGCCTTCAGGCCCATCTTCTTGAGGTTGCGGCCGCGCTCGAAGCCCTCCATGCCCCGTTCGACGATGAACAATGTCATCGCATGTGGCTTGTCGGGATCGGTCTTGGCGGCCACGAAGACGATGTCCGCGAGGATGCCGTTGGAGATGTAGGTCTTGGAACCGTTGAGCAGCCAGTGATCGCCCTTGTCCTCGGCGCGGGTCTTGGTGCCCGCGATGTCGGACCCGGCACCGGGCTCGGTCATCGCCACGGCGAGAATCTTCTTGCCGCTGATGATGTCCGGGAAGAAGCGGTCCTTCTGCTCCTCGGTGCCGAAGGTGCCCAGGTAAGGCGCGATCAGCCGGCTGTGCACGGTCATGAAGAAGCCGGGATCCCCGTGGTAGACGTTTTCCTCGATCAGGATCTGCTCGTAGCGAAAGTCGCTGATACCGGCGCCGCCGTATTTCTCGTCGGCCCACATGCACAGGAAGCCCTGCTCTCCGGCCTTAAGGAAGGCCTCACGATCGACGATGCCCGCCTCACGCCATTTCTCGGAGTGAGGCCGGATCTCGTTCTGGAAAAACCGCCGGGCCTGGTCCCGGAACAGTTCCATTTCCGGGTCAAAGGGTTTGCGCTGCATTCAGGATTCTCCGTTGATACTGATCGGCTTCAGAGGCTGCGGGCGATCAGTTCTTTCATGATTTCGTTGGTGCCACCGAAGATGCGCATCACGCGTGCATCGGCCCAGGCCCGGGCGACGGGGTATTCCCACATCCAGCCGTAGCCGCCGTGGAGCTGAACGCACTCGTCGATGACGCGGTTCATCATGTCCGAGCACCAGTACTTGCCCGCCGCCGCGGCTTCCGGCGAGAGCTTGCGCTCCAGTACCAGTTCGAGACTGCGATCGACATAGCTCTGGCCAATGCCGATCTCCGAACGCATCTCGGCCAGCTTGAAACGGGTGTTCTGAAATTCGGCGATGGCCTGACCAAACGCCTTGCGGCCGCGCACGTAATCCAGGGTGTGAGCCAGCGCGGATTCCGCCCCCGCGACCGACAACACCGAGATAATCAGCCGCTCCCAGGCGAGTTCCTTCATCAACATGACGAAACCCTGGCCCAGGTAGTCCGGTCCACCGAGCACGTTTTCCTTGGGAATCCGGACGTTGTTGAAGTACAGCTCGCAGGTGTCCTGCGCCTTCATGCCGACCTTTTTCAGGGGTTTGGCCTTCTCCACACCCTCCCGATCGGCTTCGACCAGAAACAGGCTGATGCCCTTGGCCCCCTTCGGACCGTCACCAAGCCGCGCGGCGACGATGATCAGATCGGACAGATACCCGTTGGTGATGAAGATCTTGCTGCCGTTCAGCAGGTAATCATCGCCGTCCTCGACCACGGTGGTCTTCATCGCCTGCAGATCGGAACCGGTTCCCGGCTCCGTCATCGCGATGGCACCCACGGCCTCGCCGGAGACCAGCTTGGGCAGCCAGGTCTGCTTCTGGTCCTGGGTGCCGTAGTTGATCAGGTAAGGCGCGACGATGTCCGAGTGCACGGCCCATCCAAGCCCGGACGCGCCGGCGTACATGATCTCCTCCAGCACCACGACGCTGTAGCGCCGGTCCGCACCGATGCCCCCGAATTCCTCGGGCACCGTCAGGCAGAGCAGACCCATCTCCCCGGCCTTGTTCCAGATATCCCGGTCCACGTGCTGTTGATCCTCCCAGCGTGCGTGGTGCGGCGTGACTTCCTCTTCGATGAAGCGGCGGACGGAACGCCTGAAGTCCTCATGCTCCGACTGAAACAGCGCTCGGGGCAGCATGGGGGATAGCGGCGGCATGAATGAATTGCTTTGTGCGGACATTCAGTCTCTCGGTGATTGGAAATCGGTGATTCGGGTGAGGTAGAAGTACAGGGGCAAGTCATCGCCCTTGCGATCCATCACGCCCATGACCACGTCATCGTTGACGTGCTTGAAGTGGTCCATGATCGGGTGCCGGTCGTAGATCATCGTCGCGGTCACGACGCCTCGGTAACCGACCTGACGCAGCCTTGCGGTTCCCATCACCGGGTTTGTGACGCGGCGACCGGCGTCGTCCAGCGTGATCATGGGCTCGACATGGTCGCGCGCATGGAAGCACTTGCCGTCCCAGCCCAGGTTCCGGATCTGGCGCTCGCCGGGATGGCCGGTGTGAAACAGTCCGCCCTTCCAGTCGCCGAACAGGAATGCCTCGTCACTGATCGATCGCAGCGACTCGAAGAGCCGAGCCAGCTCGCGCTGCTCGGCGGCCGCGGCACGGGCCAGCACATCCTCGAAGGCGCTGGTCGCGTGATCTGTTGCTCTCACCATTGTCGTGTCGCTGTCCTGATCGTCGGCCGGATCATCCCCCGGCCGTGCTAGAGCGTCTTGAGATACTCGATGATCGCGCTCACTTCCTGATCGGTCAGATTCTTGCCGAACTCGTGACCGGCATTGCCCTGGCTGTAGAGATTCGTGTTGTAGGTCTTGCGGTCTTCCACCTGCTGCGGCGTGACCTGGGCGAACACGCCCACCTGCGCCAGATTCCAGACCAGCACCACGTTGCCGTAGAGCTGGTCGAACACGACCTGCAGCGGCGAGGCGCCATCCGTGATCGGGTTACAGGCCAGCAGCGGCGGGTTCACGGTATCGGTCAGACAGGCGACGTCCTCGTACTTCCAGCCCAGGCGTTGCGCATCGAACGCCCGCTCCATGCTGACGTCGTAACCCATCACCGCCTGATTGATCAGTGGCCCCTCCTGACCCGCCGGCGTTGGCGTCGACACGCGCTTCCACATGTTCGGACGCTCATCCGGCTTGAGCAGTGACCGCACGTTCGGCACCGAACCGTTGTGCAGGTAGGGCGCGGTGGCCCACACGCCGTAGAGCGGCGGGGTCAGATACCCGTAAGGACGGTCTCCGCGCAGCTCGGGACGATTCTGCGGCCCGCAATCCTGATCGGTGCCGACGGTTTCCGGATAACCGAGAAAGCTGCTGGAGCCGAATTCGTTGACCGAATCGTTGTTGGTGTCGGCCCGCGCCCGATCGGTCCCGATCACGTCGTGCGGCGCGATGTAGGCGGCAATGCCTTCCATGACCGGGTCGGCCAGGAACTGCTGGTCATGGGAGAACTGCGGCGAATAGGCGCCGTGACAGCTTGCGCAGGACCCGTTGCCAGCCTCCGGGCGCGGCGGAAAATCCTCGCCCGCATCGGCCCACAAATCCTTGGTGTGGAACAGAATCGCGCCCTGCCTTGCCAGCGCCTCGTCGATCTCCAGCGGATAAACGGGAGCCTTGAGCGAACGCATCCAGATATCCGATGCCGGCGCCTGATCGCGCATCCAGTCCTCGGCATTCTCCGAGCCCAGCGGCATGTAGAAGATCAGATCGACGCGGGCGG
Organism: uncultured Salinisphaerales bacterium; assembly: GCA_937896565.1. Classification (GTDB taxonomy): domain Bacteria; phylum Pseudomonadota; class Gammaproteobacteria; order Nevskiales; family OUC007; genus Abyssibacter. The sequence goes on from CALBOV010000039.1 coordinate 36,552, forward strand.
CGTCGCCAGCGAAGAACCCGTCCTGGAACTTCAGCGGGCGGTGCCCCATGTTCCACCATGCCGGCGTATCGCCCGATGCCGTCGACCCACTGGTCAGAACGCCGGCAAAGTGGGCGAAATCCTCCAGTCCGCTGAACCGCTCGATGTAACTGTCCTGGGTAATGCCGAAGAAGATGTTGACGTCGCTGGCGTTGTTCGTGCCCCGGCTGGTGCCGAACAGCGAAAACAGGATGCCGGGCGACAGCGCGATCTCGCCGATTTCGCGCGACATCAGCGCAATGTCGTGCAGGCTGTTTCCGCTGCCGTAGAGCAGCCCCAGCCCGTCGCCCTCGTCCGGCAGGCCCGCGGCCCCGGTGTGGCAGGCGTGGCAGGTGAACCCGAGACGACCCGTCCAGCTACCGTCCGGATCGCGGAACTGGGTCATGAACGCCGGCAACTGACCGCTGCCGGGGTTGGCGGGGTCATCGGCTTCCTCGTCGTTCACGGGATACGGATTGGGCGTCTGGCCGATGGGCATCCCGTAGCGCTCGGAGACCAGGCGATCGAAATTGTCCGGCCGCTGCGTGAATCCCCACAACCGCCATAGCTGGTTGTAGTCGCTGGCGGAAATGCCCAGCAGCGGATTGGAGTGGTCGTTGCCGGCGAAGAACGATCCCGAGGTGATCTGACCATTGCCTTCCATCAGCGCCCGCCCCTTCTCCCAGCGCTGACGCAGATCACCGCAGGTTTCCGGATGCGGCGCCTCGTTGACCAGATCCGGATAGGCCCGGCAGTCCTTCCAGGTGACATTGAACATGACCGCCTTGTCGTCGCTGACACCGTCCTGGACCAGCGAGCGCGGATCGGCCGGGAGCACCGTGCCGTCGGGCTGCCCCTCGCAGAAGTCGAACCACAGATGCCCGCCGCGCTTGCTGCCCAGCAGGGCCAGGGTTTCGCCGCCGCCCGGCTCCCCGCCACCCGCGGCACAGCTGCCTCCGGAGGAGAAGCTGGCGATCAACGCGGCGGCGTCATCGTAGGCGGCGCTGCCCTGCGGCCATGGCGAACCGCCGGAATGGGCCCGATCGGCGGTGCCGGACGCCATCTGCAGAATCAGGGACTGATCAGCCGAGAGACTTCCGATCCGCTCCCAGGACGCCATCAGATGGTCGAAATCCTCGGTCTGGTCGCCGGACAGCATGAAGCGCTCGCCATCCGGTACGTCACCCACACCGCCAGGCACGTGACAGGTTCGGCAGTAGTCCATCCGGGGCTGAACCCGGGAGGCGAACAGCTCCGAACAGTCGGCCGGTGCAGCACCACCGCCCGCGTTATCCGACCCGCCGGCGACGTCACCATCGTAGTCACCACCCATGCCGCAAGCCGCCAGCAATAAGGCAGCGGCAACAACGATACCGTTGGTTGACTTCATGTCTCGCTCCATCGCAACCAGGCGAGCCGACGGCCCTTCAGGGCTCTCTTGCTCGCTGTTTATGACTTTTGTCAGTTTATAGGCTGGGCAACGCTTGTCAACACGCATGGATGGCGGGGACGGCCCGGCGTAATGTCCGGATCGCCCGCGCCATCCCCGCATCGATCAAAGCGTTTTCAGGTACTCGATGATTGCCCGCCGCTCCGCGTCGGTCAGCACGTCACTGAACACGTGACCGCCGTTGTCCTGGCTGAACAGGTGGGTGTTGTAGATCTTGCGATTCTCGATCTGCTGCGGCGTCCACTGCGCCAGCACGGTGGCATTGCCCAAATTCCACGTCAGCAGCACGTTGCCGTACAGCTCGGACAGAATCTGCTGCAGCAACGGGTCCTGCTCCGGCTGTAGCGGATCTCAATCCAGCAGCGGAATCGTGCCGTCGCCGCAGGCCAGTGCATCGTAGGACCAGCCCATCCGCTCGGGGTCGTAGGCGCGCTCGAGGTCGGTGTCAAAGCCCATGACCACCTGCCCCACCTGGTCCTCGCGAGCCGGCTCGGACACGCGGCGCCAGATCGCCGGGCGCTCATCGGATTTCAGCAGCGACCAGACATCCGGCACCGAACCGTTGTGCAGATACGGTGCGGTGGCCCAGATGCCGTACAGCGGTGGAGCCAGATAGCCGAGCTCGCGATCGCCACGCAAATCGTCGCGATTCTGGGCCCCGCAGTCCTGATCGGACCCGACGGTTTCCTCATAGCCCACGAAACCGGACCCACTCGATTGCTGGACCGCCTCGTTGAACGCGTGCATGCGCTCCGGGTCCGTCTGGATGATGTCCATCGGCACGATGTACGACGCGACACCTTCCAGGGCGGGATCGGCCAGGAACGCGGGATCGTTGGCGAAATGCGGGGAGTAGGCGCCGTGGCAGCTCGCGCAGGACCCGTTGCCGCCATCGGGCCTGGGCACCGGGTTGCCCGAATTGCCCGCCCAGAGATCCTTGACGTGGAACAGCAGCGCGCCCTGCCGGGCCAGGTCCTCGTCAATCTCCATCGGATAGGTCGGCGCCTTCAGCGACAGCATCCAGTGATCCGCAGCCTGATCATGCGCCCGGACCCATGCCCCGGCGTCCTGACCGGTGGGCACCGGCCTGTTGTCGAGCAGCGGCGTGTAGAACGCCATGTCGACTCGCACCGCATCCGTCGGCACGACACCGTCGATGAACTTGGCCGGTCGGTGGCCGAGATTCCACCAGGCCGGCGTGTCCATCGACGCGGTCGAGCCGGAGGTCACCCAGCCGGCGAACTGCTGGCCAAAGGCGGCACCGCTGTCGGCCGGACTCGGAATCGCGGTGATGTTGGCGAACTGCGCATTGTTGGTGCCGCGACTGGCGCCGAACAGCGCGAAGATGCCCATCGGCGGCGCACCGGCAATCGCCAGATCGCGCGCGATGACGCCGATGTCGGGCAGACCGGTTCCGCTGCCGTAGAGCGCGCCGAGCGCATGCCCGTCGGCTGGTGAGCCGACCTCGCCGCTGTGACAGCCATGACAGGTCAGGCCGATGTTTCCGCTCCAGCTGCCGTCGGCGTTGCGGGTCTGGGTCATGTTGATCGGCAGCTGCCCGGAGCCGCCGTCGACCGCATTGGGATCCTCGCCCGGCAACGGGTAGGGATTGCGCTCGGTGCCCAGCGGCACGCCGAACCGCTCCGCGACCAGATAATCGAAATTGTCCGGCCGCCCGGGCAGCCCCCAGGTCACCCAGAGGTTGTTGTAGATATCCGCGGGAAACGACAGGAATCCACTGGGCTCGGTCCCGGCGAAGAAGGTCCCGGCGCCGACGGCACCGTTGCCGACCATGAGCTGATGCCCGCGCTCCCAGCTCTCGCGCAGCTCTCCGCAGGTCTCGGGATGCGGCTGCTCGCCAACCAGTTCGGGATCGACATGGCAATCCTTCCACCAGGCGTTGAAGTGCACCGCCTTGCCGTCACTGACGCCGGGCTGCACCAGCGCCCGCGGGTCCCCGGGCAACGCCGCGCTGTCCGGCTGACCCTCACAGAAATCGAACCAGGCGTGCCCCCCATGCTTGCTGCCCAGCAGCACCAGCGAGTCACCGCCTCCCTCGTCGGGGACATCCTGCACGGGCGCATCGCCCGGTCCGCCCTCGACGTCGCCGGCACAGCCGGCAGCCCACATCACCAAGGAACAAATACCGATCAGGGCGCCCAGACGCACCGATCCTGTCAAACCCGGCAGTTTCCGCATGTCTCCTCCTGAGCGCCCGGCGAGGATCGTTCACTGCCCTCACTCTGAATGACGCCACGAACCACGCTACACCCATAATGACATTTGTCAATTAATGCGACTGCGCCTATCCTTCGCAGCCGGAGTCGCGGGAACCGCCGGGCGCGGAACACATGACATTGCCGTTGTCACTGGGGCAGACTCGGTGTCGACGCGACAGCGGGTTTTTCACGATGAAACATCCCGACGACGACAGATCGCGAATCCAAAAACTTCGGCGAGGAGACACATGAGCGCTGCACCGACTGACGGCACGCCGCTGGCGGCCCTTTATCACTGGGAGAAAACCCGCCCCGACGCTGTCCACCTGACCCAGCCGGTCGGCAACGGACAATCCGTCGACTACACCTGGGCCGAGATCATGGATCAGGTGCGACGCATGGCCGCGCATCTGCAGTCACTGGACATCCCGCCCCACAGCCAGATCGCGCTGATGGGCAAGAATTCGGCGCACTGGATGATGGCCGACTGGGCGATCTGGATGGCCGGCCACGTCACCGTGCCGCTGTACCCGACGCTGAACGCGGAAACGGTCAACTACATCCTGGAACACAGCGAATCGAAGCTGCTGTTCGTCGGCAAGCTGGACGACTGGGACA
>CALBOV010000040.1 GCA_937896565.1 uncultured Salinisphaerales bacterium
CCGAACTATCGCCCGGTCGTGTTCAAGGACACCTCCAGCGACTTCGCCTTCCTGTGCCGGTCCACCGCGACCTCCAAGGAAACCATTGCCTGGGAAGACGGTAACGAATACCCGCTGATCAAGCTGGACGTGTCCAGCAAGTCGCACCCGTTCTTCACCGGCAAGCAGTCCACCGCGGACACCACCGGAAAGATCGACAAGTTCCGCCAGCGTTACGGCATCTCCAAGTAAGCCGTCGCCGCAGGAACGAAAAAGGCCCGCCGAAAGCGGGCCTTTTTTTATGGCTTTAGCGGCCTGATCGCCGGCGCAGTCCGGCGAGCAGCAAGGGCAGCAGCAAAGCCCAGTGCAGCGCGCCGCTGGAATCACTGCCGATTCCGCCGCCTGTGCCGCCACCGTTGTCGTCGCCGCCGGAATCACCACCGCCGTCGTCGCCACCATCATCGCCTCCGTCGTCCCCGCCGTCATCGGACATGCCGCCGCACAGCGTGGTGAAATCGGTGACGATGACACCCGGGTTGTCGGGGTCCAGGCCGTTCAGCGTCAGACCACCGGTGTTGGCCGGGTCCAGATGGGGGCGCAGGCTGTTGGCGTCCGAGCCGTTATCCCAGTTGTCGCTGAACCGACCGTACCAGTCCGGTTCGTCGTTGCCACAGGCCGCGCCGCCGCCGGACAGCTGGCCGACAATCCGATGCGATTCGTCCCAGAGCCCGGCGCCTGACGATCCGCCTTCGGTGGTGCCCAGATCCCAGTCCTCCACGCGCCAGTACTCGGCGCTGGTGTCCTGGGTATTGTTGCTGTAGTCGGTCTGGAGCAGGGAGGCGTATTCGAAACTGATGCGCTTTTCGTCGCCCGCCGGATGATGGACGGTGGCCACGCCGCAGGGAACGGCGCCGGAGGCGTCCCAGCCCGCGTAGAACACGTCGAACGCGGCAGAGGGTGTCTCGTCCAGCTCGACCAGCGTGAAGTCGGAATCGGCATTCGTCGCGAGCAGCGTGGCGCCGGACTGGCTCTGGTCCAGGCTGCCATCCGGCGTGCCGCCGCAGGTGCTGGTCTCGTAGTTCCAGTACAGCGTCATGCTGCCGGCGGCGTTGTTGGTGCTGACGCAGTGATTGGCGGTGAGAAACAGCGGCCGCTGGTCACGGGCCGAGTTGTTCACCAGGGTACCGGTGCACAGGAACGTGCCCAGCACGCCGCCGAAGGTGTAACGGGCGACGGAGCGGATCTCGTTTTCCCAGGCATCGCCCTCGGGACAGACGGTGTCGATGTTGCAGGCGCCCGACTTGTGCGATGACTCACCGGTTGCCGGGTCCATGAAGCCGTAGTCGATCCGGGTAATCCGGATCAGCGGCTGCGCCTTTCGGGCGTCCGCCACGACCTCCAGCACCAGCGTATCGCCGCCTACCAGCGGGCTTTGCATCCGCCCATCGCGGGCCTTCAACGCATGCGATCGACGCCCGTCGGGCGAGTACACATGAACGTCCGCGGTTTCCAGTGCGGCGGAGGCCTGCAGGGTGACGCCGACGGATGCCGCCTCCTCGGCGTGAATCACCGCGCGCCAGACGCGACGCTGCGTCGGGAGCGCCTCCCACAGCCCCGCCTGTTCACTGTCGGTGCGAAATTCGACGGCGCGGGCGATCTGCAGGGGCGTGCGTGGCGCCGGCGGCGCCAGCGCGGCCTGGCGTTCGAGCACGATCGGGTTGATTGTCTCGACACGGGCCAATGGCAGGGTCGAATCCAGGCCGACAGGTGCGGCGGCCATCAGGCCGGCAGGCGCCAGTGCGGCCAGCAGGAGCCAGGTGCGTTTCATGCGGGAATCTCGGCGTGCGTTCAGCTCAGGACTATAACGTGAGTTCGGCGCGCAGGCGGTGATGACGAAGGCGTTGGCGTCGCATCACCACGCTCACAGGATGGGCGATTCCAGGTCCAGCGCACGGGTGCTTGGATCCTGTTCGCGCACCGCGGGTGGTTTCTGCGGACGTTCCTCCGCTGGAGCATCGTCGGCTGTCTCCGCACCGGTGATCCAGGTGAGGATGTCGTAGTACGTGCGGATGTTGCCCACGTAGTTCACCGCCTCGTGTCCGCGCGCGTAGCCGTATTTCGTTTGCGAATGCCATTTCGCCTGGGTCAGCAACGGCAGGGATGCGCGCACGTCCACCCAGCGGTCCGGGTCGCCGCCCAGCTCGGCCGTGATGTCGCGCGCATCCAGCAGATGGCCGCGACCCAGGTTGTAGGCGGCCAGGGCCATCCAGGTCCGGTCCGGCTCGGTCACGCTCGGAGGCATGCGATCGATCTGCTGGCGCAGGTAGCGGGCACCTCCGAAGATGCTCTGCTTGGGATCGTTTCGATTCGCGATCTTCAGGTGCTTCGCCGTGTCACGCGTCAGCATCATGATGCCGCGGACCCCGGTCGGGCTGCGGGCATTCATTTCCCAGTGCGATTCCTGATACCCCACGGCGGCGAGCAGGCGCCAGTCCAGCCCGTTCTCGCTGGCCGCCTGTTCGAAATGTGGGCGATAGCGGGGAAGCAGACGGTCCACGTCGCGTGAGAACTCGCGGCTGCCGACGTAGTCCAGGCGTCCCAGCTGCCCGAAATAGCGATCTCGAATCCGGTCCAGTTCGCGGGATGCCTTGAGGCTGACGATGAACTGGACCACCGCGTTGTAAAGCGAATGATCCTCCCCTCGCTGAAATGCCCAGGCGACCGGCATCGCCTCGTCCAGATCAAACGCCACCGTGAGGCGGGGATAAAAGCGTCGGCTGATCGAGATCACGTCCGAACCGGCCGCGGCTACCGGGTACTCGCCCTCGGCGACCTGGTAGAGCAGGGTGTCGTCGTCCGCGTTCGGAACCGAGGTCCATTCCAGTTCGGGATGTGATGCGGCCAGGCGCTCGGCCACGTCATTCAGCGGTGAGTCGGCGGCGATCCGTAGCGGGTCACGCAGATCCGCCACCTGTCGCGGGCGCAGCGATCCACGGCGGTAAACCACTTGTGGTGTGACCTTGCGCAGCGTCGGGCCATAACGAAACCGCGCACGACGCGCGCCCGTGGCGATGGAGCCCGTCGCGGCGATCTCCGCTTCGCCCTGCGCCACCGCGGCCAGGGCGTCGGCCTCGAAATCGTAGACCTGCAGCTCGAGTTCCAGGCCCAGGTCCTCGGCGAGGAGCACGGCGAGGTCGTGATCGAAGCCCGCAGGGTCGCCTTCGGCATCGACAAAGTAGGTCGTCGCGCGGTTGATGGTGGCGACCCGCAACGTGCCCCGGACCTTCATCGCGTCCAGTTCCGTGCCCGGCGTCGAGCAGGTGACCGCGGTTCCGAGCGTGATCACGAGCACCAGCAGCAGGCTGCTCCAGCGGGTCCAGCGATTGATGGCCAAGTTCACGCGGGTCCTGTCTTCCTCTGCGTTCATGATCCCACTGCCGTGCGCCGCCGTCATCCCGCACTCGCGTTTCCTGGCGGAGACGGTAGAATGCGCGCCCTGTCGTGTCAGGGACCAGCGTCTCGCGACAGGTCCAGGAGAGGTACCGAAGCGGTCATAACGGCACCGATTCGAAATCGGTTGGGGGCGAACGCCCCACGTGGGTTCGAATCCCACCCTCTCCGCCAATTTCACAGAGCCTGCCTGCGGGCAGGCTAACGCCTTGAATGGAAAGGCGATTTCAGCGGTTCGAAACCCCTGGTTTCGCACATATTGCAAACGCTCGGCAAAAGCCAGTTTCAACAGCGCTCGCTTGTGCTCGAAACGCTCGGAATCCCAGAGATCACAAGGGCTTGCGAGAAACGCCAGCGCGGTTCGAAGTGCCTGGTCGAAGGGACGCTTCGGAAGCGCCACCTTCGCCGCCTTCTCGCGCACAACAATCTTCTCGGCATCCACGGCCTTGATGCGTTGCTCCAGCGCTGAGACGACGGTTGAGGACTCAACCTCGACAATCCGCTTGACCAGCTTGTCCGTCTCGCGATCCAGTTCGCGCAGACGCGCGTCCAGGTGCGACCGGCGAGCGGTCTGCCAATCGCGCCGATGGTTCCACAAGGTCTCAAACATCGATACGGCAGTGGCGAACATAGCTTTGGATGGCTGCAAGGATTTCACCAGCTCCTTGAACTCTCCCTCGATCACATCACGCCGGATCGACTTGCTGCGGCTCTCGCAGCCTTTCGTGACACAGTAGTAATAGGGATAGGCCGTGTTCCGGCCTTTGCTCCAGCAGGCCGTCAGCGGCTTGCCGCAATCCCCGCAGGCCACAAACCCGCGCAGCGGGAAATCCTCATTGAGGTTCTTGCGCGCCGGAACGTACGCGCCGTCTTGCAGGCGCTGCATGATCTTCTGGTGGGTCTCGAAGCTGACCAAGGCAGGGTGCTTGCCCATGCGCCGTGACACGTCTCTGGCTTCGCATTCGATGTATCCGGCATACACCACCCGTGACAAGATGCGCTGCACCTCTTGATGGGTCACCTCGCCCCGATAGTTGCGCGGGAACTCCGGTTGCTGCTCTAAGAAGCGTTTGACTTCCGCCTTGGTCTGAAAGCGACCGGAGGCAAAACCCTCCAGCGCTTCGGTAATGATGCTCGCCAGCGGCTCGTTGCGGACGATGATCTTGCCGCCGCCGGATGGGGCCTTGATCCACTTGTAGCCTCTCGGCGGGATCGGATTGACGTAGTAACCATTGAGCAGGCGGGCACGACTGCGGCTGGACGCCTGCTCGCCGTTCTTGCGACGGTGATACGAAGCGACATTCGCCATCAGATACTCGAAGAACTCGCTGTCGGCGTCTTCGCCAAACCGGATGTTGGGAGAACGCAACTCCGCTCCGGTGCGATCAAGGGCGTCGCGCAAGACCATGTGGGCCCGCATACCGCGCGCCAGACGACTGATGTCTTCGATGATCACCGTCATTTCTTCGCGCCGAGACTGGCGCAGAAACCGCAGCATCTCCTGCATGGCCGGGCGGTGAATGCTGTAGCCGGACTTGATGTCCTTGAAGACCTCTGCCACGGCGAGATTGTTGGCCTTCGCATACTCGCGGCAGCGGGTTTCCTGAGAGTCCAGACCGTCCCCCTCCTCACTTTGACGCTTGGTCGAGACACGGCAATAAATGACAGCCTTTTGCTGATTAAGATGAGTCATGGCTCACCTCGCTTTCTTTCTCTGGTTGGATGGTTTTGTTCTAGCGTGTTTTCAGAATCCAGCACAGCGTTTTGTGCCATTTCAGAAAATATGCTGTTGACAGAATCAAGGCCCCAGCCGAGTTCGACAAAGGTGCGCATGATGTTCCAGAGCACGGCGAGCAGTTCGTCTTGCTGCTCCTTGGTCATCTTGAATTCCGCCAAGGATGCGCGGTATTGCTCGGGATCAAGCGTTGGCGGTTCGTAGATCGCCCGCTCCGGCGCTCTCAGGGTGTCGGGGTCGTCTGGGCTCATGGCGGTGATGTCCTTTCTTTTCGTTTCTTGGTTTGCTCTTTCCTCCTTTCCATTAAAAGAACAAAGCAAGAACTTTGATAAACCTTAATCCTGTTTTTGACAAGGATTAAATTCCTATTTATCTAAAAAACAGTTGATCGCTCTCAACTGTTTCAAAACCGCCTACCGCCCGGATTGGGCGGCAGGTAAGGCTCACGGATCATTCGCCGGTCGGACGCTTGCGGGCGCGTACGGCAAGGCGGGTGTCGTCCGTGACTTCAACATCCTCGGGTATCCAGATCGACAGGCCGGTCTCCTTCTTCCAGGCCGGACCGACATAGCGGGAATACTCCTGACCGTCGGGTCCGAGCGTCACCGCATAGGTGTTGTGGGTCGGTTTGGTGGATGTGGTTGGGGTTGGGGCTGCTTCACTCATGGCGTGACCTCCTTCATGGTCAGGGTTTGATGGTGGGGTCTTGCTGCGGGGAGGCGGACGGCTGACGCTGGCGTTCAGCGCGCATGCGCTCCAGCGCTTCGCGCGGGCGCAGACTGATCCGGCCATCGACGGGCGTGGCATCGAGCTGGATCGAGAAGCCCCCATCCACGTCGGGCCATCCGGCCCCGAGCCTGGTCCAGTGGTTTTGCCCGTTGCGGTCCTGCCTCACGGTGTAGGCAAAGTGCGTCGGGCTGTTGGGATCGTCCGACTGCGTGGCTCCGCCCGTGGTCGGGGCGGCCTGCGGGGTTTGTGCTTGATCGCTCATGGTTTGACCTCCTGGGTCTGTTGGTTGAATTGGGATTGGGCGTAACCATCGAGCACGGCCTGCGCCCGGTCCGCCCGGAGCTTGCACAGCGCCAAGCGCATCTTTTGCTCGCCGAGCGTGATGTGCTGCTCGCGCAAGTGATCGGCATAGGCGTCAGCACTGCGCTGGATGCCCGGGTCCATCGACGGGGCCGGAGCGGGCTGCGGGGTCCGGCGTTCGGCCCGCAGCCGCTCCAGCATGTCCTGGGTGACCATCGGCGCGGCCTACGGGGTGATGGCCGTGAATGCGGCCCCGGTCGGCTCCATCCACTCCGTCCAGGCTCGGCGCAGCGCCTGCACCTGAGAACCGGGGCGTAGCGCCCCCAGCCCGTAGAAGGTGACCCGGCAGCCTTCAAGATCGAGCTTGATCCTGGGTAGCGCCGCCTTGCCGCCGAGCAGCGCGCTCGCGTCCGTCTGCGGGGAGGACTCGATGGCATCGGTCAGCACATACAGGTGATCGCCATCCCGGCAGTTCAGCGACGGGCCGTAGGTCTGGAGCCAGCCCACAAGCTGGGTCCCGCCTTGACCGGCGTCACGCAGGCTTTGCAGGCCCGCGATCAGCTTTCCGGCCTTCCCGGCGGCCAGTGCCGGGCTGTTCTGCCGGTCGTCCAGCTTGATACGCAGGGTCTTGAGGTTGCGGGGATCGTCCGGCATCCCGAATGTCCGGAACACCAGTTCATCGCCGGGGTGCATCCCGGCCACTTGGCTTTCGACATACTTCGCCGTGGCATCGGCAAAGGCCGGATCACGCAGCAGCGGCATGCTGGTGGACAGATCGCTCAGAAACGTCGCGATGGCGGCGTGGCTGACCAGTGGGGCGCACAGGCAGGCTGCCGCCAGAAAAATGCGGTTCATCATGATGAGGTCTCCGGGTCGGTCGGAATCAGCAAGGCGCGTTCGACGTCCTTGCGGCGGGTCGCCGCCTCGATGGCGGCGATGCTGGAAGCCACGGCCTCCAGATTCGGGGTGTCGGTCTGTAGTGGCGATGACGCTTCCACCTCCAGACGCTTGAGCATCTTCTTGTGCGGCAGCAGCGCACGGGCGATGCGCTCCAGCACGTCATCGGTCAGGCGCTCGGCAATGAAGGTCGGCGTCCACAGCCCGCGCAGCCCGGTGATGGCATCCCCCAGCTCGGCGTAGCGACTGCGGGCGAAGCGAACGGCCTTGTAGTCAGCAGACGCCTGCCGGGCCGTGCGGATCAGCGAGCGGCCCTGCTCGAAGTTCTCGGCGGCCAGTGCGCTCAGCTTCACCATGACGAAGATCGACATCACCGTGATTCCGGCCAGGGCCAGTGAGAACAAGGCCCCCGACACCGGCCCGGCAAAGTCCTTCATCAGCGTGTCCACCCATGCGCCGGGATCGGCAGTCGCCGTTTCGGTGAAACTCGTCCACGGATCGGAAGGCACGGTGAGCTCCTTCAGGCCCCGCGCGTAGACGATCAGGCTCACCAGTGCGCCCACGCCCAGCATGTAGAGCACCGTAGCCCCGGCGACGATCCTCTCCACGGCCCGGATCATCGGACTGTCAGGCCGCTGGTGCGCCAGCAGCTTGTAGGCGGCAAAGGCCACCAGTCCGCTGGCCGCCATCACCGAGGAATTCCAGATCGCCCCGTCGCCGCCGACGTAATCAAACACGCGATACAGAATCTCGGCGTCGATGAACGGGATCGGGAGCGCGCAGACAGCGCAGACACCGGCGACAAACAACTTCCACGGCGCGGAGGCGGCCTGGCGCATCACCACCGTCAGTGCCATCTGAAAGCGCACCATGTCCTCATGCAAAAACGCGGCATGTTCAATCGTCTTCATCACGGCTCTCCCAGGTGAGTTGCTCGAAATAGCTCTTCGGGCGCTCGGCAGGCGCATGCCCTGCCGCGATCAGCAGGCACGTCGCGGCGGCCTGACCTTCGATCAGCACCTCCTCGCGTTCACGCTCCAGACGGCGCAGCTCCAGGCGCACGCCTTCGCGGATGCGACGGGCCACACCCGCAAGGCAGGACAGGCCCGGCACCACGAGGGCGCGGACTTCCTCGCTGAGGCGCTCCAGTTCCGGCGGCGCTTCATAGCGGTAGTTGTCAGGGTCGGGTTTCATCGGATGGCTCCTGTGCTGGAAGGAATTACTGCTGGTCATCGTGCGAAAGCCGGACAGCGGGATTCCTCACGGTTTCCTCATCGTGAAGCGCGTCCGCGCCCGCGTCGGCCTGAACGGGTTCAGGTCCAGGACGGCCCAATAGCGCCCGACTCAGGCGGCGCGGCCAGGATTCGCGGTGGTCGGGATCGGGGGCATAGCGCCACACGGGCAGCGCCTTGAAGCACGGTTCGACCTTGAGCTTCATCGGGCGGCCCCCGGCGCGGGTGACGATCAGATGGCCGCTCTCGGGCGAGAGGAAGCGCCGCACCTGATCGGGGTCCATGACCTTGACGTCCCGGTAGTGTTTTTTGGGCTTGCGCTCACCTTTCGGGTCGCGCTCGATCTCGATCAGCGTCTTGTTGCCCAGCGTCTCGGAGAGCAGCCGCGCGGTGTCGTTGTGGTTGGTCGCCATCCACAACACGGCATCAGCCTCACCCGTGAAGCTGCCGTAGCTGTTGGGATAGGTCTTCTTCATCAGCTCGACGTTCTGGGCGACGCCCAGCACCAGCAGCCCGTAAGAACGGGCGACCGGAAGCATGGTTTCGAAGGCAGCGTTGTAGCCGAGCGACGGCAGCTCGTCGGCAATCAACAAGCAGGGATACTTGCTCTTGGTCGTATGTGCCTCGAAGACGTAACCCGTCATGTTGAGCAGCAGGCGGGCAAACGGGGCCAGTTCTTCGCGGATCGAGAGCACCGGCGCGCAGAGCGTGACGATGCGGTCGTCGCGGGATTTGAGGTCGGACAGTGAGAACGTGCTCTTGCCCAAGACGGTGCGGCGCACCGCCGGGCTGTCGAGCCAAGCGGTTTGCTGTTGCAGGGTTGAACGCACATTCCCGCCGGTTTCTCCGGCAGCGCTGATCAGGCCCGCCGCGCCCCCGGCAATGACCCGGCCCTCCGGCCATTTCGAGCAGCACTCGTCCATGGCTTGCTGCAACAAGCTCTGGGCTTCTTCGCGGTTCGTATCCTCGCGGCCATCGGGGTTGAAGACCTGGAGTCCGAAGACGATCAGATCACGCACCGTGCCCAGGTCTTGCTGTTCTCGCGGGCAGTTGCGGTAGACGAACAGGATCAGGCCCGCCAGATACGCCTGCGCCGTTTGCGTGAAGTACGGCTGCTTGGAACCCGGCGGGGTGATGACCAGCGCTTCGGCGATCCGCTGCGCCCAGAGCACAGCCGCATCCGGCCCTTCACTCTTGGTGACTTCGGCCAGAATGTCGAAGACATTGAAGCGGGCGGAGTGCTTGCTGTAGGGCTTGATGGTGGCCCAGAGACGACGCCGGTCATGCCGGTTCAGGGCGTGGGTGATCTGGCCCTTCGGGTCGATGACCAGCGCGCTACCGGGCCATTCGGACAAAATCGAAATCAGGCTGGTCGTCTTGCCCGCTCCCGTCATCGCGTACATGAACAAATGACGCTGCGCCTTGATCCCGACCGGCTGCTGCAAGCCGATGCCCAGAGCACTGGCTCGTCCGAGCAGGATGTGCTCGCGCCGGTGGACGTGGCTCAGGACCGACAGCGCCCCGGCAAAGCCGCCGGTCGCCCGGCGGCCCATGACGAAGACGCGCTCATGCCAGTGAGCGATGCGGCTCCAGAGGCGGACCACCGTCCGCCACGGCAGGCGCGGCCACCAGCCGTAGAGCCTCGGGAACGCCAGAC
>CALBOV010000041.1 GCA_937896565.1 uncultured Salinisphaerales bacterium
GCGCGACTGGCGCTCGTCAACGCTGCACGCCGTGCCCATCTCAACCGAATTGAACTGGAGCGCCTGTCCGGCGCGGCGCTAACTGCTGCCGACGGCGACTCTGAACACAAGGAATCTGACCATGACCACTGAACGAGACACTTTTGCCGCGACGATGCGGGCCGTGAGCCTATCGCTGTTCATTGCAGTGCTTTCCCCGACCGCGCTCGCCGCTCAAGAAACGGACGAGCATGCCGATCACAGCGAACCCGATACGCACAATGGCCAATCGGATGACCACGGCGGTGCCGATGTCGTCCAGCTAACCGATGAGAAAATTGCATTGGCAGGGTTGCAAACGGCTGTCGCACAACCCGGCACGCTGCGCGAAACGCTGCAGGTTTACGGTCGCATCGAACCCATCCCATCACGCATGGCGGTCGTCCGGGCACGATTTTCGGGCCAGATCATCCGGCTCGATCCCGATGTCGGGCAGCGCGTGACACGCGGAGATGCCTTGGCCACGGTTGAGGCCGATGACAGCCTGCAGCGCTACACCCTGCGGGCACCCGTCAGCGGCGTGATCGTCGGGCGCATGGCAACAGCCGGTGAGGCGACTGCCGACCGCAACCTGTTGCGGATCGCGGACTATTCACAAGTCTGGGCACAGCTCGCCATCTTTCCGTCTCAGGCCGAAAAAGTGCGCGCAGGCCAAACGGTTTTGCTGCTTGGCGACGGCGTGCAAACCGAAGGCGTCATCGATTGGATCACTCCCGATGCGATGCTCGGGCCTGCGCGCCACGCGCGCGTGGTGTTGCCAAACCCCGATGGCAAGTGGACGCCGGACTCGACCATCCGCGCGGAGATCGTCACAGCTGTGACCGACGCCGCGCTCGTCGTCGAGAACCGGGCATTACAGGACATCGAAGGCCGCCCATCCGTGTTCGTTCGAGAAGCGGATGACTTTGAAGTGCACCCACTCACGCTGGGCCGCAGCGACGGCCGAGCAACGGAGGTGCTGGGCGGTTTGAAACCCGGTGTGGTGTACGTGACGGCCAACAGCTATCTGCTGAAGGCCGAGTTGGAGAAATCCAGCGCCGAACACGACCACTGAGGGCTCGTCATGATCAATTCAATTGTGCGCGCTGCGGTTGAGCAGCGCTGGCTGATATTGGCACTGATGCTGGTGTGGATCGGGGTCGGGGTGTGGAGCTACAGCTCGCTGCCCATTGATGCCGTGCCGGATATCACCAACGTGCAGGTGCAAATCAACACCGCCGCACCCGGCTACTCGCCACTGGAGACCGAGCAGCGGGTGACCTTCCCGGTAGAGACGGCGCTGTCCGGCCTGCCGAATCTGGACTACACCCGCTCGCTGTCGCGCTATGCGCTGTCACAGGTCACGGTGGTGTTTGAAGAAGGCACCGATCTGTATTTCGCCCGCAACCTGATCAACGAGCGCTTGTCTGCAGTTCGCAGTCAGTTGCCACCCGGCCTGGAGCCGGAGATGGGGCCTATCAGCAGCGGATTGGGCGAAATCTACATGTACGCCGTGCGCGCCGAGCCGGGTGCCACGCAGGCGGATGGCCGCCCTTGGGATGCCATGGGCCTGCGCGAAGTGCAGGAATGGATTATCCGCCCGCAGCTTGTGCTCACGCCGGGTGTGGCGGAGGTCAACAGCATTGGCGGCTTCAACAAGCAGTACCACGTGCTGCCTGATCCGCAGAAGCTGCTGGCGTGGGGGCTGTCGATGTCGGACCTGACCGACGCCCTGATGCGCAATAACAGCAATCGCGGCGCAGGCTATGTGGAGCGTAATGGCCAGCAACTGCTGGTGCGTTCACCGGGGCTGTTGGAGAGCATCGCCGACATCGAGCAAGTTGTAGTCACTCAGCGCGAGGGGGTCCCTGTGCTGGTGAACGATGTTGCCGAGGTCGCGCTCGGACGAGAGTTGCGTTCGGGGGCGGCGACCGTCGCCGGCGAGGAGGCCGTGGTTGGCACCACCATGATGTTGCTTGGTGAGAACTCGCGTGCCGTGGCGCGCGATGTCGCCGAGCGTATCGAGACCATCAACCGCTCGCTGCCTGATGGCGTGTACATCCAAACCCTGTACGACCGCACAACGCTGGTTGATAAAGCCATCTCCACCGTGCAGAAAAACCTGCTCGAAGGCGCACTGCTGGTCATCGTGGTGTTGTTCCTGCTGCTGGGTAATATCCGCGCCGCCCTGATCACTGCTGCGGTTATCCCGTTGGCGATGCTGGCGACGATCACCGGCATGGTGCGCACGGGCGTCTCGGCCAATCTGATGAGTCTGGGCGCACTGGATTTCGGGTTGATCGTGGATGGCGCAGTCATCGTGGTCGAGAACTGCATTAGACGTTTGTCCGAAGCGCAACACGGCACTGGCGAACGAAGGCTCGCACTCAAAGAGCGACTGCATGTGGTCTATACCGCCACCAGTGAAGTGATTCGCCCGAGCTTGTTTGGCGTTGGCATCATCACCGTGGTTTACATCCCGATCTTCTCGCTCACAGGCGTTGAGGGGAAGATGTTTAACCCGATGGCCGCTACCGTCGTGATGGCGTTGCTGGCGGCCATGGTGCTGTCACTGACATTCGTTCCGGCGGCCGTTGCCCTATTCATGCGCGGGCCAGTTGCAGAGCGCGAGAGCTTGCTGATTCGCGGAGCCAAGCGGGCCTATGAGCCGCTGCTGGCTGGCGCACTGAAGTTGCGCTGGGCGCTGGTGGCCGGAGCGACGGTGCTCGTGGTGGCCAGTGGCTGGCTGGCCACCACGCTGGGGTCTGAATTTGTGCCGCAACTCGATGAAGGTGATGTCGCCATCCAGGCCCTGCGGATCACGGGCACAGGCTTGGGCCAGTCGCTTGAGCTCCAAGCTCAACTGGAACAGCGCATCAGCGAGTTTCCGCAGGTCGAAATCGCGTTTGCCCGCGTCGGTACGGCCGAAGTCGCCACCGACCCGATGCCGCCGAACATCTCGGACGGTTACGTGATGCTCAAGCCGCGCAATGAATGGCCCGATCCGAGCCTGTCCAAAGCCGAACTGGTCGAGCAGATGGAAGACGCGCTGGGCGAGTTGGTGGGTAACAACTACGAGTTCTCGCAGCCCATTCAACTGCGCTTCAACGAGCTGATCTCAGGCGTCCGGGCAGACCTTGGCATCAAGGTGTTTGGTGATGACTTGGAAGAACTGCTGCGTAGCGCGCAAGCCATCCAGGCCGTGGTGCAAGACATCGACGGTGCGGCAGACGTGCGCGTCGAGCAGGTCAGCGGCTTGCCTGTGCTGTCGGTCATCCCAGACCGCACGGCGCTGGCCCGTTATGGCCTCAATGTGCAAGCCGTCCAGGACCTGGTCGCGACATCTGTAGGCGGGACTGCTGCAGGCTTGATCTTCGACGGTGACCGCCGGTTCGAGTTGATCGTGAGGTTGCCCGAGCGCCTTCGGCAAGACCCGGCAACGCTGGAACGCCTGCCGCTGATGCTCCCAGGTGAAGCGCAGGGCGAGAGTGGCGCACGCTACCTGCCGCTCGGCGAAGTCGCCGACATCAAGCTCG
Source organism: uncultured Salinisphaerales bacterium (assembly GCA_937896565.1). Taxonomy (GTDB): domain Bacteria; phylum Pseudomonadota; class Gammaproteobacteria; order Nevskiales; family OUC007; genus Abyssibacter. Next base: position 3,555 of record CALBOV010000041.1, read on the forward strand.
CCCCCGCTCCCGCACAGATCAGCCGGGAGGACGGCAAGCGTCGGGTCGTGGTCACAGCCAACGTGCGTGGGCGCGACCTCGGTTCGTTCGTGGCAGAAGCGCAGCAGCGCATCAATGACCAGGTCGACCTGCCTGCCGGGTACTGGCTGGACTACGGTGGCACGTTTGAGCAACTGCAATCCGCGAGCAAGCGGCTCAGCCTTGTTGTGCCGGTCACGCTCATGCTGATTCTGGGTCTGTTGCTGATGGCCTTCGGGTCGCTGAAGGACGCGCTCATTATCTTCACTGGTGTGCCGCTGGCGCTCACCGGCGGGGTGGCGCTGCTTTGGTTGCGTGACATGCCGCTGTCCATTTCAGCTGGTGTTGGCTTTATCGCGTTATCCGGTGTGGCGGTGCTCAATGGCTTGGTGATGCTGTCGTTCATTCGTGAACTTCGGGCTGATGGCAAGCCCTTGCAGCAGGCCATTATCGAAGGCGCATTGGTTCGCCTGCGCCCGGTCTTGATGACGGCACTGGTGGCCAGTCTCGGCTTTGTGCCCATGGCCTTGAACGTCGGCACCGGCGCCGAAGTGCAGCGGCCGCTGGCCACAGTAGTGATTGGCGGTATCGTGTCCTCGACCTTGCTGACGCTATTGCTCCTGCCTGCCTTGTATCGGATCGTGCATGGGCGGGAAGATGACGGCGAGCTGTCGGCAAACACCAAGGGAAGTGAAGCATGAGCGACTGCGGCTGTGAGTTCGAGGCCAGCAATCAGGCGGAGCGGCGCGTGCTGATCGCTCTGATGGCCATCAACGGGGTGATGTTTGTCGCCGAGTTCGGATTGGGTTGGCTGAGTCAATCCACAGGATTGATCGCCGACTCACTCGACATGCTCGCTGATGCGTCGGTGTATGCCATCAGCCTGTATGCGGTTGGACGCGCGGCAACGGCCAAAACGACGGCGGCACGACTGTCGGGCTGGCTGCAGATCAGTCTGGCTTGCCTGGTGTTGATCGATGTCGCCCGGCGATCTGTACTCGGAAGTGACCCGCAAAGTGAATGGATGATCGGCGTGGCGCTGGTCGCACTTGCGGCGAATGTTGTCTGCCTGTGGCTGCTTCGTAAACACCGAGATGGCGAGGTCCACATGCGTGCTGCCTGGATTTTCTCGGCCAACGATGTCATTGCCAATATGGGCGTCATCATTGCGGGTGTTCTGGTGATGGTGTCGGCGTCGCGCTGGCCAGACCTGGTCATCGGCTTGACCGTTGCCGGCATTGTTCTGCGCGGCGGCATTCGGATCCTCCGTGAGTCCAAGCAGCAGCCTGTGACGCAAGGCGCCAATACGGCCGGTGAGGTTTGATGCTGGCGGAAAGCGCTAAGTTGTTCGGCCTGTTCGTCGCCACGGCGCTCGCCGAAATCGTCGGCTGCTACTTGCCGTACTTGTGGCTGCGGCGCGACGGCAGCGCGTGGTTGCTGTTACCGGCTGCTGCCAGTCTGGCGCTTTTCGTGTGGCTGCTCAGCCTGCATCCGGAGGCTGCCGGACGCGTGTATGCAGCATATGGCGGCGTCTATGTCAGCGTGGCGCTGGCCTGGTTGTGGCTGGTGGATGCAGTGCGCCCGACGTATAGCGATTTGCTTGGCGTCGGGCTTTGCCTTGCCGGCATGGTTGTCATCATGCTTGGAGCACGGAATGCATGACCGAGTGACTGTCTCAACTGTCGCGGCCGACTCGAGACACCTGACATGAGCGCCGATCACGACCATGCGCATACCTCCAGCACCAGGACCTTGCTGCTGGCGCTAGTCATCACCACCGGCTTCGCGGCCGTCGAGGCGGTCACCGGTTGGCTGGCCAATTCGCTGGCGCTGATTGGCGATGCCGGCCACATGCTGACCGACAGTCTGTCGTTGGCGGTCGGCGCGCTCGCGGCCTGGGCGGCCAAGCGCCCGCCCACTGCGCGGCTGAGTTACGGCTGGCAGCGCACCGAGGTATTGGGTGCGCTGTTCAATGTCATTTTCATGTACGCCATCGTGGCAGTCATCATCTATGCGGCAATCAAGCGCTTGATTGATACGCCGGAGGTTGAAGGCGGCACGGTATTGCTGGTGGGTACGCTTGGCTTACTGGTGAACATCGGCGTCGCCTGGCTGCTGTCGCGAGGTGAGCAGACGCTGAACACTCGTGGTGCAATGTTGCACGTGATGGGCGACCTGCTGGGATCGGTTGCGGCAGTGGGCTCTGGAATTGTGGTGCTGGCCACGGGGTGGATGCCAATCGATCCGATTCTGTCAGTAGTGATCTGTGTCTTGATTCTTGTGTCATCCACCAAGCTGCTGATCGAGACCCTTCGGGTCGTGATGGCCGGGGTGCCACCGGGATTGGATCTGCACGAGATCAAGCGCGCGATTCGAGACAGTCATCCGGCGATTTCAGGCGTGCATCACCTGCATGTCTGGGAGGTGTCGTCGCACAGCCGAGCGTTGTCCGCACATGTGGAGATGCAGGCATTGGAATATTGGCAGCCTGCGTTGGAGGCTGCGGCCATGCGATTGCAGGCAGAGTACGGCATTAACCACCCGACCTTGCAGCCAGAACTCGAATGCATTACGTACAAAACGAGCCGGCTGATTACTTCGTCATCAAACAGTCGGTAGTTTCCCGAGCCTTTCCGGTGCGGAGTTACAAGGCCGACGCGCTCGTAGTATCTAATGGTCTCGACCGGGATTCCGGTTTCGGATGCAGCTTGTCCAATCTGCAAGCCGTCCATCAGTGTTCACCATTGGCTTTTCCAGATGACCAATGCACGTGCGCTATGCGCCACTGCTCGGCATCCCGATGCATAACGAGCGTCTCGGTGCTGATCACATCGATGGCCCGATCACCCAGCTGCGCGGTCAATCTGGATCGAGTTGCCACCCACGCACGGTCATCTTGAATATCGGAACTTCGAGATAGCGGCTCTCGCTTGGCTTGTTGCAAAAATGCCATGTCACTGGGCATGTGATGACCGGCGTACTCGTCCATTGAACTCTCAACGCCGCCCGATTCAAAGATCAGAACCTGGTCTGCGAGCACCCTGCGCACGGCAACCTCATCGCCATCTGCCAATGCGTCGTAGAACTCGTTTGCCAGTGCTTCGGCGTCATTCCTTGCGAGTGGCTTCGTCGGTTCAGCATGCGAGTGATCATGGTCGGAATGGTCGTCCTTCGGCGTTTCGCGGGTGGGCGGAGGCGACCCATGATCATGCGCATGCCCGTCGTCTGTGTCGCTGTGCGGGTGATCGCCATCGCCATCGGTCGCAGGCGCATCGGCTGCCGAACCATCATCTGAGCTGTCGTCACCCGGACCATGTCGGTGGTCATGCCCGTCGTCGGCATCCAAGACTTTGCCTGCTCTCGTCACCAGCGAACGGTATGTGTTCGCGTCCGCGCCTTTCATAGCTTGCAGGAATCCGACCAACCCCCAAAGCTCTGAAGATTCATGGGTCGGGCCGAATGCCGGCATGCCGGTCATGCGCACGCCGTTGTCGATCACCCAGAACTGCTCTGCGGGCGTGCTGTGATCCGCAATGTCCAGCAGGGCGGGCGGCTGGGGATTCAGCCCAGTGGCTACCGGTGTGTCACCCAAGCCGGGCGGGGTGTGGCAAGTGCTGCACATGGCATCGAAGTTTCGGGCACCAATGAGCACCGAAGCATCGGACGCGTAGTCCGCTGGAACATCCACGTCGCGGGCGCGGCGTTGCACGGATTGGTGATACGTCGTGTGCAGCAACCAGGCAACCGGGCCGACATCACGCTCAGTAGCGGCGACGTTGTACAGGCCGGTCAAGGGCACCGCAAGCGCGATGACGCCCACGCCGATGATTGCAGTTACAGCACCCAGTACAAACCTTTTCATGTCAGTGCCCCCCATGGTTGTGATCATGTCCGTCGGCTTGGTGCTTCCCCTTATCGGCAGATTCCGGATGCGAAGACTCGCAGGCCGCCATCATCGCCATGTGGTCGGCGTGTTGCTGCTGGTTCATGGCGCCCATGTCCATCTGCCGGTGTTGCATGCAATCCTCGCGGCTGGGTGCCGAAGCCTTCGCCGATTGAGCGCGATGTGCGTCGTGCGCCCCGCCGTGTTGGCCTGCAGCAAATGCTGGATTTGCCGAGCTGGCGACCAAGAGGGCTACGCAAGTCAGAAACATTTTGGTCATGTTGAGTACCTGGATAGGAAGTAATGAGTTGTGCGCGACATTAGTTGTCACTCTGCTGGTTGGTGAAAATGAGACGGTGGACTTGCCCCAAACTCAGCTGGATTTCGACCAAGTAGCGCTGGCTATCGAGGGCTGGGTCAACGGATCCGACAGCGTGTCGTAACTGATCCTTAGCGGCACCGCTTGCATGCCCGAGGCTGTCCAGGCCTTGAGCTGAGCGCTCAGTAGCTGCACCGGGTCATCCCGAAGGTCTCTGGCGTAAACGTGTACGAGCCCGTCTTGCAGCACGAGCTCGACCCGTGTCTGCCCAACCTGTTCGACCTCCCCGCCATGCATAGGCTGGAGTGGCGTCGCAGGCCGGTGAGCGATTGCCGGAACAGCCGCAAGAACGAAACACGCCATAACGGCGTGAAGCAGGGCGCGATTCAAAACCACGCCCGAACTCCCACAACCAGCGCATTCACGGAGGTTGGCGCTCGTTCTTCACGGGCAAAATCGGCCGTCTCGCCATAGCGTTGCGTCCATTCGAAGCCGAGGTACGGCGCAAACTTGCGGCTGATTTCGAAGCGCAGCCGCAGGCCCGTCTCCGTCGTGTTGACGCCGCTGCCTACGCCCGCCTCTGGAACCGACTGCACGGCGGCGTTCAACTCGAAGCGAGGCTGCAGGATGACGCGCTGCGTGATCAGCAGTTCGTACTCAGCTTCAATGCGCAGCGAAACATCACCGTCATCACTGATGAAGCTGGCGGCATCGACTTCGAAAAAGTACGGTGCCAGGCCCTGCACACCAAATGCGAGAAACGTCCGGTCCGGGTCTGGCCGAAAGTCGTGTCGCACACCGACTTGCAGATCCCAGAACCGGCCGATCATTCTGCCGTAGCCAAGTTGCAGTTCAGCTGACTCCAATGGCTCGCCCTGGGCGCCTTCGCCTTCGGTCTTGAGCCAGCCCTTGTGCACATCGCCGCCGTACCAGCCCTGGGCATCCCAGACGTTGGTGTCTTCAGCGTCCGCGAAGCCGGCCTCCAGTCGGTCGATCAGAAACTGGGAGAAACGCGATCGCTTGACAGGCTCAGGCCAGGATGCCGGGGCACCAGTTCGCGGATTCACGCCGTCATCCGTTGCTTGCGCGGGGATTGCAGAGATGGCTGCGAGGCAGGTAAGCAGTGTGATTAGGTAACGCATCAGACCACCTCCACGACGCGAAACATGCCCATCTTCATGTGGTACAGCAGATGGCAGTGAAAGGCCCAACGCCCGCGCTCGTTCGCCGTAATTAGCAAAGAGGCTCGCTCCGACGCCTTGACGCTCAGTGTGTGTTTGAGGGGCAGCCGCCCGTCATGGCCGTTCTCCAGTTCCATGAACATCCCGTGCAGGTGTATGGGGTGCTCCATCATGGTGTCGTTGACGAGAATCAGACGTAGCCGTTCGCCGTAGTTGAAGCGAACGGTGCTATCGACTTCATGAAAGCGTTTGCCGTCGAATGACCACATGTAACGTTCCATGTTGCCGGTGAGATGCAGTTCGATCTCGCGATCGACCGGCCGGGTATCGGCGTTGGGCTGAATGTTTCGCAGGTCGGCGTAGGTCAGCACGCGATGATCGACATCCTCCAAGCCGGTACCGGGCTCACCCAGCCGGTTGCGCTGGACCGTCGCCACGCTGATGTTGCCGGGTCCATGTGTGTCCGGGCCATGTCGCGCGACGACTGGACCAGCCCGCTCCATCCGGCTTTCGATCGGCTGATCCCGGCCATTGGGAATTGATGCCGCCAGCGTCGCAAAGCCGGAAATGGCAGGCGCAGTCTTCATGCCGGCAGAAGGATCCATGCTGTGATCCATGGATGCATGAGCTGACCCCGATGCTGTGTCTTTGCCCTGCATGCCGGACATGCCCTGGTGGTCCATGCCTTTCATCTTGGGCATGTCACCGTGCTGCATTCCCTTCATGCCGCCGTGGCCGCCTCCCATGGACATATCCATGCCCATATCGACCATGGTGCGCATGGGTCGCTCTCTAAGCGGCGGCACTGCTGCCTCCATGCCCAAGCGCGGTGCCAGCGTGCCGCGTGTATAACCGCTGCGATCCATGGACTCGGCCATCACCGTGTAAGCGGCATCCTCTTGCGGTTGGACGATGACATCGAAGGTTTCGGCGACGCCGATCTGGAACTCGTCGGTCTCAACGGGCTGAATGTTTTGTCCGTCAGCCTGGATAACCGTCATGGGCAGCCCCGGGATTCGGACATTGAAATAGCTCATTGCCGAGCCATTGATAAAGCGCAAGCGGACGCGTTCGCCAGGGCGGAATAAACCCGTCCAGTTACCGGCCGGGTGCAGCCCGTTCATCAGGTAGGTGTAGGTCTCGCCGGTGATGTCGGCGATATCTGTTGCCATCATGCGCATACCACCCCAGGCCGCACGGTCTGCGAGGGCGGCGCCTGTGCCCGCCTTGCGTGCGTCACGAATAAAGTCTTCGCTGGTGCGTTGCTGAAAGTTGTAGTAATCGGCCATGCCCTTCAGGTTCGCCAGAACCCGATGCGGGTCTTCGAAGGTCCAGTCCGACAACATCACCACGTAGTCCCGGTCATAGGCCCAGGGTTCTGGTTCGGCCGGGTGGACGACCATGGGTCCGTAAACGCCTAACTGCTCCTGCAGGCCCGAGTGGCTGTGGTACCAATATGTGCCGTATTGACGAACATCGAATTCGGCATTGAAAGTGTCGCCCGGTTTGATGCCGGGGAATGTCACGCCGGGAACGCCGTCCATCTCGAACGGCAGCAAGATGCCGTGCCAGTGGATCGAGCTGTCTTCGGCAAGATGGTTGGTGACCCGCAGTGACGCCCGTTGCCCCTCGTAAAGTTCGACCACGGGACCCGGAATTGAGTTGTTCAGGGTCATCGCCTTGGGGCGCTGCCCGGCCAGCTCCAGCCGTTGTTCGCGAATTGCGATGTCCATGAGGGTGTCGGCGGCATGACGACGGTTGGGGGGTGTAACCGTGCCAAGCCCTGGGGCGAATTGCGTTGCGGCGTAGGCGGGCAGCAGGCTGTTGAGTGCGAGCAGGCCGCCAGCACCTAATGCGCCTTGTAGAAATTCACGACGTTGCAACAACGTCGCCGGGGTGTTGGGTTGACTCATGCGTGTATCTCCTGACTGATAACCAATTCCCGGACCGAAAAGCGGTCGGGCTTGGAGCCGCTGCGCCAAACGTCAGCGCGAGCGGTCTCTACACGCCTCGCGAGGCGTGTGTTTCGTCAGGTGATACTGGGTGGGTGAGTCAGTTCATCGGCACGGTCGAGGGGCTTCCCGATCACAGCCGGAAATTTGGCGAATACGGTGATTTGCAATGGAACGGCTGCAATTTCGCCAACTCCGGTCGCCATCACTCCGGTGGTGCACGACGACATGTCGCTGCACGGGGTGCCGTCCAAGTGGACGCCGAACAACTTTTCGGCTTCGCTTCCGGAGACCATTTCATCTCCGGCATGCGATCCACAGTGCTCAGCGGCGTGATTGTCGGGTGCAATCTCCATCTCGGCAGAGTGACCGCCAGCGTGCTGTGCGCAACATGCAGCTGCGGCCTGGGCGATCGGCCCAAGCACAAAGCTTACCGTCAAAATGACAATGATCCAGTTGCGCATAAGCCCAGTATGACCTTGTAGTTTGGTCCAGGGTCAAGCGGTAGATCTTGCGCTGCCATAGCGATCACAAGGGCTGGCTCCGTTGCCGCGACAAGCCAACGAGCGAAACGATAAAGCGCTCACGCCGTTCGAGAGCCCCGTGATTTTCGGCGAAACGCGAAGACCAGCATCCACAGCCCGCTGATCACGAACAGCAGCGCGGTGCCGGCTGTGATCAGCAGTAGTGGATGATTGAAGTCGTCGCGGTCGTCATAGTCCATGATGTGCAACATCCAGACGAAGTCGAAGATGCGCCATAAATTGTTGCGGCGGGCTACCACTTCACCGGTTTGCGGCGACACATAAATTCGTGTCCCTAGATCATCGTTGACTGCGATCTGCCACAGGGGCAGCTCACGCCCACGTGTCTCGTAGTGCGGGGTGTCCACCAAGCGCACCACCGCACCTGATGCATCGCCGGCGTAGTCTGCTTGCGCGACAGCTAAGGCTTGCGTGGATTCGATTGGATCCAACCGGGCGCCGGTACGTGCATCTATCAGGTACGAATCATTGCTGGTTTCAACCCGATAAACAGGCTGACCCAGCCAGTGGGTCAGTCGCAAGTCGGTAACGGTCTTGCCAAATCCCGCCAAGAGGTCGCCAGGGGGCCTGACGGGACCCGCGGCGCGCAAATCTACTGTCGCTGCGTTCGCAACTCGGTGCGCCCCGCGGACGGCATCGAGGTCGAGAAACGCCATGGTGAATCCGCCGGCCACCCACAGCGTCAATTGGATTGCGATCAGCAGGCCGAGCCATCGATGGACTTGGCGGACACGGCGACGCCAGAGCATCAGTGCTTGTGGGTGTGATCAGGGTTTGACTTACGCGGTGCGCGCGACGACGAGTGGGTGTGAATCACTTTCCATTGGCCGTCCAGGCGCCGGAACAACCACGTGCCGTAGCCCGCCCTGTCAATCTCGCGCCCGCCATCTCGGATTTTGGCCTGCACACGTACGTCGGTAATCGCCCAGGCAAAGTCGCCCTCAATGTGGGTTTCGATCTTGCTGATGTCGAGCTTCAGGTACTCCAGCGCGTCTTTTTCCGGCTCCACGTGGTGCGTCACCAGATCGTCGAGTCCTTCGTTCTGGCCACCCGACTCGATGTAACGCGCACCGGGGAAATCGAGAAAATGGTTCAGGAACGGACTGCCATCGCCCGATTCCCATCCGGCCTCAATGGCAGTGATGATTTGAACCAATGACTGACGGTCGTCGGCTGAAGCCGGCGCAGATGCGAAGGCTGCTGCCACGAGTGCGAGCACAACGGCCTTTGTTTGCTTGATCACATTAACTCTCCTTCATCATTTGCGCGCCCATGGTCAAAACCAGCCGGCGCTGAGCCCGAACTTGATCGGCATCCACAGGCCCATCACGATCATGACCAGGTTCTCTGTCAACGACACAAACCCAAGCGGCACATTCGAATTGCCACCAACGCAGGCGCACTTCAATTCACGCTTGTCGATGTACACCGCCTTGACAACGGAGGTGGCGCCGATTGTGCCAATGAATAGTGCAACAGGCGCTGCGATCAATCCTGCCACGCCTCCCGCTATCATCAGTAGCCCGGCAGCGGCCTCGGCGTAAGGGTAGAGATAGCCATAGCCCACTCGGCGTTGCGCCAGGAGATCGTAGTTCAGGAACATCGTCGAGAAACTCTCGACATCCTGTAGCTTTTGGAGCGCCAAGCCGGTCATGGCAAACGCCGCAAAAAGCTCCACCGTTCGCAAGGAAAACAGTTGCGATTCGGCAAACCAGGCGACTGCCATTGCGGAAAGCGCACTCACAGCGAAGATCATCAGGACAGGGGTGTATGACTTGTCGTCGCTGTCTTTTTCGAACCCAGTGAATCGAGCCCGCAGATCGTCGTAGCCACCAACGCGTTCGCCGTCAATGAATGTTTGAGGAGTGGTCTCCACCCCGTACTTTTCCTTGAACGCCTCTGTCTGCTCACGCGTCTTCAGGTGGTTGTCCTCAACTGAATAGCCCTGTCGTTCCAGTAGCCATTTCGATTTCAGCCCGTAAGGACACAGATGGTCCGGCATGACCATTCGGAAGAGGCGGGCTTGCTTGCTTGATGTTGTCGACACGCAGATGACACCCTCGCAATAAATCGTCTAAACGCTGTTGGCATTCACAAACTTGATTGAACTACACGGCCAACGGCGGACTAGTTGCAACATGCTACGTCTTTAGCGTGCTACGGGGTCAAGAGGCCAACAGCAGCCAAGCATGCATGGAGCCCAAAGGTGCTATGGAGCGCCAGCGAACAGTCGCACATCGCAGATGTGCTCTAGCGCGCGATGGCTGAACCAACATCAAAATTTGCCCTGCTTCACTCGCATGCCAGTGAAGGGGGATAGTTCAATGGCCGTCGAACACGCAGCAAGACACCCAGCATTTCGGTCAGCAACAGCGCCGAAATTTGAACACGGGGTGTTGCGCTGAATGTCTGCATCCAAGACCGCAATATAAGGGCAGGCACACCGGCACGACCGAGCCCACTTAAAAACAACTTCTGAACATCTCCCCAACATGCGTTGTACACGCCCCCCGGCAGCATGGGGGGCATGAGCCAGACAAACGCACAATCGACCTTCAAGTTTCAGCCATATCTGATGCTGTTAACCACGGCCTTGCTATTTGTCGGGGGCTGGACATTGTTTCGAATCTGGCTGCTGGTGATTCATGCTGAATTGATCGGCAGCACCTCGGAGTTGAATCAACTGATGTGGTGGGGCCTGAGAATGGACCTGCAGACCGCAGCCATCATGATTGCGCCGGCCGTTATTGCAACTGCGCTGCTGCATCATCGGCCCACATGGAGAGTATGGCGGCATTTCATTGCTACCTACGTCGCTGCAATTGCGGGGCTGGCGCTGATGCTGGAAATCGCCACGCCAGACTTCATGGCTGAGTATGGCGTTCGGCCCAACCGCTTGTTTTTCGAGTACCTCGAAAATGCTCGGGAGGTGTTGTCGATGTTGCTGGCTTCCAGAGCAGCCATTGTGCTCGGTGGGAGCGCCTTGGTCATCACCGCCATCGTCGGCGTGTTCTGGCAGATGCGCCAGTTGACCGCCAGAACGTCTCCACACTCGCCTGCGACGATCGCCTGGTTTCTGCCGGTGCTCGTTTTGTGCCTTGCCTTTGCACGCGGCACCACCGGCCATCGAGCACTGAATCCCGCAAGTGCTGCGGTGACATCCAGTCAGACCCTGAACGACATCGCCCTGAACTCCCTGTATTCAATCGGGTATGCGATCTATGCCCTCAAGAATGAAGAGGGTCTCGACACGCAATACGGTGACATGACGCCCGAGCATGCCTTGGCAATCGTCAAGGCCGATATGCAGCACATTCAGACAGAAGACTTTACCAAACAAGCATCCACCCACCACCGGCAAACTGTCGCCTCCGAACGTCGTTACAAGAACTTCGTACTGATCCTGGAAGAAAGCCTTGGCGCAGAATTTGTCGGCAGTTTGGGTGGCCTGCCAGTGACACCAAGCCTTGACGCGCTGGCCGGACAAGGGTGGTGGTTTGAAAACATGTTTGCCACCGGCACACGCTCGGTGCGCGGTATCGAAGCCGTCACCACTGGTTTTCTGCCCAGTCCGGCCCGCAGTGTTGTCAAGCTACCCGGCGCTCAGCAGGGCTTCTACACCATCGCCAGAACACTGGGCGTTGCAGGCTGGCAGACACACTTCGTGTACGGCGGAGACGCAAATTTCGACAACATGCGCCGCTTCCTGTCCAACAACGGTTTTCAGCATGTCACCGAGGAGCGCAATTTCGATAGCAACTTGTATCGCTCTACCTGGGGTGTTGCGGACGAGTATCTGCTGGACCGTGTACACGACATGCTCGCGGAGCCTCAATCCGAACAGCCGCAGTTTATTTTTGCGTTCACCTCAACCAACCACGAACCGTTCGACTACCCGGAAGGCCGTATTGAGCATTTCGCTGAACCAGCCGGCCGCGTAGAGAATGCCGTCAAGTACGCAGACTGGGCACTGGGTCAGTTCTTCGAAAAGGCACAGTCAGCAGACTATTGGGACGACACGCTGTTTCTTGTCGTCGCTGACCACAACTCCCGCGTCTATGGGGATAGTCTGGTTCCCGTTGAGCGCTTCCGGATTCCAGCGTTGTTCTTGGGCGGCCCAGTTCCAGCCAAAATCCAAACACAGGTTGCCAGCCAGTTGGATTTGCCCGTGACAGCCTTGTCGATGCTCGGCGTGCCATCGGTCCACCCGATGGTTGGGCGCGATTTGACCGAGTCATATGACGCGGGGCGGGCGATCATGCAGTTTCGCGACAACCAGGCGTTCATGGAAGACCACGAACTGGTTGTGCTTCGGCCGGACTTGGCCCCGACCACTTGGCGCTGGACTGGCACGACCTTGATTCCAGCCCCCGACAACCCGCTGCTGACCAAGCGAGCGCTGGCGCATGCCACGTGGGCACAGCATGCCTACACGACGAAGAAGTACGGCCCGATCGAGAGCACCGGTGCCATCCCGGCAATGATTGGAACGGCTAATTGAACGTTTCGATCAAGCGTTTCATGACCGTGCTGCTCGCTGGATATTGCTCAGTCGCGGCATCGGTGCCCAGCAGCTTCGACGAAACGGTAGAAACCAGTGGCGACTTGCTGCAGTTCGCAATTCCCCTGACGGCGTTGGGCTTCACGTTCTTCTTCGGCGACTCCGCGCCGAGAGGCACCAACATCGGATTGGCAGACGGCATCTACCAAAACAACCCGGCGCTACAGTCCGGCGAGCTTTCGCTGCTGAGCAATGTCATCCCGGGGTCGCGGCGCGGTGAGTTGATCACCGCAGTAGGCCGCGCCTATGTTGCGACATACGGCTTGAAATACGCCATTGATGCCGAGCGCCCCAACGGGGCCGGCCAGTCATTCCCATCGGGTCACACGGCACTGTCATTCACCGGCGCCGCATTTATCAACAAGCATTACGGCTGGAAGGCAGGCGCGCCGGCTTACCTGGCCGCGAGTTACGTGGGCTGGTCGCGGGTGCACTCCAATAACCACTATTGGTCCGACGTGCTGGCCGGGGCTGCTATAGGCATTGCGAGCAACTACTTCATGGGGGACCCCCATGAGGTCGGGCCGGGACGATTGCGCTTGTCCCCGACGATCATTCCGCATGCCGGAGATGCGGTGCCAGGCTTGTCGATCGGCTATCGTTGGTAGCTGACCGATCCCCAGCGAGTGGGCCATGACAACTGGATGCAAGCTGCTGATTGTGGAGGACAACCCGCAACTCGCGGAGAACCTCTTCGAGTATCTGGAGCCCAAGGGCTATGTGCTGGATCACGCGCCCGATGGCATCACCGGCCTGCACTTGGCTGTCAGTCACGACTACGACGTCATCGTGCTGGATGTCATGCTGCCCAAAGTCACTGGTCTGGAGATTTGTCGCCGCATGCGCCAGGACGCTGACAAACGTGTTCCGGTGCTGATGCTTACCGCACGCGATCAGTTGTCGGACAAACTGGAAGGCTTTGGCGCTGGCGCCGACGACTACTTGGTCAAGCCCTTTGATTTGCCGGAACTGGAGGCCCGCTTGCAAGCTTTGATCGCGCGCAACATGCCGGCATTAAACACCTTGCAGGTTGGCGCGCTGAACTTCGATTTGGGTCAACGCCGAATTTCGATTGATGGGCAGCCTGTGCAGTTGAACCGCACATCCGAGCGCGTCCTTGAGGTGTTGATGCGGGCTTACCCCAATGCTGTGACGCGCGCCGACCTGGAGTTTGCGGTTTGGGGCGACTCACCACCCGAATCCGACACCTTGCGAACCCATGTGCACGCCATCCGTAAGGCGATTGACGAAGGTGCCAAACATAAAATGCTGCGCACGATTCATCGCTACGGTTATCAATTGATCGCAGAGTCCCGCCAGTGACCAGAACATCGTCCATTCAGTCGCGTGTGTCATGGGGGCTGATAGCGGTCAGTGCGCTGATCGCGTTCGGATTGGGTGGCGTTGCCATCTTTTTCAATGAACAGCTGGAAAAGACCATCATGGACACGGCGATCAACGGTCAGGTGGCGTACGTCGCCGCGCAGGGCCGGGAAATGGGCAGCACTGTGTCCATCATCGAAGATGCCTACCGCGCCTACTTTGTTCCATACGGTGAGCCGAATTACACCAGCGTTCCGGATTGGATACGGCAAGGCATCGAGAATCAACTTGAAGACGTTGCGCACGACGGACGCATCTACGAAGTCAGCCGGCGGGATGTATCCGGTGGCTCTGTGTTTGTAGCGACCGATGTCACCGCTATCGAGGTCAGC
>CALBOV010000042.1 GCA_937896565.1 uncultured Salinisphaerales bacterium
GACCTGCGTGGCGGCAATGAAATTGGCCTCGTCGATTCGGGCGGCGCGGACATTGGCTTCCGCCAGCGCGACTTGCAGTTCATCGGTGATATTGGCGTCCGTCACGCCTTCGAACAGCACCTGGACCGTGTTGATAGGCGAGGCGTTCGAACTGTAGTAGTACCGGCGGCGGGCATCCTCGTCGGAGCCGAGCAATTCGTTGTCCAGTAGCGGCACGCTGACCTGCACGGCCTGGCCGCTGGCGACCAGCGTCGCGATGTTCGGATCGGCCTCGATGGCCGCGACGGTCTCGGCGCCAGGTGCCTCGTCGGTCAGCGAATCGCCCAGGCCGTAGGTGTTGATCAGATACCGCAGCACGTTCGTCGCGCCGGAATCGGCGCCCACGCTGCCGCCCGCGTTGGCCTGGATCGCCGCTGCGGCGAGCGCGTCAACGTAGCTGTCCGTGTAGGCCGTTCCGGCCGCGTCCAGCAGATTGGCGATGCGGGCAGCCAGTTCGATGCGGTTCGCCTCGCTGGCGAGGTCGGTGGTGCCGGCGTCCTGCGCGGCCGCGATGATCGCCTGTGCCACGTCACGACGCAGCGTGGCTTCGGTCTGGCGGCTTTCCGGCAGGGTGGTGAGGTCCAGCGCGGCCAGCGTGGCCGACAACTGGTCCGGAGCGGCGGCGATGTCCGCGATCAGCGACGGGAAGTATTCCACGAGTGAGAACGCCGAAAGCAGCGGCAGGTTGGCCGTCGGGCTGTCGGCGGCGTCGGCGCCCAGGTCCGCCAGGATGTCCGCCAAGCTGGTTTCCAGCGTCACGGCGTCCAGCGATGCCGCAGCGTGGAAGACCAGCGTGGAGACCGGGGTGACATTGACTGAGGTGGTGTCATCGGTCAGATCGCCGAGGGCCCGGATCAGCTCGATCCGGCCGTTCACCTGATAACGGGCGTCGTGGATGTTCTGCACCACGATCACGTACTGATCCAGCGCACCGTCGCTGATCTCGAAGCGGTAGAACCCGTTATTGCGCGTGGTCGCGACCGAGATGACCTCGTACTGGTCCAGGCTGGCCTTGTTCGTGACGGCGCCGCTGTCACGCAGCAGCAGGACCGTCGCCTGGCCGACACTGCCGGATTCGCCACTGGGAGCCACGGCCACCTGCACGGTGGTCGCGGACGGGTCAGGGTTGTCGGACCCGCCGCCGCTGCCGCCCCCGCAGGCGCTCAATCCAAAAAGGGTGGCTCCGAGCAGGGTGAGAACGGCGTGCTGGCGCATCGAATGTCCTTCGCGTCATGGAAAACAGGAAGGCGCAGGCTAGCTTCGAGAATCAATAAAGTCAATGAGAATGATTCGCATTAATTATCTAGTGAGGGGTGCGGCTGGTTGATGTATGGCTTCACAAGTCGTGCTGCGCCTTCGGCTACGCGATGAGTTCAGCGTTCTGGATGGGGTGATGCCGGGAGACTGTCAGCCGATAGTGCGGGTCGGGTCCGGCCGGACGCCGGAACGCCGGGCATTCGGTCACTGCCCGTGGTGGAAACCACCACCGGTTCAACTCTCGGCGAGGTGTCCGGTCTGAGTAACAGTGTGGCCGCCACGGCGAGCGCCCACAGGCGCTTTCGCCGGATCATGGTGGGGCGTTGCGCGACTCCAGCGTCTTCACCCGTGCCTCCAGTTTCCGCAGGTTGATCGCGTTTGCGGCCACAAGCACGGCGAGGCATACCAGCAGGCCGCTCTGGATGATTTCGTTCATCGTTGTCTCCTCACGGGTGATGGGTGTTTTCCCCGGGTTAGCGAGTCAAGCCGCACCCCGATGGTCCACTTGAGCGCGCCCAGGCGCATCAGAAGCGAACGGTCAGGCTGCCGACGACGTTGCGGCGCGGACCGTAGAAACAGTCGCCGCGCTCCAGGCAGGCGGAGACAACGGTCTCGTCTTCCAGATTGCTGCCGTTCACGGCGAGACGCCAGTTCCGGTAGTCGTAGGCGATCATGGCGTCGTACAACGTGGTCGACGGGACTTCGACGGTCTCGCTTTCGTCGGGAATCGCGCTGGTGTATCGGATGCCCGCACCGATCGACAGGCCGGGCAGGCCGATGGCGCCGAAGTGGAAGCGGGTCCACAGCGAGGCGACTTCTTCGGGCGTCGCCGCCAGCGCCTTGATCCGGGCACCTTCGTCGGCGTTTTCGCCGGCATCGCTGAATCCGTCGAGATAGGTGTAGGCCAGCATCACGTCGAGCACGTTCGGCCAGGTCATGCCGGCCTCCAGTTCGGCGCCCTTGATCTCCGCGGTGCCGAGCTGGACCTGCACGCTGGGGTCAGGGCCGGGCGCCAGGCGATTCTCCTCGTTGATCTCGAACACGCTGGCGGTGATCAGGGCCGGAAACGATGGCGGCTGATACTTGATCCCGGCTTCCCACTGCTCACCGCGGATGGGCTTGAACGGATCGTCTTCCATGTTGAGCTGCGCCACCGGGTTGAAGGATTCCGAGTAGCTCACGTAGGGCGAGAAACCGGCATCGAAGCGATACAGCAGCCCGGCGCGCCGGGATTCCGCCTCGTCCTCCTGGGCCGGGCCGCCGGCTTCCTCGGATCGCGCCTCGTCCCGTCGCCATCCCACCAGTGCGATCAGGTGCTCGCCGAATGTCATCTGATTCTGAATGTAGTAGCCGGTCTGCCGAGTCACGAGATCGGGCCGTGCCTCGGCTTCCGGGACGATGAAGTTCCCGTATTCAGGCTCGTAGAGATCAAACAGACCTTGTCTGATGATCTGAAAGGTGTCGAGCGTGCCCTCGTTCTGACGGGTGGTCACCTTGGTCGCGTCCACGCCGATCAGCAACTCGTGGTCGATGAAGCCGGTGGACACATTGCCGGTCAGGCGGTGATCGGAGGTGATGGCGCGGACGCGGGCGTCAGTCACGTAGGTGATGCGCAGCACGGAATCCCGGCGAAACGGATTCAGCAGGTAGGGGTCGCCGGTGTAGATGTTCGGGTACATGGTCCGATAGTCGGACTCGCTTTCCATGTAGCGGGCGTTCTGGGAAAGCGTCCACCGGGTGCCGAGGCCGATTTTCAGCAGTGATGTCACCGCATCCTGGTCGGTGTGGTAGCGATCGAATTCCGGTTCGCTGACGAAACGGTTGGTCGGGATCCGGCCGTTGGGATTGTCCTGGATCGTGCCCTCCCGGGGCAGGAACGCCGTGGACGAACCACTGCGGTCTTTCTGGACATTGCCGAGCAGGGTCCACTCGAACCAGCCGGACGGTCGCCAGGTCAGCGACGGTGCGATGAACTCGCGATTGTCCTGCACGTAGTCGACCTGCATGGCCGAGTTCCGGTGCAGCCCGACGATTCGGTACGCCAGGCTGCCATCCGACGTGATCGGGCCGGTGAAGTCCGCGGCGTACTGGCGACGCTGATAGTCGCCGTATTCGGCGCGCAATTCGTGAGCGGCCTCGGTTCGCGGCCGCTTGCTGTTGACGTTGATCATGCCGCCGCTGGTGCCCTGGCCGTAGAGCACGGAGGACGGTCCGCGGACGATCTCGATGCTGTCCAGGGCGTACGGATCGGTGCGAACGTTGTTGTAGGAACCGAACAGGCTGCGCAGCCCGTCCTGGTATTGCACGAAGGCCGTACCGCGGACGATGGCCGAGTCGGTGCGGGAATCCAGGCCATAGGCATCGGCGTGAATCCCGGCGGAATAGCGCAGGGCGTCCTGCAGCGTCAACGCGCCGAGGTCGCGGAGCTGATCCGCGCTGATCACGGAGATCGACTGCGGAGTCTCGATGATCGGGGTGTCGGTCTTGGTTGCGCTGGTAGCGTCCGGCTCCTGGTAGCGGGGTGCCTGCACGCGTTGTCCCTCGACCGCGACGGGGGCGAGCTCCACTGCCTCGTCGTCCGATTCGACCTGGATCGTGTCCTCGTAGGGTGCGGGTGTCTGTGCGGCGACCCGGACGCTCATGGCGGCCAGGCAGCAGAGTACGAGCCGACCTGATCGTCCGGCGAGTAGGGGTGATGGCATTGCGGAAACCGGTTCCTGGCGCGGAAAAGACGCTGGCAAGTTGGTAAGGTGAGCGTTTAGCAAAATAGTAGTGCAAATAAGAACCAAGTGCATTAATGTCGCCGCCCCTGAAACCGAGGCAGGAGGGTTCCGGACGTGCTGGAGCCCCGTGGCCCGGCCCTTCAGGTCGCACCCGATCGGGGAGAGAGAGAGTGAATTCCAACGTGGTATGGCAGGACAACGTCGGCAACCGTCGGCTTCCGGCGGCCGCTGTCGTGTTGACGGTGCTTGCGGCGTGGTCGGGCGTCGCGGTGGCCCAATCAGCGGAGCCGTCGGACGATCCGGAGTCGGAACTGATTGTTGACACGATTCCGGTGGACACCGGCGAGGGCGATGAGCGTGCGCCGGAGCCGGAACAACAGTCCGGGTCGACGCTGAATCTCGGCACGCTGGTCGTCAGCGGCGACAAGCTGGGACGGACACTGGCGGAGTCCCGCACCAGCGTCGGCCTGATCACCGGCGAGGCCATCGATGCCGGCAGCGATTCCAACCTGCAGGAAGTCGTGTCCCAGATCGCCAACGTGGTGATCGGCAACAGCGACCGCGAGATTTCGATTCGCGGAGTACCGAACGACGGCATCGGCGGCGAGGGTGACACGATCAGCGTCTACCTGGACGGCGTGGCGCTGCCCGGGCAGACAGGCATCTACGGCGGGCCGCTGTCGGTCTGGGATGTTGAGCAGGTGGAGGTGTTGCGCGGTCCGCAGTCGACGACCTTCGGCCGCAACAGCATCGCCGGCGCGCTGACGCTGACGACGCGTGATCCGACGCCCGAATGGGACCTGCGCGCGCGAGCCTCGCGCTTCTCCCGCGACGGGCATGACTACGCGGTGGCTGGTGGCGGGCCGATCACCGACGGCCTGCGCTTTCGCATTGCCGCGCAGGACAGCTACGCCCGCGGGGACATCTACAACGTCACGCGGATGGAGGACGATGCCGACCGTGCCGCCATCGAGAACGTCCGCGCCAAACTCGAATGGCTCCCGCTGTCTGACTGGCTGCCGGGTTACCGCAGCCTGATCTCCTACAGCGCCTCCGACAACGAATTCGGTGACAACATTTTCGACAGCACCAATGAGGAGCGCACCGCCACCGCGGATGAGCGCTTCATCGGTGTGTTCACCACCGATGTGTACACCTGGGAGCAGAGCCTGCCGCTGGGCGCCTGGTTGACGCTGGAGTCGGTCACCGGCTTCGTCGACAGCGTGGATGACCGCGAGTGGGGCTACGACCGGACCGAGGAGGATGGCGGCACCACGACCTTTGATCGAACCACGGAAACCTTCAGCCAGGAGCTCCGGCTGCAGATGCGCTTCGACACGGTCAAGGCCGTGATTGGCGCCTATTTCTCCGACGAAGACCGCTACGAAGCGACCACGGGTGAGGGCATTCCGGCCGCGGGCGGTGTGGTGCTGCTCAGCGGGATCCAGAGCAGCGATCGGCAGGCCGAAACCTCGGCGCTGTTCGCCGAGCTCGACTGGACGCTGCTGGACGACTGGACCGTGACGCTGGGTGGACGCCTCAATCGCGAGCACGACCAGCGCAGGGATGTCGCCGAACTGGAATACACCCTGACCGCCCCGATCCCCGGCCTGCCCTTCGACATCGGTGTGCCGCTGCCGGATGCGGTGTCCGATCTGCTGTCCCAGGCGCAGCCCGATTTCGTGCCGCCCGACTACGACGTGAGCGGCGACGAGACATTCACCGACTTTCTCCCCAAGGTCGGGCTGACCTGGCAGTACCTGCCCACGCACTCCGTGGGCGTGCAGTACCAGCAGGGCTACCGCTCCGGCGGCACCAGCGTCACCTTCTTTGGGGGCGAGTTGAGCCAGTTCGATCCCGAATACACCAGGACCACCGAACTCGCGCTGCGCAACCAGTGGCTTGATGGCGCGCTGTCGGTGAACGCGAACCTGTTCTACACCGAATGGGAGGACCAGCAGGTCACCATAGGCGAGGAGACCAGCTTCTACACCACGACCGAGAACGCCGGCGAATCCCACCAGTACGGCCTCGAGGTCGAGTCGCTGGTCCAGTTGCCGTACAAGCTGGAGCTGTTCGCCAGCCTCGGATTGCTGCGCTCGGAGTTCGACCGCTTCGTGAACAGCGGCGAGAACTACGCTGACAACCGCTTTCCGCTGTCTCCGGATGAGAGCGGGTCGGTGGGGCTGACGCTGACGGACTGGAAGGGCGTCAGCGGGCAGGTCTCCGTGAATTACGTGGGTGACATCGACAGCTACGCCAACAACGACCCGGAGGGTCGCGTGCCGTCGCGCACGCTGCTCAACGCCAAGATCGGCTACGCCCTGCCATGGGGCTTCTCGATCCAGGTGTTCGGCCGCAACCTGACGGATGACGTGAATCTGCAAGGTCGGTTCGTCAATGGCGAAGGCGAGGATCAGCGCGTGGCCAAGCGCTACGGCGAAGCCCGCACTTACGGTGTCAGCCTGTCCTGGGAGCTCTGATGCGTCGCGGTCGTGACGGGCGCCCCGGCGCCGTCGCGTCCACCCGACGGGCAGGCCGTCGCGACGTGCGGACCCGATTGAATGCGAAGGGCTCGCGCCACGGGCGTCCCGTCGGACGGCTGCGTCGGTCGTTTGCAGCGGTTCTTGGTCTGGTCGCGTTGCTGACCGGGTTGTCGCCGGTGTTCGCCGGCTCCGAACAGGTCCTGCTCGACCGCGAGACATTTCTGGCGGAGGCATTCGACGGGATGGACGTGCCGGCTCCGCGGCTGGTGTGGCTCGCGGGC
>CALBOV010000043.1 GCA_937896565.1 uncultured Salinisphaerales bacterium
ATTCGGTCCAGGTGAACAGGGTCAGTCGGTCCAGCACCAGTTCGCCGTCCGGCGGCGGGCTGGTATCCAGCCGTCGTCGGATGCGCTCCCGGTCGGCATCGGGCAGGCGGCGGTCAAGCCGGGCCACGGTGACATGGGGCTTGGGCGGGCGTGTGTCCGGCGCGGCTCCAGCCGCGGCGTAAAGCGCGCCGCGGTGCGCTGCGATCAGGGTTTCCAGCCGGCCGGCGTCCGCGTTCACCAGCAGGGAGACCGCCGACGGCGCGCGAGGTGGGCCGAGCAGCTGCCAGCCGGTGCCGCGCAGGCTGAGCTCCGCGGGCATGGTGGCGGCCTGAGTCGTCGCCTCGGCGAAGGCCCTCTCGGCGGCCGGCTGCCCGCACCGGCCGAGAAAGGCGAGGGTCACGTGACGGTCATCACCGCCCAGACGCCGGCTGGTTTTCGGCAGTTCCAGCGCGTGTATCGCGGCATCCAGCGTCGCACCGCAATCCCAGCGGTCGGCGGGCCATCCGATGAACCAGTTGGCATCCTGCATGCGGGCATTGTCCCCGACGCTTCGTCGTCCGGCCACTGTCGATCCGGGTCGTGCGATCATGTTCGCGCGGCCCTGTCGATACCGCCGGGAACCCGGTGCGGACATTCCGGGTCGAACCACATTCTCCATGGAATTGACTCGCCGCCCGTCGGCACAGGGAACGCTATGCATTGGCATCGATTTGCGGGGGCGCTGACGGTTTGTGCGTGCGCGACACTAATCGGTTGCGACCAGCCGGCCGACGCGCCGGCCGCGGCTGGCAATCGGCCGGCGACACCGGTGATTGCCCAGCGCGTCGACACCGAAACGTTCGCCAGCGGGATCGAGGCGCTGGGGACGGCGCGCTCCAACGAGTCGCTGGACGTCAGCGCCAATCTCACCGAAAAGATCATCTCCCTCAACTTCCAGGATGGCGCCTATGTCGAGGAGGGCGCCCTGCTGGCGCGCCTCGACGACACCGCGGAGCGCGCCGAGCTCGCGGCTGCCAAGGCCCGTCTCGCCGAGCGGCGTCGCACGCTGGACCGTTCCAAGTCGCTGGTCAGTGATCGGGTGTTGTCGGAGTCCGAAGTCGATCTGCGCGCATCCGAGGTCGAGACCGCCGTCGCCGAGGTGGCTGCGCTTGAAGCGGATATCGCCGATCACCAGATCCGGGCGCCGTTCGCGGGTCGGGTCGGCTTGCGCATGGTCAGTGTCGGTGCGCTGATTCGTCCCGGCGATGTCATCACCACGCTGGACGACATCGATACGATCAAGGTGGATTTCACGGTGCCGGAGACTGAACTGGCGCGGCTGAAGCCGGGTGTGCCGCTGGTCGCGAGGTCCGCCGCCTATCCCGATCGCAGCTTCGAGGGCGAGGTGTCGGCCGTGGATACGCAGGTCAATCCGCAGACGCGCGCCGTGCTCGCCCGCGCCGAGATCGACAACAGCGGGCGCGAGTTGCAGCCCGGCATGCTGATCGAGCTGGAGGTGCTGGCGCGGCAGCGGGAGTCGCTGGCGGTGCCGGAGGGCGCCCTGGTGCCGCGCGGTGACCGGCAGTTCGTTTTCCGTGTCGTGGACGGCAAGGCGGAACGCGTCGAGGTTACGGTGGGCACGCGCCGCCCCGGTGTGGCCGAGATCACCGGCGGGCTGGAGGCCGGTGATCTGGTCGTCATCGACGGCACGATGAAGCTGCAGCCCGGGGCTCCGGTGAAAGTGACCGAACGGTCGGCCGCGCTGCCGCACGTGACGGACGCCACGGAGAGCTGACATGGTGTTGTCCGATCTGTCCGTCCGCAGGCCCGTCTTCGCCACGGTTCTGTCGCTGCTCATGATCGCGTTCGGCGTGCTGGCCTTCGATCGGCTGGCGCTGCGCGAGTCCCCGGACATCGACCCGCCGATCGTTTCCGTGGATACGACCTATCCGGGGGCTTCGGCCGCTGTCGTGGAAACCCGGATCACCGAGATCATCGAGGATCGCATCGCCGGGGTGGAGGGCATTCGCTTCATCGAGAGCAGCTCGCAGGACGGCCGCTCTCGCGTGACCATCGAATTCAGTTCGGGACGTGACATCGACGCGGCGACCAACGACGTGCGCGACCGGGTGTCCGGTGTGCTGGACAACCTGCCCCAGGAGGCCGATCCGCCGGACATCCAGAAGGTTGAATCCGATGACGACGTGATCATGTGGATGAACCTGACCAGCACCGAGATGGATTCGCTGGAGCTGACCGACTACGCGCGGCGTTACCTGGAGGATCGGTTTTCCATCCTGCCGGGTGTGGCGCGGGTCCGGATTGGTGGCGGGCTGGAATACGCCATGCGGATCTGGCTGGATCGCAAGGCGCTGGCCGCGCGTGGCCTGACCGTGGCCGACATCGAAAACGCGCTGGTCGCGGAAAACGTCGAGCTGCCGGCGGGCCGGATCGAGTCGGTGGACCGGCTGTTCACGGCGCGGGTCAGGCGCAGCTACCGCACCCCCGCCGATTTCCGGGATCTCGTGGTCGGCACCAGTCGCGAAGGGCACCTGGTGCGCCTGTCCGAGGTGGCGCGCGTGGAGAAGGGTGCGGTGGAGGATCGCACCATGTTTCGCGGCAACACGGTGCCGATGGTCGGGGTGGGCATCATCAAGCAGTCCACCGCGAACACGGTCGAGGTGGCTCGGGCCGCCAAGGCCCTGCGCCGACAACTGAATCCGAACCTGCCGGAAGGAATGGTGCTGGAGCAGAGCTACGATTCCAGCGTGTTCATCGAGGCGGCGGTGGTCGAGGTGTGGAAGACCCTGGCCATCGCGGTGGCCCTGGTGGTAGCCGTGATCTGGCTGTTCCTTGGCAGCGCCAGGGCGATGATCATTCCTGCCGTCACCGTCCCGGTTTCGCTGATTGCGACCTTCATCGCGCTCTACAGCTTCGGGTTCACGATCAATCTGCTGACGCTGCTGGCCCTGGTGCTGGCCGTCGGTCTGGTGGTGGATGATTCCATCGTGATGCTGGAAAACATCGCCCGGCGCGTGGAGCTGGGCGAGCCGCCGCTGGTGGCCGCGTATCGGGGTGCCAAGCAGGTGGGATTCGCGGTCGTGGCGACCTCCGTGGTGCTGATCGCCGTCTTCGTGCCGCTGTCGTTCATCTCGGGCGACATCGGGCGGCTGTTCACCGAGTTCGCGATCACGATGGCGGCGGCGGTGTTTTTCTCCACGATTGTCGCGCTGACCTTGTCGCCGATGCTGTGCTCCAAGTTGCTGCGGCCGGCCAACAAGAACCGCCGCAGCCTGTCGGCATGGATCGACCGCGGGTTCGACCGCGTCGCCGGCGGATATGCCCGCGTGCTGGGCACGGTTGTGCGCCGGCCCGTGCTGATGGGCGGTGTGGTCGTCGCGGTGCTGGTTGGCGCCTGGTTTCTCCTGAAGACGGTGCCCTCGGAGTTCGCTCCCCGCGAGGACCGCGGTTCCTTCTTCGTGCTCGTGAGTGGCCCCGAAGGCGCGACCTACGACTACATCAAGGACTACATGCTGGAGATCGAGGCCCGCACCATGCCGCTGGTCGAGGCGGGGGAGATCGAGCGGCTGCTGGTCCGGGCGCCCAACTTCGGCGGCGAGCGTTTCAACGGCGGCGTCGTGATCATCGGACTGACTCCCTGGAATCAGCGCCGTTCGGCCTGGGAGATCATGGATGACATTCGTGGGCGTCTGGCGGATCTGCCCGGGGTTCGGGCGTTTCCGATCATGCGCCAGAGCTTTGGCGGTGGCCGCGGCCAGCCGGTGCAGTTCGTCATCGGCGGCGGCACCTACGAACAGCTGACCGAATGGCGGGATACGTTGCTGGCGGCCGTCAACGAGCGCATGCCCGGGCTGATCGGCGTGGATTCCGACTACAAGGAAACCCAGCCGCAGTTGCGCGTGAACATCGACCGCAACCGGGCCGGCGACCTGGGCGTGTCGGTGCGCGATATCGGCCTGACGTTGCAGACCATGCTGGGATCGCGCCGGGTGACCACCTACATCGACGACGGTGAGGAATACGACGTCATCGTCGAGGGCGAGCGGTCCGAACAGCGAACCCAGAATGCGATCGCGAATCTCTACGTGCGCTCCGGAACCTCCGGAGAGCTGATTCCGCTGTCGAACCTCGTCACGATTCGCGAACAGGCCGACGCCTTCGAGTTGAACCGCTTCAATCGGGTGCGGGCGATCACCGTCTCGTCAGGGCTGGCGGACGGTCTGGTGCTGGGCGAGGCGCTGCGTGATCTGGAGTCCCTGGCCCGCGAGGTCCTGCCGGAGACGGTGGTCATCGACTACAAGGGACAGTCGCGCGACCTGCAGGAGTCCTCCGGATCGCTGCTGTTCGTGTTCGTGCTGGGGTTGATCGTGGTCTTTCTGGTGCTGGCCGCGCAGTTCGAGAGTTTCGTCCACCCGCTGGTGATCATGTTGACCGTGCCGCTGGCGGTGACCGGTGCCCTGTTCGGCCTGTGGCTGGTTGATTCGACATTGAATATCTACAGTCAGATCGGGCTGGTGATGCTGATTGGACTGGCGGCCAAGAACGGCATTCTGATCGTCGAGTTCGCCAACCAGCGGCGCGACGCGGGCGTGGATTTCGATGAGGCGCTGATGGAAGCCTCCCGGGTCCGCTTCCGGCCGATTGTCATGACCGCGATCACCACGGCCGCGGGCAGTCTGCCGCTGATCCTGTCCTCCGGCGCAGGAGCGGAAACCCGCTTCGCCATCGGCGTCGTGATCCTGTTCGGTGTGCTGGCGGCGACGCTGTTCACGGTATTCGTCGTGCCGGTCGCCTACGGATTGCTGGCGCGCCGGACCGATTCGCCGGAGGCCGTGTCGCGGAAGCTGGAGAGCAAGCTGGCCGAGACGCCGATGCAGCCGTGATCTCGCTTCCTGGTACGTTGGTTCGTACTCCATCGCGACAGGTCGTGTGTGTTGAACCGACCTTCCTGATGAATTGACGTGGCGGGTTTCGCCCCGCGGGGCGAGTGACTTTCGTTTCGGCGAAAGTCACCAAAGCCATGTGCGCCCGCAACGCAGGTCGATGCACGTCCTTGTGCATCGACTGCCCGTCGCGAACGGGGCCTTGGCCGGGCGCGAGCCAAACTCGCGGCCTGCAGGGCCGCTCAGACAGGCCTCGCGCTGAATCCGTCCAAGACTCCGTCCGCGCCGGCTGCGTTGAAAGGGCGCACGGTCTTGTGCGGCCATCCCTGCCCGCGGCTATTTAACGCCGCTGCGCGGCGGTTGGTTGATTCCACGCCGTGAACGACGTGGCGGGTTTCTCAGTTACCCGATGATGGCCCGACCGACGAACCACTGGACACCAGCCAGACACAACAGGCCGGCGGCGATCGTCTGCGGCCAGACGGCCTCGCGGTCCCGGGTCAGGCGTTGCCAGATGCGGACGCCGAGGCCGCCGGCCAGGGCCAGGACGACCACGATGCCGATCTGGCCCAGTTCCACGCCGATGTTGAACCCGGCCAGAATCGGTAGCAGTTGATCCGCCGGCCAGCTGAGGTCGAGCAGGGCGCCGGCGAAACCCGCGCCGTGCACCAGCCCGAACGCGGCTGCGATGGCCGGCCCGGTGGTTGAACGGTGTTGAGCGCTCGCCGGCAGCAACCGGATCAGCAGCAACCCGCAGGCCAGCCAGGTCCAGACACTGAGCGCGGACAGTCCGCTCGCCAGCAGCGCGGCGCCCAGCAGGAGCAGGGCGACCGTGATTCCCAGCTGCGCCACGGGTGTCAGCAGCGCGCGGCGTCTCGCCGCTTCCAATGCCGCGTAGGCCACGGAGAATCCGATCAGCGCCTCGACCGTGGTCGAATCCGGTTGCAGATGGCCGGTTACCGCCAGACCCAGGGTGACGGAATGGCCCAGCGTGAACCCGGTGACGGTCCACAGCCGGGCTGACCAGCCGGGAATCAGCAGAAGCAGCGCGGCGAGAAACGCGATGTGATCCCAGCCCGAGGCCACGTGTTCGGCGCCGATACGGACGAAGGCGAAAAAGTCCGTGTGGCCTCCGCTGTCACCCAGAGTGATCGAGGGGCGCTGCGCGGTTAGCACCGTTTCCAGTGGAGGCTCGGTTTGCGTGACGCGCAACAGATGCAGATGCGTGGCCGCGTAGCGGAACAGCGCGTCGATGCGCAGTTCGGCGGGATGGTTGTCGATGGATTCGGGGCAGCCGAAGCGCAGGGCGACGCGCTGCCAGCCGGCGGCGGCCGGTAGCGTCCGCGGAGGCTGCGTCAACTCGCAGGGCCGCCCCGCCTGCTTGATGGTCACGGTGCCGGCGAGATGCTGTTCCAGCAGGGCTGGCAGCGGGGTGTCCGCCGCCGCGTCGGCGTAAAGCAGGGTCGCGCGCCGCGTGTCGATGGTGAAGCTGCCGGTCAGATGCTGTCCCGACCATTCCCAGGTGGAGAAGGATTGGCTCTTGGTATGCGCGTCGGCGATGCCTGGCGCCAGTGTGATCAGTAGCGCGGTCAGCAATGCGGCCGGTCTGCGGCTTCGGCGGGATGTCACGAAGGTGTTCGGATTTCGGCACCCGCCCGCAGCCGCGCTACCGCGTCGACCACCGCGCGCTCGCGTTGACGGACCCGCCACGCCTCCGCCACCTGCGTTCGAATCCGCTCGAAGGCGGGCCTGTCTCCGGCTTCCCGGTCCAGCAGCCAGACGAAATGCGCCTGATCGCCGATACGCAGCGGTCCCGCGATCTCTCCGGGCGCCAGCGTTTCCATCGCTCGCAGCACGCTGGGCGGCAGGTAGGTCCCCAGCGCGTCCATGCGCAGCAGGCCGTTTGGCAGAGGTGTCATCCGCTCCGGGCCGAACACGGTTTCGAAGGCGGTGCCGCCTCGCAGGGCGGCCACGGCGTCGGTCGCCGGCCAGGGTTGGGTCGCATGCGTGACTCGCACCCGGGCCGAGGGCGTGCCCAGCAGCGGGTGCTCGTCGTAGAAGCGACGCAGGGTGGCGTCGTCGGGCTGTTCGGCCTGTTCACGCGCGACGATGGTCTGGATCATTGCGTCGACGACCGCCGAGCGCACCATGCGGTCCGATTGCAGCAGGCCGATTTCCTCGGCGCGCTGGATCAGCAGTTCCTCGGTGATCAGCGTGTCCAGTGCGCGCTCGCGATCCGCGTCGGAGACGGGGTTGCGCTTATCGCGGGCGAGCGCCTCGACCGCCTGCGCGAGATCGGCCCGGGAGATGACCCGCCCGTTGACCGTGGCCGCGGCGGCGGCGTGCTCCGGCAGGCCCGGGGCCAGCGCCTGCCACACCGCCAGACCGAACCCGGCCACGGTCGCGAGCAGGATCACCCGGCTTGTCAGCCGCGCATCGGGTCGGGAGGACTCAGCCGGCATCGCGCGGATTCAGGTAGATCGGTGACGACCAGGCCCGGTGTTCGGCCGGCGCGGTGCAGTTGTCCGCTTCGTCGGTGCGGAAATCCCCGTAGCAAGGATTGACGCGCACGCAGTTGCCCTCGGCGTCGTATTCGCAGCGCAGATTGTCCGCGTTGATCGTCGGCGTCGCGGCCTGGATCGCCCGGGCGTAGTACAGAACATCGCGCGGGGCCTCGGCGAAGTCGTCGTCGCTGACCCGCGCCACGCAACCGGCCGGGTCGCCGTCGCACTCGATCACGGTCCATGGGTCATCGATCAGCGTCTCCACCGCTTCGTCGGGATTCGCCTGCCGCCGGATGCGCACGACTTCGATGCGGGTGATGGGGTGGCGTTCGTCGGAGGGGTGATCGCATTCACCGGAGCAGAGATTCTCGATGCGATCGGCATCCAGGCCGGCGTGCACGAAGTCCGGGCAGCCCGGCTTCTGCTTGAACGCGCCCACCGCGCGAATCTCGAAGGTCGGCGTGATGCCGTCGTCCAGCGCGTCGGCCGCCAGCACGCTGCCCATCGGGTAGCGCTGGTCGGCGTCGACCAGATCGAACCACAGCAGGATTTTCGGGCCTGATGTGCCGTAGACCTCGCGGCGCTGAAAGGCGTCCCAGATACCGTCGCGATCGGGCGTGGCCGCGTGCACGGCGGCGAGGCCGCCCGTGAGCCAGAACGAGGATTGGCGCTCCAGTTCCGTGAGCTGAAAGCCGGCCATGTTCGACAGGGTGTCGCGATCGATGAAGCGGGCCTGAGCCTCGGGCGATTGCGATTCGCCGTAGACCCGCTGGGCCCAGGTCGTGTTGACCGGCCCGTTGGCTTCGGTCATGACCTTGCGGTCCACGGGCTTGTAGCCGGTGCCCGGGCGGGCGCGATGGTTGTCCGACGAGGCGATGAAGCCCCAGGTGAAGCGCGCCGG
>CALBOV010000044.1 GCA_937896565.1 uncultured Salinisphaerales bacterium
CGATGCTGCATTTCTTCTACGGGTTGCCACGGATCGTGTTCCTGTCGGCACCGCTGTCTTACCTGTTGTTCGACGCCAAGATCATTCAGGCGCAGGCGCTGATGATCGCCGCCTACGCAATACCGCATCTGTTGATCGCGAACATGACCAACTCGCGGTTGCAGGGTCCGTTCCGTCATTCGTTCTGGGCCGAGGTCTACGAAACGGTGCTGGCCTCCTACATCACCGCGCCCACGCTGCTGGCGATCATCAATCCGAAGCTGGGTTCGTTCAACGTGACGGCCAAGGGCGGGATCGTCGAGAACGAGTACTTCGATCAGAAGATGGCGGTGCCATACCTGATTTTGGTGGCCGCCAACATGGGCGGGGTCATCATCGGCTTCGGCCGCCTGTTCTTCTGGAGCACCCACGAAATCGACACGGTGATCCTGAACATGACCTGGTCGATCTACAATCTGATCATCATCGGGGCCGCGCTGGCGGTGGCCTGGGAGTCCAAGCAGGTGCGGCGCACCATCCGCGTGGAGTCTGATCTGGAGGCGGAGGTCCGATTGCCGGACGGCACCGTGCTGTCAGCGCGGACCCTGGACATTTCCGAAGGCGGCTGTGCCGTTCGCGTGGAGCGCGCGCTGCAGTTGGAGAGGGGGTCCGATGTCAGCGTTCGCGTTCTGCCCGCCAAGACGGATGTGGAATGGCAGTGCACGGTGACGCGTTCCGCGGGAGACACATTGAGTGTGCAGTTCACCACGCTCGATATTGAACAGGAGAAGCACTTGCTTCACTGTATTTTTGGACGGGCGGATGCCTGGGTGACTTGGGCCAACAAGCGGGATGTGGATCATCCGGGCCGAGCATTCGTCGAAGTCCTGTCGTTCGGCTATTACGGGGTTTATCGCGTGATCGAAATGTACTTGGGCCGCTCCGTGACGGGGATGCGGAAGTGGCTGTCCAAACTCCTGAGGCGAGCGACGGTCGCGGCCAGCCTGCTCGTGGCGTTGGGCGCACTGGCTGCGCTTCACCCGGTGACCGCCGACGCGCAACAAAGCGCTAGCAGAGGCAAACCGTTGCCGCAGGTGACGCGCACGCTGACGCTGGAGGAACTCAGCGGCATTCAGGATTCCATCCGTCTGCGCGGGATTCAGGGGGAGATTTCGCTGCCGGTCTCGGTTCGTGATGACGAGGTCATCACCCGGGCGGAGATGACGCTGCGTTACGCGCATTCCCCGTCGCTGGTGTTCGAGCTCTCGCACATCAACGTGTTCGTGAACACCGAACTGGTCACCACCATTCCGCTGTCCGAGCAGACCGCGAGCGGCGGCGAGTACTCCTTCGAGATCGATCCCCGCCTGTTCGTCCGCTACAACACGATTCTGTTGCAGTTCATCGGCCACTACACGTACGAGTGCGAGGATCCCGCGCACACGACGCTCTGGGCGAATATCAGCAAGACCAGCTCGTTGGAGCTGACCACGCAGCCGCTGCGCCTGGCCAACGAACTCAACCTGTTGCCGCAGCCGTTCTTCGACCGGCGCGATCAAAGCACCCTGGAGCTGCCGTTCGTGTTTTCCGGCGAGCCCAGTATCGAGCAGATGAAGGCCGCCGGCATCGTCGCGTCCTGGTTTGGTGCCCAGGCGTCCTACCGTGGCGCCAGATTCCCGGTCGTGACCAACGGTGACTTGCCGGAGGGGCATGCGGTGGTGATCGGCACGGCCGGCAGTCGCGTCGGTTCGCTGAACATCCCCAGCGAGGGCGCCTCTTCCGTGTCCATTGTCGAGAACCCGGCTCACGACACCTCGAAGCTGCTGGTCATCTCCGGTGCGTCCGGGGAGGGACTGATCACCGCGGCCAAGGCATTGAGCCTGGGGGCCGAGGCGCTGGCGGGTAGCTCGGCGGTGATTCGCGATCTTCAGGAACCCGCGCCGCGTGATCCCTATGACGCGCCGCGCTGGGTGCCGACTGATCGCGCGGTGGAGTTCGGCGAACTGGTGTCCAGCCGCCAGTTGGAGGTCCGTGGCCTCTATCCCGACCTGATTCGCGTGAACTTCCATGTTCCGCCGGACCTGTATGCCTGGGAGTCCAACGGCGTACCGATGGAGCTCAAGTACCGTTACACGCCCACGATCGGTCCGAAGTCGACGCTGAACGTCAACATCAACAATGAGTTCGTCGAGGCCATTCCGCTGTCGAAACAGTCCGACGGCAGCTCGGCGCAAAGCGAGATCAAGCGCCGCATCCAGATCCCGTTCCTCAGCGAGCTTGAATCGGTTAACGAGACCGATATCCACATCCCGTACT
Organism: uncultured Salinisphaerales bacterium; assembly: GCA_937896565.1. Lineage (GTDB taxonomy): Bacteria > Pseudomonadota > Gammaproteobacteria > Nevskiales > OUC007 > Abyssibacter. The sequence goes on from CALBOV010000044.1 coordinate 2,296, forward strand.
TCAAGATCAGTGGCAGCAATCAGTTGCAGTTCCACTACTACTTCGAACGTCGCAAGGGTGCTTACGACAACGCGGCATTCGGTAACTGCGCCGATTCGGTGCTGGACAACCTGCGCGGGGTCGTGGATCCGGGTTCGACCATCGACTTCAGCAAGTTCCCGCACTACACGGCGCTGCCGGAGATGGCGCTGTTCGCCAACGGCGGTTTCCCGTACAGCCGACTCGCGGACATGAGTGCCACCGCCGTGGTGCTGCCGAACTCGCTGTCAGACGACGAAATCACCACGTACTTGTCGCTGATGGGGCATCTGGGGAATTCCACCGGCTACCCGGCGACCCGCGTGTCGCTGGTGCAGGGCGCAGACGTCTCCCAGCTCAAGGGCAAGCATGTCATCGTGCTGGGTGGGGCGGGCAATCAGCCGCTGCTGGAGACCTGGGCGGATGAGATGCCGCTAAGCCTTGTTGGTGGAACGGCGCGCCTGCGCGTGATCGGTCCCTTCGAACGGCTGCTGGGGCGCTGGCGCGGTTACGATCTGTCGGCAGCTATCGATCACGCGGGTCAGGTGCTGCTCGAAGCGGGAGATGCCCTGGGCGCGATGATGAGCTTCGAGTCACCGGTCTCCGGGGGCAAGGCGGTGGTCGTGCTGACCGCCGGCAACAGCGAGCGCCTGCGGCATGTGGCGGATCTGCTGCTGGACGCCGGTGACCGGCAGTTCCTACAGGGTGATCTGGTGCTGCTGAACGGGTCCGAGATCAACCACTACCGCCTCGGACACCAGTTCAAGATCGGCCGGCTTCCGTTCTTCATGGCGCTGAAACATTGGTTCTCGACCAAGCCATTGGGCCTGCTGCTGTTGATGCTGGTCATCGCGCTGATCGTCGCGGCCGCGCTTTATCGGGCTCTGCGACGGATGGCGATCGCACGCCACGAAGGAAAGCGGTAGGGCGGCCGGATTTTCATGCGCCGGGTCCGATGGGCGACCTTCTCCTGTGTGATGGCGGTAGCCGTCTGCACGGCGGGTTGTGGCTGGCTGGATCGCGACTGGTCGCGCTGGGACGCCTTCTACCGGCACTTCGTGCAGGACGACGGGCGTGTCATCGATCGGACCGATGGTGCGCGCTCGACGTCGGAGAGTCAGGCCTACGGGTTGTTCTTCGCCCTCGTCGCGAACCGTCCCGACGTGTTCGCCAGCATCCTGTCGTGGACGTCAAGCAACCTCGCGCAGGGCGATCTCACCAAGCAACTTCCTGCCTGGCTGTGGGGCGAGAAGGATGATGGAAGCTGGGGCGTCGTCGACCCGAATCCCGCCAGCGACGCCGATCTCTGGATCGCCTACAGCCTGATGGAAGCCTCCAGGCTGTGGGATGTGCCGCAGTACGAGATCATCGCCACCGAGGTGCTCGCCAACGTGCTGGAACGCGAGGTGATCCGTACCGAGGATGGGGTCAGTCTGCTGCTGCCGGCCCCGGACGGATTCGAACTCGATGGTGGGCGCTATCGGCTCAATCCGAGTTATCTCCCGGAGTTCCAGCTCCGCTATCTGGCGGAAAGCAATCCGGGTGGGCCCTGGGCCGCGTTGCTGGCGAATCACAATCGACTGACTGCCGAGATCGCGCGCGCCGCGGGGTTTGTGCCCGACTGGTTCGTGTACGGGCCCGAGGGGATTGAGTTCACCGAGGACGCGCCGGCCATCGGCAGCTACGACGCCATTCGCGTCTACCTCTGGGCCGGGATGACCCCCGATTCAGACCAGCTGTCGGTTCTGGGTGGCATGCGCCGCTTCCTGGTCAATCACGACCGCCCGCCGGAGCGGGTGAACGTCGAGTCCGGGGAGCTCATTTCAGGCGGCGCGCCGGTGGGTTTCAGTGCCGCTTTGTTGCCATATCTCAAGGCTTTAGGTGATGATACGTCGATTCGTGCTCAACAATCCGTGATTGAGGAAGCCGATCGTGGGGGGCTGCTCGGCGATGTGCCTGCATACTATGACCATGTGCTGTCGTTGTTCGGCGAAGGTCATCTCGAAGGCTGGTATCGCATCGATGCATCAGGTCGACTCATACCGAAGTGGGAGCGTTCATGCTGGTTGATTTTCGGGGACTGCTAGTCGCGGCGGCCATCGCCGTGGCGTGGGTAGGCCCCACGTACGCCCAGAGCGCGGCGGAAACGCGCGTTGCCGAACAGGCGCGCTACTGGGAGAACCGGGGACGTTTCGATCTCGCACGGGAAGCCTGGCAGAAACTGCTGCAGTCCGACCCCAGCAATCCGGCGGCGCTCGCCGGGCTCGGTGGCATGGAGGCGCGCGCCGGTCGCCCGGGCGTCGCGCAGCAGTATCTGGACAAGCTCGAAGCGGCCCATCCTGACCATTCCGGTACCAGGGAATTGCGGGCAGCGATTGCCCAGAGCACCATCGACGAGCAGCGCCTGAATCAGGCGCGCCAGCTGGCCCAGGACGGCCAGTACGACGAATCGGTGCAGGCCTACCGGGAAGCATTCGGTGACGTCACACCCGACGGCCGGCTCGCCCTGGAGTACTACCAGACGCTGGCTGGTGCCACGAATGGCTGGAGCGGGGCCCGCAAGGGGCTGGCCGAGCTGGCCCAGACCTACCCGGATCAGCCCGTCTACGAGCTCGCGCTGGCGCAGCATCTGACCTACCGCGAGGAAACGCGTCGCCAGGGCATCAGCGATCTCGCGCAACTGGTGGACAACGCGGTGGTCGCAGATCAGGCGCGCTCCGCCTGGCGTCAGGCGCTGATGTGGTTGTCCCCCAAGGCCGGCGACGAGCGCTACTACCGCGCCTACCTGAACCGTTTCGGCCAGGACAGTGACATTTCACGACGTCTCGCATCCCTGGATCGCCCCGTCGAGACAACCGAGGATGACCTGGTTGCGCAGGCTTATCGCAATCTGAACGCCGGCGATCTCAATCTCGCGTACACGGAATTCCAGGAAGTGCTGCGGGAGGAACCGAACAGCCCGGATGCGCTGGGCGGCATCGGCATCATTCTGCTGCGCCAGGAGCAGTTCGAGCAGGCCGCGCAATACCTCGAGCGCGCCAAGGCGGCGGATCGGCGCCGCGGACATCGCTGGACCGAGGCGCTGGACAGCGCCCGTTTCTGGACCACGGTGCGCAAGGCCGAGGCGGCGAGAACGGCCGGCCAGCCCGAACTGGCGATCCAGCTTTACGAGCAGGCGACCGCGGAGCGTCCGAACGAGCTGAGTGTGCGTAGCTCGCTCGGAGATTTGTATGCCGAGGCCGGTTACCTCGATCGGGCCGATGCGGAGTTCCGGGCGATTCTCTCGGTACAGCCCGACAACGTGAACGCATTGCGTGGCCTGATCGGCGTGCTGACGCAGCAGGGCAACATGCGGGAGGCCCTGGCGCTGGCGGAGCGTGTGCCGAAGAGCCTGCAGGGGGAGTTGGGCAATCTCGGAACCCTCAAGGCCCAGTACCTGCGTGACCAGGCGAGCGAGGCCAGCGAGGTCGAGAATTTCGCGGAGGCCGAGCGCCTGCTGAAAGAAGCCCTGATTCTCGATCCGCAATCACCCTGGGTGCGGTTGGACCTCGCCCGCCTTTATCAGCGACAGGGGCGGACGCGCGAGGCCAACACGCTGATTGACGGCCTGCTGGATTCCAATCCGCGGATGGCCGAGGCGCTGTACGTCAAGGCGCTGCTGGTCAGCGAAAACCAGCGCTGGTACGAAGGCCTCCAGCTGCTGGAGCAGGTGCCGCTGCAGTCGCGCACGGACTACATGAACAATCTGCAGCGACGGCTGTGGGTGCGGTACCAGGCGGAGCGGGCCGCGGTCTTCGCCCGTCTTGGCCGGCCGGAAGAGGCGGCGCAGATACTGCGCCAGCTTGAGCCGCTGGTCGGTGAATCGCCGGAACTGCTGGGCGCGCTGGCGACCTCGCTCGCGGAGATCGGAGAGGAGGGCGAGGCCCTGCGCTACATGCGCATGGCACTGGCTCGTCAGGCGGTTCCGGATCCGGGCACCCGGCTGCAATACGCGTCATTGTTGCTGAAGCTGCGACAGGACGCCGAGTTCGAGGTGCAGGTCGAGGATTTGCTGGATGAGCCGAGCCTGACCGCCGAGCAGCGGCGGGATCTGGCCAATCTCCAGGTCGCGCATCGCCTGCGCCAGGCCGACGTGATCCGGGAAGAGGGTGATCTGGCCCTCGCGTACGAGTATCTGCATCCGCTGCTGAAAGTGAATCCGAACGACCCCCGATTGCTCATGGCGCTGGCGCGTCTTTACAGCGATGCCAGGGAGTACGACCGGACGCTGGAAATCTACGACCGGGTTCTGCGCATTGATCCCGAGAGCATCGATGCCTACAAGGGCGCCATCGCCGCATCGATTTCGCTGCAACAGCATGATCGTGCGGAGGCCTTGCTGGATCAGGCGTTGCAGATCGAGCCGGGCAACGCGCGTCTCTACGCACTGGCCGGCAGACTGGCGCGGATTCGCGGCCAGGATGGCCAGGCGCTGGAGTATTTCCGTCAGGCGCTCGCACTGGATGCCGAGAACAACCGGGGCGAACTGGGTGGCAGCGACAGCTGGCGACATGCACCGACGCTCTACCTGATCGATCCGGAGCGTGTGCGGCTGGGCAACCGGCCGGCGGATGACCGCTCGCTGGCCTTCGATACCCGGCTGAAGGATGACCGTGCGATTGGTGGCCCGTCGGTGGTGGACCGTTCGGTGCGAACGGTCGTGACCCCCTCGGTCGCGGGCACGTTCGCTGCGGTACCCACCGGGGCGCCCGTTGAAGGCGACCCCAGGGACTCGCCGGCGAAGCTATCCTCGAATCGGTTCGATGCCACGCTGGTACCACGGACCGAAACGCGAAGACCCTCCGATTCCAGCGTCTACCCGATTCGCCCTCAAGCCCCCTACGAGGGCGAAATCATTTATGAGTCCGAGCCTTACGTGCTGGACGAGAATCTGTCGGCGCCTCCGGTCAGGGGCGGTTACGTTTCGCCTGGCAGCGAAACCCGGTCGGTGCCGGCTCCGACCCAGAGCTACCCGGTGACGACCCCCGCATATCCGGTCGCGCCCACGACTCCGAGGACCGTCCGTACCGTCCCCGCTCCCGAAACGGTCGATCAGCGGCCTCCGGTGATCTACGAGTATCCCGCCCGCGAACCGCTGCGGCCCGCGCCCGCGCAAGCTCCACGCCGGCGCCCGGTCTCCGTGGCCACCGATCCCCGCGATGACATCCTGCGCGAGATCTCGGAGATCCGGGCTCAACGCAGCGCGTACGCGGCGGGGGGGCTGAGTCTCCGCAGCCGCGACGGTCAGCGGGGGCTGGACGAGTTGACCGATCTGGAGCTTCCGGTGGAGTTCAGCTTCGCCCCGTCCGCGGGGCGTGTCCGCCTGCGGGCGGTGCCCGTGTTTCTCGACGCCGGAAACCTGGATGGTCGGGAGCTGGCACTCTTTGGTGCGATGCCGCTGGTCGAGGGCGTCGTCGCCGGGGATCGCGAGGATCTGAGTTTCTCGCAGGATGACGCCGGCATCGCTGTCGGCCTCGTCTACGAAGTCGCGAACCTGCGCCTGGATTTCGGTTCCACGCCACTGGGTTTTCGCGAAGAGGATCTGCAAGGCGGCATCCGCTGGGCGCCGCGTGTTGGTGATCTCATCTGGCAGCTGGATCTGTCTCGACGGTCGGTCTCCGACAGCCTGCTGTCCTACGCCGGTGCCTTTGACCCGGCGCTGGGCGTGAACTGGGGTGGCGTGATGCGGACCGGCGGGCGCATCGATCTGGCTTACGACGGTGGTCCTTTCGGGCTCTACACCAACGGCGCCTTCTATACGCTGGAAGGCAACAACGTCCAGGACAACACCCAGTACGAGTTTGGCGCCGGGTTCTATGGTCGCGCGATCGATCGCGATGACATGCGTGTGACCTGGGGTATCAACGCCACCAGCCTGTTCTACGAGCACAACATCCGCTACTTCACCTTCGGCCATGGCGGTTACTTCAGCCCCCAGTTCTACCTGAGTCTGGCGGTGCCGGTGGAATGGATGGGACGTGAGAAGCGCTGGTCCTATCGCGTGTCCGGCGCTCTGGGCATCCAGTCGTTCCGCGAGGACGACGCACCCTATTTTCCGACCAACGACGCGCTGCAGAGCGCGCTGGTCACATTCCAGCAGAACGAACCCACGGTGCCGGTGGAATCACGCTACGACGGTCAGAGTGTCACCGGCCTGGGCTTCAATCTGTCCGGTGAACTCGAATACATGCTGGCGCCGCAGGTTTCGATTGGTGCGACGATCGGATTCGACAACGCGCGAGACTACGAACAGTTCAACGGCATGGGCTTCTTGCGTTACTGGTTCCGGCCGCAGGCGCAGGTTCCGATGCCCCCCAGCCGTCTCGCGCCCGATTGGGTAGGAGATCCAACGTGAAGATATTCTCGAGCAGCGTCTCGATCCTGATGATTGCGGCCGCATCGGCCGCGGCCCCCGTCCTCGCAGCCGGTGACACGTCGCTGGTGCCCAACCGCAACCCGTTTTCGGCGACGGCGGCGGGTGCGCCGATGGACGAAACGCAGGTGGCGCAGCGTGCCCAGGCGACCTACGGGCCGCAGACCTTCCAGTCCCTGGGTCGGCGCAACATGGCGGAGGGTGACATCGAGAGCGCCGAGCGTCGTTTCGCCGAGGCACTGGAGATCAATCCTTTCGACCCCGTGGCCCTCAACAACCTCGCGGCTGCCAAGGCCGAACAGGGTGACTATCACACGGCACTCGAGCTGCTGGAGCGCGCCGAACGGCTGGCGCCACAGAACGTCGACATCGCGGCCAACCTTGCCCGTCTGCGCGGCTGGGTGAACTACTATGCCGGCAATGAACTGCATCCGGCCGCACGGATCGCGGTGCCCGAAGCCCGACTGACCGAAGGTCTGCCGCCACCACCGCCGGCGCTCTGGGAGCCGCAGCAGAGCCGCTCCCGTGTCGTGTTACCGCCCAATCCGCGTTACGGGGCGGTTGGCCCGTAAGATCGATCGCTTCGGGCGCTCGCCGGCTTCTCAGCCGTGATCGAGTTCGTCGAACAGGGCACCGAACTGTTCGGTGATCTTGTGTTTCGGGTCCAGCGACACCAGAGGTCGGCCACGGTCGTGTGATTCGCGTACCTTGACCGACGGGGCCAGCCGCGTACCCAGCACTGTTAGCCCTTCGTCGATCAGGTCCTGGACGATGCGCTGCGGCAGCTTGGCGCGTGCCTGGAACTGGTTGGCGACGATGCCGTCGAGTTCCAGCTCATCGTTGTGGTCGGCACGAATCTCGGCGATGTTGTCGAGCAATACGTAAAGGGCCTGGCGAGCGAAATCATCGCAATCGAACGGTATCAGTACACGATCGGCGGCGATCAGTGCCGAACGGCTGTAAAAGTTCAGCGCGGGCGGGGTGTCGATGAACACCGCGTCGAAGCCGCGCAGCTTGTCCAGCGCCTGGCGCAGCTTATAGATCTTCTGGCGCGATTCCAGCTTCGGTTGCAGATGTTCCAGGGCCGGGTCGCCGGGCAGGACATAGAGGCCGTCGGTTTCCGAGGCGACCAGATACGGATCCAGCCCGCGTGATTGCAGGCTGAACGACAGCGTGCCCTCGAAGAAATCGCCGATGGTGCCCTCGCTGGAACCGGCGAGATCACCCAGCAGATACTGGGTGGCGTTGCACTGTGAATCGAGGTCCAGGACCAGGGTTCGCAGGCCCCGCGACGCCGCGATGGCGGCCAGGTTGCAGACAATGGTGGTCTTTCCGACGCCACCTTTCTGATTGAATACCACGCGTCTCATCGATCTCTCCTGATCTCACACCATCCGGTCATGAGATAACCAACAGTTATGCCATTCGTGGCAAGAAAAAGGCCCCGCTGAAAGCGAGGCCTTTTGATCACAATCGGTGAGGTGCCTAGGCGGCCTTCGCCAGATTGCGCAGCACGTACTGCAGAATGCCGCCGTGCTGGTAGTAGTCCCATTCCTTCGGCGTGTCGATGCGGACCTTCGCTTCGAAGGTCTTGACCGACCCGTCGTCGGCGGTGGCTTTGACCGTCACGGTCTTGGCGCCGATGGTTAGGCCCTCGATGTCGAAGGTTTCCAGGCCGGTCAGGCCGAGCGACTCATGGGATTCGCCTTCCGGGAACTGCAACGGCAGCACGCCCATACCGACGAGGTTGGAGCGGTGGATACGCTCGAAGCTCTCGGTGATCACCGCCTTGACCCCCAGCAGGATGGTGCCCTTGGCCGCCCAGTCGCGCGACGAGCCCGTGCCGTACTCCTTGCCGCCCAGCACCACCAGCGGCGTGCCTTCGGCCTTGTACTTCATCGAGGCTTCGTAGATCGACATCTGCTCGCCGTCGGGCAGGTGACGCGTCCAGCCGCCTTCGGTGCCCGGCGCGATCTGGTTGCGCAGACGCACGTTGGCGAAGGTGCCACGCATCATCACCTCATGGTTGCCGCGACGTGAGCCCAGCGAGTTGAAGTCGGCCTGCTGGACGTTCTTGGACAGCAGGTACTTGCCGGCATCCTGGTCGGGCTTGATCACGCCGGCCGGGGAGATGTGGTCGGTGGTGATGGAGTCACCCAGCTTGGCCAGGCAGCGCGCGCCGGTGATCGGCTCGATCTCGCCGGTTTCCATGGTCATGCCTTCGAAGTAGGGCGGGTTCTGCACGTAGGTGGAGGCGTCGTCCCATTCGTAGATCTTGCCGGTCGGAATCTCCAGGCCCTGCCAGCGCGCGTCGCCGGCGTACACGTCGGCGTAGCGCTTGCGGAACATGTCCGCATCCAGGCAGGAGTTCAGCGCGTCGGTGATTTCCTGGTTGCTCGGCCAGATGTCCTTCAGGAACACATCGTTGCCATCGGCGTCCTGACCCAGCGGCTCGCTGGACAGGTCGATGTTGACCGTGCCGGCGATGGCGTAGGCGACGACCAGCGGCGGGCTGGCCAGGAAGTTCATCCGCACATCGGCGTGAATGCGGCCTTCGAAGTTGCGGTTGCCCGACAGCACCGCGGTCGCGATCAGGTCGTTGTCCTGAATGGACTCGGAAATGGCCGGGTCCAGCGGGCCGGTGTTGCCGATGCAGGTGGTGCAGCCGTAGCCGACGACATGGAAGCCCAGGGACTTCAGCGACTCCATCAGATCGGCCTTTTCGAGGTAGTCCTTGACCACCTGCGATCCGGGTGCCAGCGAGGTCTTCACCCAGGGCTTGGACTTCAGGCCCTTCTCCTGCGCCTTCTTGGCGACGATGCCGGCACCGACCAGCACGGCCGGGTTGGAGGTGTTGGTGCAGGAGGTGATGGCCGCCACGACGACATTGCCGTCGGTCATGTCGAAACCGTCGACCGGCACGGACTTCTGCTCGTCCGAACCGGACATGGACTTGTGGTTGTCCACGTAGCTGGACTTCATGTCGCCCAGCAGAATCCGATCCTGCGGACGCTTCGGGCCGGCCAGCGAGGGCTGAACCGTCGCCAGATCCAGTTCCAGCACGTGGCTGTACTCCGCGTCCGGCTGATCGTCGAAGCGCCAGAAGCCGTTCTCCTTGGAGTAGGCCTCGACCAGCGCCAGCTCATCGTCACCACGGCCGGTCAGGCGCAGGTAGTCGATGGTGGCTTCGTCGATCGGGAAGATGCCGCAGGTGGCGCCGTATTCCGGTGCCATGTTGGCGATGGTCGCACGGTCCGCCAGCGGCAGATCGGCCAGTCCCTCGCCAAAGAACTCGACGAACTTGCCGACGACGCCCAGCTTGCGCAGGTTCTGCACGATGGTCAGCACCAGGTCGGTGGCGGTCACGCCTTCGGCGAGCTTGCCGGTCAGGCGGTAGCCGACGACCTGAGGGATCAGCATGGTGACCGGCTGGCCAAGCATCGCGGCCTCGGCCTCGATGCCGCCGACGCCCCAGCCCAGCACGCCGATGCCGTTGACCATGGTCGTGTGCGAGTCGGTGCCGACGACCGTGTCCGGGTAGGCCACGCCGGTTTCCTTGCCGAACACGACCCGGGCCAGATACTCGATGTTGACCTGATGGACGATGCCGGTGTCCGGCGGCACGACCTTGAAGTTATCGAACGCCGTCTGGCCCCAGCGCATGAACGCGTAGCGTTCCTTGTTGCGGTTGAATTCGATCTTGGCGTTCAGGTCCAACGCGTCGTCGCTGCCGGCCTTGTCGACCATGACCGAGTGGTCGATGACCAGTTCCACGGGAACCTGCGGGTTGATCTTGCTCGGGTCACCGCCCAGCTTGCTCATCGCGTCGCGCATCGCGGCGAGGTCGACGACACAGGGGACGCCGGTGAAATCCTGCAGGATCACGCGCGCCGGCGTGAAGGCGATTTCCTGATCGGGTTCGATCTTGGGATCCCACTGCGCGACGGCCTTGATGTCGTCGGCGGTGACATCTTTTCCGTTTTCGTTGCGAAGCAGATTCTCCAGAAGCACCTTCATGGAGTAGGGCAGTCGCGAGACCTTGTAGTCGCTCTCCAGTGCGCTGAGGCGATACATCTCGTAGGACTTGCCGCCGACATCAAGATTGCCGCGGGCGGAAAAGCTGTCACTCATATGCAAGTTCTCCCAGGAACTCGTGTGAACCGAGGGTGTGTCATATTTTGGGGCGGCGATTATAACGCCTCATTCGCCTCGATGACGGCGCCACCCAGGCAACGTCGACCATCGTAGAAGACGACGTACTGTCCTGGCGCGATCGCCCAGGGCGACTCGTCGAAGTGCACGTGCAGCCTTTGCCGGCCAGCGATGACCTCCGGTTGGACCTCGCAGTCCATCAGGGGCTGTCGGTGGCGGATGCGGGCCTGGCAGCGTCCCGGCAGCGCGGGCGGCGGGCCAATCCAGTGGATGTCGCCGGCGGTTAGCGACCGTCCGGCCAGCGCGGGATGGTCGAGGTTCTGGGTGACGATCAGCGTGCGCGATGCGGGCTCCTTGCCACAGACGAACCATGGCGCCTCCGGCGCGCCCTTGACGCCGCCCACGCCCACGCCGCGCCGCTGGCCGATCGTGAATCGCCACAGGCCGCGATGCTCGCCGATCCGGCGGCCAGTGTCGTCGCAGATCGGCCCGGGCTGGTCCTGAAGATGGTCGCCAAGAAAGTCGGCGAAGTTGCGTTCGCCGATGAAGCAGATGCCGGTCGAGTCCCGGCGATCGTGGTTGGGCAGGTCGATGGACTCGGCGATTCGCCGCACTTCGCTCTTTTGCAGTGGTGCCAGCGGAAACTCGACCTGTTGCAGCTGTTCGCTGCTGACCAGCGCGAGAAAGTAGGTCTGGTCCTTGCGCTCGTCGGCGGCGCGATAAAGCAGTCCGTCCCGGGTGTCCGCGTAGTGGCCGGTGGCGATGCGATCGGCGCCGAGGCGCAGCGCATGTTCGCGAAACGGCGCGAACTTGATCTCGCGATTGCACAGCAGATCGGGATTCGGCGTGCGTCCCGCGGCGTATTCGTCGAGAAAGTGCTGGAACACGCGGTCGAGGTACTCGCGGGAGAAATCCGCGCGATGGAGCACGATGCCCAGATGATCGGCGACCGCCTGGGCGGAGGCGAAATCATCGGCCGCCTGGCAGTAGCCGGTCTCGTCCTCGGCCCA
>CALBOV010000045.1 GCA_937896565.1 uncultured Salinisphaerales bacterium
GCGGGCGCCACGCTCTGGACCCAGTCCACGGACTATCGTTTTGTCGCCGGCCCGGGACTCGGTGACGGGCAGATCCTGCTCGGAACACTGGATGGCGAAGTCATCGCGCTGGATGCCGTCACCGGTGAAGAGCACTGGCGCTCCGTGGTCGACGCGGAGGTGCTGGCCGCGCCGATCGAAGGCAACGGGCGGGTCATCGCGCGGACGGTTGACGGTCGCGTGTTCGGGCTGGACGCCGGCAACGGCGAGCGCGAATGGGAGTTCAACCGCAGCGCTCCGGCGCTGACCTTGCGCGGCATGTCCGATCCGCTGGTTCGTGGCTCCAACACCATCATCGGTCTGGATACCGGCCACGTGGTATCGCTGGACACCCGCACCGGCGAGGTGGACTGGGAACAGCTGATTCGCGAGCCGACCGGCCGTTCGGAGCTGGAGCGCATCGTCGATGTCGACGCGCAGCTGCTGCTTGACGACGGACGCCTGTTCACCGCCAGCTACGGGGGTGAACTGGTGGTGCTGTCGGCCGTGACCGGTCGCGAGATCTGGCGTCGCAACCTGCGCAGCTACTCCGGCATGGCTGTGAACGGCGATCAGCTTTATGTCACCGACGCTGCCGGCACCGTGTGGGCGCTGGACGTGATCACCGGCGCCGCGGTCTGGGACCAGACGGCGCTTGGCTATCGGGGTCTGACCCAGCCGGTCTGGTATCGCGGCAACCTGATTGTCGGCGACTACGAAGGGTATCTGCACGTGTTGTCGCCGGCGGATGGTCGCATTGTCGGCCGCGCCCGGCCGTCGCGTGACGCGATCCGCGCCGCGCCTCGCATCGAGGGCGAGCGTCTCTACGTGCTCGCCACCGATGGCACGCTCGCGGCGCTGGAAGTGGTGCCGGTCGAACCGTAGCCCGCCGTCATCACGGACACTGACATGTCATCAGCCACCCCGGCGGAATCCGGCGCGCTGCCGGTTGTTGCGCTGATCGGTCGGCCCAACGTCGGCAAGTCCACGCTGTTCAATCAGCTGACCGGAACGCGCGATGCTCTGGTCGCCGACTTTCCCGGGCTGACCCGGGATCGTCAGTACGGCATCGGTCGGCTCGAGGGGCTGCGCTTCATCGTCGTCGACACCGGGGGCATCGGGCCGGACCAGGACCCGGATTTCCGCGAGATGACGGAGGCGCAGGCCACCGCGGCACTGAACGAGGCGGATGTCGTCGTCTTTCTGGTGGATGCCCGCGCCGGCCTGGATCCGGCTGACCAGGAGATCGCGCGCCGGCTGCGTCGGCAGGACCGCCCGGTCGTGCTCGCGGTCAACAAGTCAGAGGGTCTCAGCGCGGTCGAGGCGAACGCCGACTTCTACGCCCTGGGGATGGGCGAACCGCTGCCAATCGCGGCCGCGCACAACCGGGGGCTGGCGTCCCTGGGCGAGTTGCTGGCCGAGCATCTGCCGGCGGACGCGCAGGGTGAGCCGCCGCCGCGCGACCCCGGGGTGCCGCGCATCTGCGTGATCGGTCGGCCCAACGTCGGCAAGTCCACGCTGGTCAACCGGCTGCTGGGCGAGGAACGCGTGGTCGCCGCGGATGCGCCGGGCGCGACGCGGGACAGCGTCGAGGTCGGGTTCGACTGGCAGGGGCGCTCGTTCCGTCTCGTGGACACGGCGGGGCTGCGGCGCCGCTCCAAGCGCGACGGCATCGCCGAGAAGTTCAGCGGGGTGAAGACCCTGCAGGCCATCGAGCAAAGCGATGTCGCGATTGTCGTGGTCGACGCGCGTTCGGACATCGGCGCCCAGGATGCGCGGGTGCTGGGCCTGGCGGCCGCCGAGGGTCGTTCGATCATCGTCGCGGTCAACAAGTGGGACAAGCTTGCGGACGAGGTCCGGCGTCAGATCCGCGAGGACCTGGACTACAAGCTGCCATATCTGGATTTCGCGCCGGTGCATCCGATTTCCGCATTGCGCGGCTCGGGGCTGGGCGAGTTGATGCGCTCGGTGGTCCGCGCATCGGACTCCGCGAATGCCGATCTGACCACGTCAGCGCTGACACAGGTGCTGGAGGACGCGGTGCGAGCGCACCAGCCGCCGGCGGTGCACGGCCGACGGATCAAGCTTCGATACGCTCACCAGGGCGGGCGCCGGCCGCCAAAGATCGTGATCCATGGCAACCAGACGGCTCGCGTCAGCACGGACTACAAGCGGTACCTCGCCAACCGGTTCCGCGAGGCCTTCGATCTGTATGCGACGCCCGTCGAGATCATCCTCAAGAGCGGGGACAACCCCTACGAGGGTCGCCGCAATACACTGACGCCCCGACAGGAGCGCAAGCGCAAGCGGCAGATCAAGCGGTTCGGCAAGAACAAGTAGCGCCCGGGCGCGACGCGTCTAGCGTCGCCAGGCGTCCGTGGCCTCCCACATCCGCAGATAGCCTTCGGCCGAGGAGAACAGCGCCCGCAGTGCGTCGTCGACCTCCTGCCGGCTGCGGTCCTCGGTAAAGCGCTGCATGTCGGCGATCTGGTCCGGATAAAGCCCGTAGTGGGCGATGCCGCGGCCGTCGTACAGGCCGAATTCGTGGTCGCCGGTGACCTGCTTGTCGAACTCGACCCGGCCATCCACCGAAACGAACGGGTACAGCGGTGTTTCAGGCGGCGCGCTGTTGCCGGGCAGTGAGGCGATGCCGTTGACATCGCTGGCCATGCCCGTCGGCACGATGCCGCCAACCCGCAGCGTGGCCGGCCGCTCGCCCGCCCGCAACAACCTGTCCACCCAGGTGCTGCGCGAACTGGCGAACCGGCTGATCGTGCCGCCGTCGGCGACGACGCGGTCCAGCAGTTCCTCCGAGTAGAGCCAGTCGTGACTGCTGGTCACGCCCGGGTAGTCGTTGATCTCGGCCAGTTCGAGGATGCGGTCGATGACCGCACGGGAGCTGTGATCGAGTTCGATCACCATGTTCCGGCGCATCAGTTCCTCGACCAGGAACTGCCCGAGCTCGGTGATGCCTTGCAGGTTGCAGAGGCCGTGTTCGGTTTGCGGCACCAGAGGCGGGATGGGGAGCGCCTGGCTCAGCTGGCCGTTGATGTACTCCAGCTGCAACAGCAGCTGATCGATCAGGCCCAGCGGGTTGACCGCGTCCGGCGAATCGATCGAGGGGTCCTGGAACGTGGCGGGGCACTCCTCATAGAGCAGCGGCGTGCCGGTTTCCACCAGGTTGCCGACGTAGAGAATCGTGCCGATGCCCAGCGCCTCGTCGGGGACCACCCCGCCAAAGGCGTTGTCGAACTTGTGGATCGGGAAGATGTGGCGCACACCCATGTCGTAGGCGGCATCCAGGCGCTCGACCAGTTCCTCGCGGGTGCATTCGGGAATGCCGAGGAACTCACCGCAGTTGAACAGCTTGGAGATCTCGATGCCCATCACCACGGCCATCTTGCCGTCCTCGACCACGGCCCGGGCGTCCGCCGGGTTATCGACGATGCGGAACCATCCCTCGCCGGGACCGCCGTTCTGGGCGTCGATGTAATCCTGCATCTCGTGGATGCGCTGATACTGCAGACGCCAGTTTTCCTCGAAGTCGCAGGCGTTCTGCTTCTGCGGGTTCACCTGGCAGAGCACCTCGCTGCCGGTGAAGTGGTTCACCAGAATGCGCAGTCCGCCCATGTAGGCGCGCTCGATCCACTTGTAGTAGCTCTGGTGATGCTGCAGCGAGTTGTGCTTCGGCCAGTAGGGATAGTCCGGCCATCCCCGTGTCTGATGCACCGGGCTCGCGCCTGAGGTGACCGTCTCGACCAGACCCAGCGCGCCGGCGGGGCCGTGGTTGATGGCGCAGTTGCCCAGCGCATGATCGACACCGAACTTGTGGAAGGGGTCGCCGTAGTTGACCTGCCCGCCGATGAATTCGTAGGCGGTGATATGCGAGTGGGCGTCGACGAATCCGAAGAGGTCGTCGTCATCCAGGCGGCTCGCAGCCGCGCTGTTGCTGAACAGGGGAACATCGCGCATGTAGAAAGCCGGCCCCGCGTCATCAAGCAGTGTCGCGTTCAGCTCGGCCTCGGGGTAGGTGTCGCAGCCGGTCGCGGGCTCCAGCGTAAACGCCGTCTCCATGCCCGCGTCCGTGGCCTTGGTCAGGCCCAGCAGAGAATCCAAGGCCGCCAGCCGATGGCCCGTGATCGCGTTGCTGAAGCTGAAACTGCCTTCACCGGCGGGCAACAGATTCCAGACCGCCAGATCGTTTGCGCCGTTGACGACCGCCAGTTGCGGGTTGACGTCGATCCCGCCCACCACGTCACCGATGTCTCCGACGGTCTCGCCGACGTCGCGGATCGGGCCGCTGCCGGGGTCGAGGATGTCCAGCAGGATATCGGTGATGTCACCGACACCGCTGACCAGTTCGCCCACCTGGCCCACGAAATTGCCCAGGCCGTCCAGCAGCTGGCCGGCCGGATCGGTGATGCCGAGCAGCGTCTTGGTGCCGCGTTCGCCCGGCGCACGCGAGTAGGACGACATCAGCAGGTAAGACCCCAGTGCCGTCGGCTCGAACCGCAGCGGCGTCGCGGCCGCGGGATCCGGGTTGACGTTGAAATCGGTGCCGCTGTCATTGAGAGCGACGAACCCGGTATCGGCGTGCAGAACGTAGCAGCCCTTGGCGACGGAGTAGATCGTCTGTTCCTTGGCCGTTGGCGGGGATGGCTGATCGCCGCCGGCAACGTCCGCGCTCGTGCCGCAGGCTGACAGCAGAACGGCCGCGCTGGCCAAGGTCATCAACCGCATGGTCGTCGTGAAATCCTGCATGGTTCTGGTCGGGTTCTGGGATCGGTGGATGACACCCTAGTGGCAAGAACCATCGGTCCGGGTGGGTAGGGTCGGATTTACTATCGGGGGGCAGCCCCAGTGGGTTTGACGTCCCATTCCGGCGGCATTTCACCAATCCGCGACTCTGTCGAAAAAACCGTCCCTGACAAGCAACAAAGGTAAGTCATTGAAATAAATGGGAATAAGCCGTTGCGCATAACCCATGATGGGAAGCGGGTGTTTCCTCAGGGTGACAGGTGGGTGTGTCTAAGTTATTGAAATAAAGAGAAAAATAGTTGGCACATCCCCTGCGACGTTTGGGTTGTCAGTCGAAAGGCTGCGACCAACTTGAATTGGAGAACACACCATGAAAACGCAGATTGCTTTGATCAGCTCCGCCCTGATGGTCAGCACCGCCGCGCTCGCCGCTGACGGTTCGCTGGACACGGAAACGTCCGTGGAAACGGAAAACCGGAGCTACGAGGGCAGCACCAGCCTCTCGGGCGATGCGTCACGTGAGGGCATCTCCACTGAGTACAGCCGTGAAGGCGAGTATTCCGGTCCGAATGCGGATCGAAGCAGTTCGATGTCCGTCAGCACGGGTGTCAGCTTTCAGGACATGACCGAATCCCCGGACGAGGCGTTTTCGGAAATGGACGAAAACAGCAACGGCGTGCTGTCTCAGCTGGAAACCGAGGGCACGCCGCTGCGCGATCGCTTCGCGTCGGTCGACTCCAATGGCGACGCCACGCTGAGCGACGGTGAATTCTCGAACTTCATCGCTTCACTCGGAGACAACATGGGTGAAGAAGACTCGGATGCTTCCGACGAAGCTGAAGACCAGTTCGATGAAGCGGAAGAAGATGTCGAGGAAGAATTCGGCGAATAATCGCTGACACCTCGAGTCAGGCGCGCTGGCCTTCGGGCCAGCGCGCCTTTTTTTGTGTCCGCGGCGTCATACGAGGACCGATCGGCAGTGATATGCTGCACTGCAATCAGATTTGTGGTGAGTGGGGGGTGCCATGCGAGCGGTTGTTTCAGCGTCCCGAACGACAATGGCGATCTTGGTAGCCTGCGGCCTGTCGGCCTGCGGTGGCGATGATCAGACGACGGCAACGACCGAAGATGCTCTGGCGGCCGGCGCCGGGTTCGTCGCCCTGACGACCACGCTGCTGGGTGGCGGTGACGACGCCGCGCGTAAATCCCTGGGTTTCGGTGGCGGGGTGTCGATGTCGCAGGGCAAGGCCGCGGTGACGACAGCCTGTGACAGCGGCAGCGTGACCGTGGATGAGATGACCGGCCGCACCGAGTACGACAGCTGCGCGACACAGTACACCTCGGGCAGCTATGTCCTGATTACGACGCTTGATGGCGTGGAGCGCTCCGTCGAGACGGGTTGTCACGACGGTTTTGAGTGCAGCGACGACGCCAGTTATTTCCTGGATCAGTATGGCGAGGGCGGCGAACCGCTGGTCGCGATCAGCGAGGACAGCAACGGCGTGGATCTGCGATCCACCACATTGCTGACGGACCGCCACTCCGTGACCACCGGAGCCGGAAGCACGACTTATCGCTCGCTGCTGGATGGCACGGTCACGTCGCGGGATCGGGCCGCCGGTCTGCCGGAACTGCGCTACGACTACGATCAGGTGACGTTCGTCGAGACCGAGGACGCCGAGGGCTACGCGTTGTCCATCGATGGCGCATTCAGCACCAATGCCGGTGATCTGGTCAGTGGTTGCGCCAATGGTGAAGCCGCCTTCGACACGACCACGCCGATTCGCTTCAACGCCAGCGGTGCCCCGACAGCCGGCGCGCTGCGCATCACGCTGGGGGGTGGAGCCGATGTCACCGCCAGCGTGGAAAACGGTCAGTTCGTGATTCGCAGCGACGACGCCGAGGCCAGCTACAGCCTCGCCCAGTTGCGCGCGCTCTGCAGCTAGGCATCTCCGCGGTCTAGTCCTGTTCGCCCTGCGGCGAGCGATCCTCCACGCGAGTGTCGAGGGTGCCGTCCGCCAGACGGATGCGCAGCGTGTCGCCGGTCGCGACCTGCTCGATCGAGCGCACCACGCGTTGATCCGTATCGGTCGCGACGGCGAATCCGCGATTCAGCACCGCCAGCGGGCTTACCGCGTCCAGTTCGCGGCCCAGGGAGCCAATCCGGTTGCGGTGCCGGTCCATGGTTCGGTTCGCCGCGCGTGTCAGCGTCGCATTCCACTGATCCAGCGAAACCGACGCGCGTTGCAGAGCTTGCCGCGGGTGCTGGCCCTGAAGTCGGGCGTGCAGGGCGTCGACATGCCGTGAACCGGTCTCCAGCCGGCCCTGCGCGAGCCGCCGAAGCCGTTCGGCCAGTTCGTCCACGCGCTGGGCACGCTGCTCCAGATGTCGGCCCGGATGCGCCAGCGTCACGCGATGGTGCAGGGCATCGAGTTCCCGGTGCCTGCCCTGCAGCAGTGCGCGCAGCGCCCGCCTGCTCCGAGAGGACAGCGTCCTCAGAACCGCCATGCGATCACGCAGGTCGGGCACGGCGAGTTCGGCCGCGGCCGATGGCGTCGGCGCGCGCAGATCGGCCACTAGGTCGGCGATGGTCGTGTCCACCTCGTGACCGACACCGCTGATCACCGGGATATGCGAGCCGACAATGGCGCGGGCCACGCGTTCCTCGTTGAACGGCCACAGGTCCTCCAGCGATCCGCCGCCGCGGCTGACGATCAGCACGTCGGCCACGCCATGCAGGTTGGCTCTGGCGATGGCGTCCTCGATGCCGGCGGCGGCGCGCTCGCCCTGGACCAGGGTCGGGTAAACGACCACATCCATCAGGGGGCAGCGACGCGACAGCACGGCGCGGATATCCCGCAGCGCGGCGCCGGTTGCCGAGGTGACGATGCCCAGGCAGCGCGGTTCGGCGGGAATCGGCCGCCTGCGCTCGGCGTCGAACAGCCCCTCGGCGGCCAGCTTGCGCTTGAGCGCCTCGAACTGCAGACGCAGCGCGCCTTCGCCCGCGGGCTCCATGTGCTCGATGATGAGCTGGAAATCGCCGCGAGCCTCGTAGAGACCGAGCCGTCCCCGCACCAGAACCTCGTCGCCATCGCGCGGAGGGGAACCCAGCAGCCGGTTGGCGTTGCGGAACATCGCGCAGCGCAACTGGGCGCCGGCGTCCTTGAGGCTCAGGTACCAGTGGCCGGAGCGCGGAATCGACAAATTGGACACCTCGCCCTGAACCCAGATGCGCCCGAAACCCTGTTGCAGCAGCAATCCAACCTCGCGGTTGAGCTGGCTGACGGTGAAGATGGCGCGTTGGTCGTGTGAGTCCATGCGATTCGGCATTCAGGGGGTTGCGCAGCGGCGTATACTACGCGCCCCTTCCGACCCGAAGTTCGCCATGCGCCTGAGTGAAGAGGCACTCACTTTCGACGACGTCCTGCTGACGCCGGCCTTCTCGAACATCCTGCCGCGCGAGGTCGATCTGACGACACCGCTGACGCGCGAGATTCGTCTGAACATCCCGCTGCTGTCGGCGGCGATGGACACGGTGACCGAGGCCCGGCTGGCCATCAGCCTGGCGCAGGAAGGCGGCCTGGGCATCATCCACAAGAACCTGTCGCCGGCGCTTCAGGCGCGCGAGGTTCGCAGGGTCAAGAAATTCGAGTCCGGGGTCATCAATGACCCGATCACCGTGTCGCCCTCGACGACGATTCAGCAGGTGCTGGACCTGACGCGCAAGCACAGCATCTCCGGCGTGCCCGTGGTCGACGGCACCGAACTCGTCGGGATCGTCACCAGCCGCGACCTGCGGTTCGAAACGCATTACGACGCGCCGGTCACCAGCGTGATGACGCCCAAGGAGCGTCTTGTCACCGTGCGCGAAAACGCCAGCAAGCAGGAAGTCATGGATTTGCTGCACAAGCACCGCATCGAAAAGGTGCTGGTGACCAACGATGCCTTCGAGCTGCGCGGCATGATCACGGTCAAGGACATCCAGAAGTCCACCGACTTTCCCAACGCCTGCAAGGACAGCCACGAGCGCCTGCGCGTCGGCGCCGCGGTGGGCACGGGCGCCGATACCGAGGAACGCGTCGCCGCGCTGGCCGAGGCCGGCGTGGATCTGGTCGTGGTCGACACCGCGCACGGGCATTCCCAGGGGGTGCTGGATCGCGTTCGCTGGGTCAAGACGCATTATCCGGAGTTGCAGGTCGTCGGCGGCAACATCGCCACGGGCGATGGCGCGCTGGCACTGGTCGACGCGGGCGCCGATGCGGTCAAGGTCGGCATTGGCCCCGGTTCGATCTGCACCACGCGCATCGTCGCCGGTGTCGGAGTGCCGCAGATCACCGCGGTGGCCAATGTTGCCGAGGCCCTGCGCAACAAGGGTGTACCGCTGATCGCCGATGGCGGCATCCGCTACTCGGGCGACATGGCCAAGGCGCTCGCGGCCGGCGCGTACTGCGTCATGGTCGGCGGCATGCTGGCCGGCACCGAGGAAGCCCCGGGCGAAGTCGAGCTGTACCAGGGTCGCTCCTACAAGTCCTATCGCGGCATGGGTTCGCTGGGCGCGATGGGGCAGGGCTCCAAGGACCGCTACTTCCAGGACGCCACCCAGGAGCTGGAAAAGCTCGTGCCGGAGGGCATCGAGGGTCGCGTGCCGTACAAGGGGTCAATGTCCGCCATCGTCCATCAGCTGATCGGCGGCGTGCGCGCGGCCATGGGCTACACCGGATGCGGCAGTGTTGATGAATTGCGCACCCGGGCGAGCTTTGTGCGTATCACCGGAGCGGGCGTGCGTGAATCGCATGTCCATGACGTTTCCATCGTCAAGGAAGCCCCGAACTACCGCGTGGACGGCTGACGCCGGCCCGAACGATCACCGCTCGACC
Organism: uncultured Salinisphaerales bacterium; assembly: GCA_937896565.1. GTDB lineage: Bacteria > Pseudomonadota > Gammaproteobacteria > Nevskiales > OUC007 > Abyssibacter. The sequence continues at coordinate 9,654 of CALBOV010000045.1, forward strand.
GAGAACAGCATGCAGCCCAGTGACGACAAGATCCTCATCCTGGATTTCGGATCGCAATACACTCAGCTGATCGCCCGCCGGGTCCGCGAGCTGGGCGTTTACAGCGAGATTCACCCCTGGGACTGGACCGCCGAGAAGATTCGCGGGTTCTCGCCCAAGGGCATCATCTTTTCCGGTGGTCCGGAAACGGCGTCGGTGGCCGACGGCCCCAGGGCGGACGCCGAGGTCTATGACATGGGCGTGCCCATTCTCGGCATCTGCTATGGCATGCAGACCATGGCCGCCGAGCTGGGTGGCCGGGTCGTGCCGTCCAACAAGCGCGAGTTCGGTTACGCGCGCGTTGCCCGCACCGGCGCCTGCCGCCTGCTGGATGACATCGAGGACGCGATCTCCAACGACGGGGTCGCCCAGCTGGATGTGTGGATGTCCCATGGCGACCGTGTCGAGGCGCCGCCGAGCGGCTTCTCCGTCGTCGCCGGCACGGAATCGGCGCCGGTGGCCGGCATTGCCGACGATGGTCGCAGCTTCTACGGCCTGCAATTCCATCCGGAAGTGACCCACACCGTGCAGGGCGCGCGGATTCTCGGTCGATTCGTCCATGACATCTGTGGCTGCGGCAACGCCTGGCAGCCCGGCAACATCATCGAATCGCTGACGGTTCGGGTTCGCGAACAGGTCGGTGCCGGCAAGGTCCTGCTGGGTTTGTCCGGTGGTGTGGACTCCTCGGTGGTCGCCGCGCTGCTGCA